>CAZLUL010000670.1:0-1000 GCA_964562635.1 uncultured Fibrobacteraceae bacterium | reverse complement strand
CAAGGGAGGAAGCCCCAAGAAAATAAGCTTGGCTGTTATTTGTAGTAATGATACCTACATGAAATAATAACAAGTGCTGTTTTCGATGAACGATAAACGAGCCGGTGTTCAGAAGTAATCCTCCGGGACCAATACCCTGATAATTCAGACTTCAGAGGTTCGGGTTTGCCCAATCCTTCAAATGGGTTTCTAATGGTGTCTTTGATCAAGGCGTTTATTCGTTTTAAACGTTTGCGGTCATTTTGCTGAAACCAGAGATAATCTTCCCAACCAGCTTCGGTAAAGGCGATTTTCATGACTCAATCAGTTCCCGCTCAATTGCTTTCCCGGATTCGTCCTCTTGAATAGATCTGCGCAAATAGGCTGCATTCGCCGGATTTGAAAGCAAATACAGTGTTTCTTGCCAGGAATTAAATTCGTCAAATGACAAAAGGACCACTTTTTGTCCTTTGTCATCGCAGATGATAGTCGGTTCAGCATCCGCTATTACCTGCTCAATTAACCCGTCTATATTCTGTTTTGCCTGATTGATTGTTATGGCATCCATAAGATACCTCCTTAATGACTAATTCCTTATAATTTCAAACATTTTTAAATTCAATCCAATATAACATTTGCGTTCATGAGATGCAATATTTATGTTTTTTAATAAAAAATCTTGAGACGTATAAGAAAATCTGCGTAATCTGCGCCTGTTATATATTTCCTTCTTATTCAGGGGGCAAACACCAGTTTATGGTCAAGGGTGATTTGCGAATACGGATTCCGCATTCCAAATTCGGCATCGATATACAATCACTTGTCAATCTTTCACAACGTTGTTCATTCCTTCTGGCCGCTGACATATTTATGCGAAACGCTTGACATTAGAGCATTTTTCGCCTGTCCCCTATTTCCGTTTTGCGGAAAAGACACAAAATATCTGTGTAATCGGTGCCTGCCCTTCCTGCCCAACCTGTCCAATGGAATCTTTGTTGCCTTTATTCCATCGGGATGAAAT
>CAZLUL010000669.1:0-1004 GCA_964562635.1 uncultured Fibrobacteraceae bacterium | reverse complement strand
AACAGATCGTTGATGAGGTAACCGGGCGGATGCTGGCGTTGTTTCCGGCGATCCGGTAGCTTGCTTGGCTACGGGTTCGATTTACGAAAGGTTTATGCAGCTGGCTTCCCCTTGCAGAAGAAGCACAACAGGTTAAACACTTGACTCCGCGGAAATATCGCTTTACTTTGAAGTAAGACAAAAGGGGGGCGGATATGCCGTTAGCCAAACTTAGCAGTAAATCACAAATTGTTCTTCCGGTGGCCATTCGAAAGAGATTGAAAATTCAGCCGGGAGACGAACTGGAAATTACCACAAAAGAAAATGAAATCATTATCCGAAAAGCGGCTGTTTCGGCCACCGAAGCTCTTGATGCATGCGGTTCCGACATTTGGCGGCGATACGAAGAAGAGCTTGACCAGGCGCGGGACCTGTGGAGTTAAGGCCTGAAAAACTTCCTCAAGAGCAGATTTACGCTCTTGACACCGTCACACTGATCTATTTTCTCGAACGTCATCCTCATTACTATCGACACGCAAAGGCTCTTTTCCAGCGGATCGAAGCCGGAGAAATTTCGGCGGTATTCTCCTCGCTGGTCTTTGCCGAGCTTCTGGTCCCGGCTTTTCGTTCCGGCGAAAAGCAGCGTGCACAAACGATTGTCCGGATTCTTTCACACTTTCCCAATCTCACGGTCATACCGTTAACGACAGAGATTTCGACTGCCGCAGCCCGGTTACGCGCCGGCTATGGATTGCGCACTCCCGACGCCATCCATGCAGCAACCGCTCTGGAGTCTGGGGCCAAGGGCTTTATAACTAATGATAGAGCGTTTCAAAAAATTGCGACAAACGATTTTGCGATTTGGCTATTCGGAGGCTGAATCGCGATAGCGAGCAAACTTATAGCCGATTTCATCCTTAAGGAGTTAAATTATTGGGCAAACTATTCGGAACCGATGGCATCCGTGGTGTTGCCAACCAATATCCGTTGGATTGCGAAACAGCGCTTAAGGCGGGAAGGGCCAT
>CAZLUL010000668.1:0-1005 GCA_964562635.1 uncultured Fibrobacteraceae bacterium | reverse complement strand
GGCATCTTCGAGGTGATGGAGTTGATGGGCGCGCGCCGCACGGTGCAGCGCCTGCGGGCCGCGGCGAGCGGCTGATCGGTCCCGGGATCATGTGTTCCGGGTGATGCTGAAGCCCGGCAGTGGATGAAACAAGGGGGAACATCGCGAGAACTTTCTGGGGCATTCTGGGGCGTTATGTGCTGGTCTGGATCGTGACGATCCTGGCCATGCTGCTGGCCACCTCACTGTTGCCCGGTTTCCACTTCGACACAACGGTGAGGCACTGGTGGGTGGCCGCTCTGCGGTTGCCCCTGATTTTTGCGGCGCTGCTGATCGTCTTGCGGCCACTGTTGCTGTTTCTGACCCTGCCCCTGAATTCCCTGACCCTGGGTTTTCCGACCCTGCTCTTTAACGGGTTGATCCTCTATCTGAGTGCCAAGTTCGACCAGGCTTTCATCATCACCAACTATGGCGAGGCTCTGGTTGGAGCGCTGATCATCACGGCCATTTCCACCAGCATCACCGGCTGGCTGGGGCTGGATGAAGCCTATGCCTTTTATCAGACCGTGATTTATCGGTTCGGGCGGCTGTTTGGTCCGCGACCCGAGCGCAAGCCCCTGCGCGGCTTGCTCATTCTGCAGATCGATGGTCTGAGCCTGCCGAGTCTGCGCACGGCGATGCACCGTGGCCGTATGCCGGCCTTGACGGCCATGTTGGCCAAGGGCAGTCACCAACTGCACGGGTGGCATTGCGGCATCCCTTCCAATACGCCGGCGGTGCAGGCGGGATTTTTCTACGGCAATCGCGAAAATGTGCCGGGCTACCGCTGGTATGATCGGTCCAGTCGCAAGGTGCGGGTGGTCAGCGATCCGGCCGATTTGAGACGCCTGGAGGAGATGGTTGCCGCTCGGGGTGAAGGGCTGTTGAGCGGCGGCTCGTGCATCAATACGTTCCTGTCCGGCGGCGCGGCGAAACGCCTGATGACCGTCAGCGCGCTCGGCGAAGAATCGACGGCGCAGCGCCTGG
>CAZLUL010000667.1:0-1005 GCA_964562635.1 uncultured Fibrobacteraceae bacterium | reverse complement strand
GCGCCTCGGTGGCCAAGGGCCTGCTCGCCGAATTCGACGCCCTTGCCGACAAGTTTTCCGAACCCATGGACGACGATGAGATGCAGAAGGTCCTCGACCGGCAAGCCGAGGTCCAGGACAAGATCGAGGCCATGGGCGCCTGGGAGCTGGATTCTCGCCTCGAACTCGCCATGGACGCCCTCCGCTGTCCCCCGGCCGACGCTGTGGTGGACACCCTTTCGGGTGGAGAACGGCGACGGGTCGCCCTGTGCCGGTTGCTCATCCAACAGCCCGACATCCTCCTTCTCGATGAGCCCACCAACCACCTCGACGATCTCACGGTGGGGTGGCTCGAACGCCACCTCAAGGAATATCCCGGCACCGTCATCGCCGTCACCCACGACCGCTATTTCCTCGACAATGTCGCCGGTTGGATCCTCGAACTCGACCGCGGCCATGGCATTCCATGGCGTGGGAACTACTCGTCGTGGCTCGAGCAGAAGGAGGAGCGGCTTCGCCAGGAAGAGCGCAGCGAAGGCCGGCGACAGAAGACCCTCGTGCGCGAGCTCGAGTGGATCCGAATGGCGCCGCGCGCCCGTCACGCCAAGGGCAAGGCGCGCATCAGCGCCTTTCAGGATCTCCTCTCCCAGGAACCCGAACAGATGGTCCGCGATCTCGAAATCTGGATCCCGCCGGGGCCAAGGCTCGGCGACGTGGTCATCGAGGCCGAAAAAATCAGCAAAGCGTTCGGCGACCGCCTCCTCTTCGACGACCTTTCGTTTTCGATCCCGCCGGGTGCGATCGTCGGTGTCATCGGCGGCAACGGAGCCGGCAAGACCACCTTGTTCGAGATCATCACCGGCGCCCAGAAACCTGATTCCGGCAGCCTCCGGCTGGGAGAGACGGTGCAACTGGGGTATGTGGACCAGAGCCGCTCGACCCTCGACCCCGAGAAATCGGTGTGGGAGGTGATCTCCGAGGGCTCGGAATCGATCTGGCTGGGCCGCGCCGAGGTCAACTCCCGGG
>CAZLUL010000666.1:0-1006 GCA_964562635.1 uncultured Fibrobacteraceae bacterium | reverse complement strand
CGACGCCGCCGGCAACGCCTACGTCACGGGCTACGCCGAGTCCTCCGAGGCGACCTTCCCAGTGACCGTGGGACCGGGCCTCACTCACGGCGGCACCTATGACGCCTTCGTGGCCAAGGTGAATACCCCCGGCACCGCGCTGGACTACTGCGGCTACATTGGCGGATCGGAAGCTGACGCGGGCCGCGGCATTTCGGTGGACGTCGCCGGCAACGCCTACGTGACGGGTGACACGCACTCCAACCAGACAAGCTTCCCGGTATTGGTCGGCCCGGACCTCAGCTTCAACGGGAGCCCTGCCGACGCCTTCGTGGCCAGGGTCAACATCGCCGGTACCGCGCTGGACTACTGCGGCTACATTGGCGGAGGGGTCACTGACGCCGGCTCCACCATTGCGGTCGACGCCGCCGGCAACGCCTATGTTACGGGTGTCACCAAGTCCACCGAGGCGACCTTCCCAGTGACCGTGGGACCGGACCTTACTCACGGCGGCGACTATGACGCCTTCGTGGCCGAGGTCAACACCGCCGGCACCGCGCTGGTCTACTGCGGCTACATTGGCGGATCGGACTATGACGGCGGCCTCGGCATTGCGGTCGACGCCGCTGGCAATGCCTACGTCACGGGCATGACCGGGTCCACCGAGGCGACTTTCCCGGTGACGAACGGACCCGACCTCACGTACAACGGGGGCGATAATGACGCTTTCATCGCCAAGGTGAGTTCGCCCGTTTTGCTCTTCGCCGACGGCTTCGAATCCAGCGACACCTCGGCGTGGTCAGCGACGTTGCCGTAGCTGGTCGACGCGGAAAAGATGGGTGGATGGGTGCCACGTGTGCGCCAGGCAAAGCCTGGGGAAGGGGGAAGAGATGACGTGAGTCAGAGATGACAGCGGAGTCTTGGAAACCTTTCGAACGGACCTTGCGGGTATGAGTCCCGTCCGGCCAAGGTTGGCCGCCAACCGGAAGCGAGTCTTGCGCCTCGAGGGCAACCGAAGAGGTGAAGC
>CAZLUL010000665.1:0-1007 GCA_964562635.1 uncultured Fibrobacteraceae bacterium | reverse complement strand
CGACCCACCTGCCGCCCCTGTTGCAGACCATTCCCGGCGGTACCGTGAGCGAATAGCGACGACCAGGGAAAGGAAAAACCAAAAATGAAAACCGCACTGACCGCAATTTGCATTCTGATCACGGGCGCACTTCTCGTGTCGTGTAGCGACGATAAAACCGAATCGCTTCCTCCCAACGCCGATGACCACTCATCTCATCTCTCGGTCACACCCGACGATGGTCTTGATGGCCTCAGTCTGGACAGTGGACAAAAATGGAAGATGGACGACCACACGAGGTCTGTCTTTTCCGAGATGGCTGAGTCCTTCCTGGGCTCCGACCACTCACACGCAGAAGAAGAGACACTCAAGAAAGCTGGCTCTGACCTGCAGGATCTCATCAATAAGCTGATTCAGGGCTGCACCATGACGGGAGCCGCACACGAACAATTGCATGTGTACCTCACAGGGTACATCCCGGCGGTTGCCGCACTTTCGGAAACAGGTCAAATTGAGAACGCCAAAACGGTCAAACGTTACTTGGAGATGTATGGCCAGTACTTCGAATGAGCCCTCCTGGGTCTGGGCCTTTTTCCAGCTCGGCTTGATGGGGTGAGTAGTGGCGCCTGGAGAAGAACGGGGTTGGGGCTGACCGGACTACTTGCCGATCCGCTGTAATACAACTGGACCACCCCAGATGAACATTACCTGATCGGAGTCGGATTTGATCACCTCAACATGGCTGGCGCTCAGGGCCGAGAGGTGAACGTCCTTACCATCGATCTCTCCAGGCAAGCGGCCCGCTTCGACCGCCTCGGTAAATTGAATGGCATCAGGCCCCCACAAAAAGATTAGGTCTTCGTCTTTTTCGACCCGCAAGAATACGTAGCGTTCCTCTCCCCCTGAAGCATCACCATCCAAGGTGTTGGCAAAAACCCATTTTCCCGAAGTGCGGAAATGCACCAGTTCAGTGCGTAACCTTCCCCAAATAGAGGACCAGCGATAATCGGAGCAATCTGGCATAATAT
>CAZLUL010000664.1:0-1008 GCA_964562635.1 uncultured Fibrobacteraceae bacterium | reverse complement strand
GCAGTACTGACTTCCGCGGTCTGAGTGGTGAATCGGATACCTGTCGGCCGGCATCTCAGCGAGCGCCTGATCCAGTGCTTTGAGAGATGCCTCGGAATCGAGACTTTCCCCGCAGTGATAGCCGACGATCTTGTGGGAATGAAGGTCCATGATCAAGGTGAGGTATTCGAAGTCCTCCCACGTCCGGATGTAGGTGATGTCGCTGACCCAAATCTGGTTTGGACCAGTAGTCTCAAGCTCAGCAATCAGATTCCGAAAGACCGGCAATGAGTGTCGAGAGAACGTCGTGCGTGGCGCCTTCGGTAGAGGTTTTACGAGCATGTCTTGATAGCGAAGGATTTCGAACATCCGATCCCGCCCGATCTCGGCGCCGGCGTCTTTCAGTTCGTCGTTCAAAAGCCGGTGGAGCTTTCTACACCCAAGCCGCGGCTGCTGCTGTCGCTCTCGTCTGACGAGAGAAACGACCAGTCGCTCATCGACGTGCCGTTGTTTTCGCTGTCGCCTCTGTTTGTAGTAGTTCTGGCGTGTCATGCCCACCTTGCGGCACAACCCTTCGAGGCTTACTCCACGTCGTCCTTCTGTCTTTTCCCGCGCCCGGTGGACGCCTGTCCAACGTGCTTTTTTTTAAATGCGTCGGTATCGGTGCCGGTCCTCTCACACAGAATCTCGAAGAACGACTGATCCAAAGCTTGGTCCATCACCGAATCCGCCAGAGCAGCTTCCAGTTTCCGTACCCTCTCTTTGAGGCGTTTGATCTCCCCGGGCTCGTTCTGTTTCTCCACTCGGACCACCTTTCCTAACAAGTGGGCCTTACCGTACTGCTTTGCCCACCGGTTGACCGACGCCTGGTCAACGCCGTACGCCTGAGAGGCCTCGTATGGACTACCAAAACGTCCCGCCTCCAGCTCGTCGATCACCTGCTGCTTGAACGCTTCACTGTATCGCATGACTTGCTTGGACACCTTCGAGCCTCCTCTCTCAGGTGTCAACCTATCGTAGGACGGGACC
>CAZLUL010000663.1:0-1009 GCA_964562635.1 uncultured Fibrobacteraceae bacterium | reverse complement strand
ATCCTGCGCACGACCGATGGCGGCGTGACTTGGGTGCCGCAGTCGAGCGGGACGATAGGGAATTTGCTGGGTGTTTCCTTAACCGATGCGAACACTGGCACGGTTGTGGGGTCGAACGGCACCATCGTGCACACGACCGATGGCGGCGTGACTTGGGTGCCGCAGTCGAGCGGGACGACAGGGGATTTGCTGGGTGTTTCCTTCACCGGTGCGAACACCGGCACGGCGGTGGGAAGTGGCGGCACCATCCTGCATACGGCCGACAGCGGCGTGACTTGGGTGCCGCAGTCGAGCGGGACGACAGAGCTACTGGTGGGTGTTTTCTTCACCGATGCGAACACGGGCACGGCGGTGGGAAATGGCGGCACAATCGTTCACACGACCGATGGCGGCGTGACCTGGGTGCTGCAGTCGAGCGGGACGACAGCGGATCTGCGTGGCGTTTGCTTCACTACCCCGATGGCGGGCACGGTGACGGGGCTTGGCGGCACCATCCTACACACGACCGATGGTGGCGAGACTTGGGTACCGCAGTTCAACGAGGCGTCAGACTGGCTGTGGGGCGTTTCCTTCGGCGACGCGAACACGGGTACGGTGGTGGGAGCGAACGGCACCATCCTGAGCACCGGTCGAAACGGCGCTCCCAGCCATGTTTCAGCCAACACACTGCCGGGCTTGATTGTCCTGCACGACAACTATCCCAATCCATTCAACCCCATTACAAATATCAGTTTCGATCTCCCACAAACTGGGCGGGTGTCGTTGAAAGTTTATGATCTGTCGGGGCGCTTGGTGCGGACTCTGGTCAATGAAGATCTTTCCCAATCTGCCCACACCTATCAATGGGATGGCACCGATGCCGGCGGGCGTCCAGTTGCCAGTGGTGTGTATTATTACCGCGTGCAGACGTCACGTTCGGCGGTGACTGGGGCGATGTCTTTGGTCAAGTAGCAGAAGGTCATGTTGGTCAGGTGATCAATTTTCATTCGTGTCATCTGTTGTCATTCAA
>CAZLUL010000662.1:0-1013 GCA_964562635.1 uncultured Fibrobacteraceae bacterium | reverse complement strand
GCTCGTCTTCATATGGAGCCTCCTCGACGACAGCGCCTTGCGTGCGCAGTTCGAGGGTAGCACTGACGGGAAATTCTCAATTTTGAGTTTTCAATTTTGAATTTCAGTCCATCTGGCAGGCGGGACGCCTGCCCACGAGTCGGCAATCCGAACAAGCCCCGTAGGGGCGCAAGGAAATAGCCTGGGGCGTGAGCCCCAGGACCAAGGCCAAATAACAAGATTCAAGCCCCGGAGGGGCGACAGATTCGGTCAACAGCGCCATCCGTGGACGTTGAGCGCAATCATCTGTCGCCCCTCCGCGGCTTTCCTTTCTGAGAAGCTGTCTTGGACAAGAGTGATCCAACATCCAGCATCCGGGCTGAGTGGTGTGTGTCCGGAATTCAAAATTGAGAATTAAAATTTGAAAATTCAGCTAGACTGCCCTGCCATGCCGATCCGCGCCCGCATCGCCCTGCTGACCGCCGTCGTTCTGTGGGCGGTGTCGTTTGTCGCCACCAAGGTGGCCCTCGAGTCGGCGCCGCCGTTGGGAGTGGTTTCTCTCCGTCTGCTGATTTCGGCCGTCTGCTTTCTGCCGCTGATCTTTGCGACCGGGGGCACACGGGAGCTGGGCGGATGGAGGGTGTTCCGACAATTGGCGGTTCTGAGTCTTTTCGGGGCCGGGCTGCACTACGGCACCCAAACGATCGGTCTCCAGTACACCACCGCGTCGAACGCCTCGCTTTACGCCACCACCGGGCCGATCACCATCATGTTGCTCTCGGCCCTGGTCCTCGGAGAGAAGATCACCCTGCGCAAGGCGGCCGGCGTCGCTCTGGCGGTGGCAGGGGTGCTGGTGGTGATGGGGGCCGACACCCTGCGCTCGTTCGAGTTCGGCAACGTCAAGGGCGACCTCCTCGTGCTCGCGAGCATCGTCATGTGGGGCCTGTTCACGGTCTTCGGCAAACGGCTCACTGACAGACTGGGCGCCCTGCGGGTGACCGCGTGGGTGACGGTGATCGGCGCAACTTGGATGG
>CAZLUL010000661.1:0-1017 GCA_964562635.1 uncultured Fibrobacteraceae bacterium | reverse complement strand
TTGAGGTAAAAGCCGGCTTCTTCAGGATGCCTGCTTCGCCCCGGGAGCGGCCCCTCGCTTCCTTTATCCAGGCTATCATAACCAGCCGTCAAACCTCAGGAGCTAACAAATGTTAAAGGCAGAATATCAAACACGTGGTCCGGTCCCGCAGGACGTTATCGAAGCGGTGCCTTTTGAAAACCCGGTACTGGAAGAAGGCCAGGTATTGCTTGAGATGCTGGCAGCGCCGATTAATCCCTCTGATGTCCTGACATTAACGGGCCAGTATGGGATTTTACCGCCTCTGCCCGCTATTGGCGGCAGCGAAGGAGTTGCTAAAGTGGTGGCGCACGGCCCTGGTGTCACAGTTCCCGAGCTTGGCCAAACCGTGCTGCTACCCGTCGGTATTGGCACATGGGCAACACACATGGTTGCAGATGCCAAAGCGTTGGTGCCACTACCCAGTGGCGTCGACCCAGTACAGCTGTCAATGATTTCCATAAACCCGCCCACGGCGTCATTAATGCTGAGCGAATTTGTCGATTTGCAGGCAGGCGATTGGGTAATCCAGAACGCCGCCAACTCCGGCGTCGGTTCCTACCTGGTTGACCTGGCAACACAGCGTGGTTTGAAAACAGTTAACGTGGTGCGTCGCGAGTCTTTGGTCGAGCCTTTGCTGGCGGCAGGGGCAGATGTCGTCCTGGTTGATGGCGTTGTCGATGGCCTCAGCCTGGCGCAGAGAGTGAGTGCTGCAACGGGTGGCGCACCCATAAAACTGGGTATCGACGCCGTCGGTGGCGCTGCGACCGCCCGGCTGGGCGAAGCCCTGGCCGACGGGGCCACCCTGGTCAACTACGGCGCAATGAGCGGCGAGGCCTGCACGCTGTCCCCAACGATCATCATCTTCAAGGATGTTACCGTGCGCGGTTTCTGGTTAGCCAAGTGGTTCCGTACCGCTGCACCCGAACAACAGCAGGAACTCTATGGCATGCTCACCGGCTTGATCGCCGCGGGCAAGCTTTCCACGCCGATTCATGC
>CAZLUL010000660.1:0-1019 GCA_964562635.1 uncultured Fibrobacteraceae bacterium | reverse complement strand
CTCAATTGGGTGCCATGAATCTCAGGCAATGTATCGAGGCTACGCAGGATCTTTACAGACAGGAAGCGGCCGATAAAGGCCTGGAGTTTACGACCCGTATCGAGGACATACCTGAGGACGTTATCTCCTATGACCAGGGTCAACTTGAACAGGTATTGGCCAATCTCATGGTCAATGCAGTGCAATACACAGACAAAGGTTCAATCACGTTGAGTTCATCATGCAATAATTTGCATGACGGGACGGTGCTTATCGAGTTCTCGGTAGCCGATACAGGTCCCGGGATTCCGGTGGAATACCGTGAATCCGTTTTTAGCCCGTTTAGCGACAAGGGGCTCAAAAGCAGCGGCAAGTTTGGTGGTGACGGCCTGGGATTGCCGTTGTGTAAAGGACTGGTTGAGTTATTGGGTGGTGACATCTGGATCGAGGACAATGACGGTAAGGGAACCATTGTGAAGTTCACCATGCGCGCAGAGCTTGATCCCTCGGACAATACCTGGGAAGCCCCCGGGGAAACCTCTTCGAAGCCCGGAGAGGCCAGTGTGTACCAGTTCCCGGTTACACGCGGTAACGTGAGTCAACTTCATCCACACTCCATTCTGGTAGTAGATGATGATGATATTCATCGACAGATAGTCTGTGCGCAACTGCAGAAGATGGGCTACCCGGCGGATGAAGCGGCGGATGGTGATCAGGCAATCGCTGCGGTAATGCAGGGTGCCTATGACCTGATATTTATGGATGTGCGTATGCCTAACATGGATGGTATCGAGTCCACCCGCTGGATACGTGACCGTTATAACTGTGATGATCTTCGCATCATTGCGATAACCGGTGATGCTTCCATCGAAACGCGGGAGCAATGCATGCGTGCCGGTATGGATAATTTTGTCACCAAGCCGGTCAGGGTCAAGGATATTGAAGCGATTTTGTGCCACTCCAGGCACGATCATAACAAACCCGTCAGCCACACTAACGCCGAAATGGTGCATTGAGTGAGTAATAGCTGATCCGGGTTA
>CAZLUL010000659.1:0-1020 GCA_964562635.1 uncultured Fibrobacteraceae bacterium | reverse complement strand
GCTCGCTCAGTTCGGGTTGTACCAGATCGGGGAGGTGTAGGCGCGGTTCTGCAGCGTCATCGGAATGTCGGCCGCCATCTCGGTCCCGTAGTACTTCGCATCGTAGGCGGTCCAGCTGGGGGTCGGGATCTCGAGCACGCGACCGTAGTAGAAGGCCCGCTCTCTCGGGTTGAAATCGGGGTCTGACCAGACCGCTATCAACTCCGGCGAACCGATGGTGTTGGTGTAGGTCGCGTCGGCGACATCGACGGTGCTGCCTACAGGCGGCACTTTCCCGTCCGGCCCAACGATCCTGCCGTCAGCCCAGGCAACGTCATAAACTTTCTCATGAAGGTCCCCGTTGGAATCCAACCAACCCTTGACGATCTGGTAACGGTCGAGATTCGCCCCGATCGGGTCCTTCAGAGCGGCAACGAGGAAGGTCGGCACCTTGCCGACCGGCGCTTTGCTGAGGTCCGCTCCCATCGGAACGCCCTTCGTGTAGCCGACCTTGGCCGGCATCCGGTTTTCTGCATCACCGGGCTCGAAGTCGAAACCGCCGAAAAATCGAACCATCATGCGCGGTCCGGTGGTGGCGTACACCTCTTTGCGCTGCATGGCATCGAAAATGGATTCACGCGTGTTGTCGACCGCCCACACCGCTGCGTAACCGGAAGCGAGGGTTTCCCAGTTCATGATCGTGATGCCGGTCGTGGGGTTTTTGATGAACAGGTGATTCGGGCGGCCCGCCTCCGGTTCAGAGCTCGAGGTCTTGCCCCAAAAATTGTCATCGTCGGCAGTTGCAAGTCCCGTGTGCGCGTCGGTCGATCCGATCAGACCAAACTTGTAGGGGTTCACACCGAGTTCGGCCTCGACCTGGAGACCGAACTTCAGAGCCGAGCGGGCATATTCGTACTGCAGCATCTCCGGCGTCTTGGCCACCGATCCGTCGAGGTTGCCCTTGTCCCAGGTGCCGAAGTTGGCAAACTCGTCATTCGGCGACAGGAAGGGATGTGCTTCACCATCGCCCTTGATCTGGGT
>CAZLUL010000658.1:0-1025 GCA_964562635.1 uncultured Fibrobacteraceae bacterium | reverse complement strand
CAGAGGCCCGGGTGCCGATTTTTGTCAGCATCCTGCCCCAGGCAGACTTTGCGCGAGAAATCGGTGGCGACCTCGTGGAAGTGAACGTGCTGGTTGGTCCCGGCCACTCGCCAGCCATCTATGAGCCCACACCGCGCCAGATGGCGGCCCTGGCCGCCGCGCAGGTCTTTTTCTGCGCTGGCGTGCCCTTCGAGAGGGGACTGGTGCCCAAGATCGCCGCTTCTCCCACCTGCCCCATCCTGGCTGGTCCCCGGCCGACCGCCGGCGCCACTGGCCACGGGCACGACCACAGTCACGCCGACGATCTGGATCCCCACACCTGGCTGGACCCGATCCAGGCCATGGCCCTGGCCGACACCATCTGCGCCCACTTCAGCTTGCTGCTGCCCGACCATGCCGCCGAATTGGCGACCCGTCGCGATCAGCTCAAGGAGCGCCTCAAGGCCCTGGATGCCGAAATCCGCCAAACCCTGGCCCCATTTGCCGGAGCCGAGTTTTTCGTTTTCCACCCAGCATACGGCCATTTCGCCCGCCGCTACGATCTGGTCCAGGTTGCCGTCGAAGCCGGTGGCGGTGAGCCGGGAGCCCGCCAACTGGCCACGGTGATTGATCAGGCTAAGGCCGCCGGCGCTCAGGTCATCGTGGTGCAACCGCAGTTTTCTCGGCGATCGGCCCAGACCATCGCCAACGCCATCGGTGCGGAAATCCTTGTGCTGGACCCATTGGCAAAGGATTATGAGGCCAACCTGCGGCACATCGCCGCTGAGCTGGCTTCAGCCTTGGGATCCCATCGATGACTACCGGAACAGAAGACATGACTTCGGTCATCACCTGCCACGATCTCGCCTTCGGGTACGAGAACAAACCGCTGCTGCAGAAGGTGAACCTCGCCATCCCGCAGGGTGATTTCGTCTGCGTGGTCGGGCCCAACGGCAGCGGCAAAACAACTTTGTTGAAACTGGCCCTGGGTCTGTTGAGCCCCACGAGCGGCCGGATCGAAGTCTTCGGCAAAGCCCCCCGCCATG
>CAZLUL010000657.1:0-1028 GCA_964562635.1 uncultured Fibrobacteraceae bacterium | reverse complement strand
TTCCCTTTTTGAGAGCAAAATAAGAAAAATATTATAATGGCGAAGATGACAATTTTTCGACGCGCACCGGTACGATCTTGAGATTTGGAAATCCTCCGACCGGGTCTACATCCCGGTCATCCGTGAGGCGGTTGACGTTCGGGGAGTTCCAGCCGTGAGGGACTTCGATAAACCCTTTCCGGATGCTGCCGTTAGGCATCACTTTCACCTGAATGGTAATTTCTCCGACATTTGAAACAATCCTGACGGTCTCCCCGTCCTGGAGTTCCAGTTCCGCGGCATCGTCCGCGTGAATTTCTGCCTGTGCCCGGGGGATTGCTTTTTTAAATTTTCCGATTTCACGAAAACGGGAGTGATAATAAATCGATTTTCTGGCCCCGCTGATCATCCTTAAGGGGAACTCGGGTGTCTTGGTAACCAGGAATTCGGGTGGTGTGTAAACCGGATGAGAAGAGCAGCCCAGCTTATCCAGATGCTTCGAGGTGAACTCGAATTTACCGGAAGGGGTTGGAAACGGACGGGTTTTGTATTTTTGGTGTTTGATCTTTTCATCATAGATAAGCCCCTCCGGGTTTGCAACCAGCGCTTCCAATGAAATTCCCGATGGCTCCAGAAGCCAGCGGTTGACCGCTGTCTCGTTCTCCCACGGGAAGCAGGCCTCACCAAACCCCAGCCGGTGTGCCAGGTCATGCCAGAAGGTATACTCGTCCCAGGTGCCCTCGACTTCCAGGACTTTTCGTGAGAGCCCCACCCGCTGAATCTCCGGGTAGAAATGAAGTTCGCTGCGCTCCAGAAATGACGCCGCCGGTATGACATAGTGGGCCAGCTTTGCGCTTTCCGTCATGAAAAGATCCCGTGCCACCAGAAGATCCAGGCCGGCAAAGGCCCTGGCAACCTTTTTGGCATTTGGGTTTGTCAACACCGGGTTGGTTCCGGAAAAAATCAGACCCCTTATCGGATACTTCCCCATCCCCAGCATGTGGTCGATCCCGGGAATCGAATGACATTTCTGCATCACCTCATAAAAG
>CAZLUL010000656.1:0-1029 GCA_964562635.1 uncultured Fibrobacteraceae bacterium | reverse complement strand
ATGCGCTCGCTGTCTCGATTCAACTAACTCAACAGATTCAACCAATCTTACTTTAACCAGTTAATTTTTTTTATCCCGTGAAATCGTGCAGCGAGCACCATCATATCACCCGGGATCGTAGGAAGGAGCGCAGCGGATTTCACCGGGCAAATCCAACAAATTGAACCAACTAAACGGTCTTCTTTCGCTCGTAGTCTCCCGCTTCCCTTTCCTTTACATCTATCCGAGTTTTTTACCACAATTCAAAATTCACAATTAAAAATTCAAAATTATAGTCCGCCCACAGCCTACAGCCTGCATTTTTCCTCCTGGCTCCTGACTCCTGCCCATCATTCAATGTTCGACGTTCAGTTTTCCTTTTGACAATCTAACCATCGGTTGATATCTTTACACATTAGTAAGGAATAAACGTCATTCTTGTGGGGGACCCGATGGAAACAGGAACGTTATCATCAAAAGGCCAAATAACAATACCCAAAAAAATCAGGGATTTTCTGCACGTCCAAACCGCTGAGAAGCTCATTTTTATTCCTATTGAAGATGGGAAGGTCCTCATAACAACAGAGCGAAAAGCCGCATCTTCCATTTTCGGGATACTGAAACATAAAAAGAAAAAATATCCGGCAACACTCGAGCAGATGGATAGCGCCATTCAAAAAAAACGACTCGGCAGGGTTGTTGAATGATCGCATTGGATACCAACGCCATTGTCAGAGTGTTGATCGAGGACAATGAAGACCAGGCCAAAATAGTTCAGGCGGTCATCAACGATGCTGAAGCGAATGGGCGCCGGATACTAATTCTTTCAGAAGTTATAATTGAAACGGTATGGGTACTTGAATCGGTTTACCAATGCAGCCGCCAGGAAATCTCAACGTTCATCGAAAATCTTCTAGCCGCTCCAACGTTCTACCTACCTGATTCAGCGGTTATTCGTAAGGCCATCAAACAATACAAAAACGGTGGTGATTTTGCGGATCTGTTGATCGTTGGACAAGCAAAAGCCTTTCAGGCTAAAAAGCTCTTCAG
>CAZLUL010000655.1:0-1033 GCA_964562635.1 uncultured Fibrobacteraceae bacterium | reverse complement strand
GGGCAGCGGCCTCGGTCATGTCGATGATGTCGGGCACCGCGACCTGCTCGGGACCGAGCGAGCGCACATAGGCGACCTCGGAGCCGGGATCGACCTCGGTGTCCGCGGCGGGAGCGGAGCTGATGACGTTGTCCGCGACGATGGTCGCATCGTTGGCCTCGGTCACGTCACCGGCCACCAGGCCGGCATCGTCGAGGGCCACGAGGGCAGCGGCCTCGGTCATGTCGATGATGTCGGGCACCGCGACCTGCTCGGGACCAGCGCTCACGACAAGGTTGATCACGCTGCCGGCGGGCAGCTCTGAATCGACTGCTGGGGAGGTGCTGATGACGTTGCCGGCAGGGACATCGTCATTGAGCTCTTCGGTGATATCGCCAACGACGAAGCCGGCGTTCTCCAGCTCCTTGACAGCGTCTTCCTGGGACAGGTCGGTGACATCAGGTACTGGGCTGGTGGGCACGGCTCGAGCCACGGCGAGCTCGACGATCGTGCCGGGCTCGACGGCTTCGCCGGGCGCAGGGTCCTGGTCAAGCACCGTGCCGGGGTCGTACTCGTCAGTCTCGACGGGGTTGACGCGCACCACGAGCCCGTAGTCGGTCGCGGTCGCATCCGCCTCCGTGATGGACTGGCCCTGGAAGTCAGGCGTGTCCACGGTGGCGATGGCGGAGGGGCTGGCGCTGGGAACTTCGGTTACGACCGGGGACGGTGAGAGTGAAGCGTCCACGTCGGTGAGGTTGTCGAACGGTCGGAAGAGGATGAGCACGATGGCCAGGGCCACGATGAACGCACCCACGAGGATGCCGCCGACGAGCAGCACAGGCGTGCCCTCGTCAGGCTCCTCGGGCCCGTTCGGCGGCACGGGCGCAGCTTCGGGCGGCTCGAGGGTGACCTCGGGCTTGGCGGCCAGGGCTGCAAGCGCAGCTTCGGTAGCCTCGGGATCGGGCGCGACGGGCGTCGTCGTCCAGGCGGCTCCGGCAGCAGCGGCGTCAGCGGCCTCGGCCTCGGCGACGGTTCCCGCGGCTACCTCTTCATC
>CAZLUL010000654.1:0-1035 GCA_964562635.1 uncultured Fibrobacteraceae bacterium | reverse complement strand
TGTTTTCGGCCACGATGCCCACGCAGATCAAGCGCATCAGCAAGCGGTACATGAACGATCCGGTCGAAGTGCGCATCGAGGCCGCGACCACGACCGCCGAGAACATCGAGCAGGTCTATCTGGTGGCGCCCAACGCCGCCAAGTTCGAGGTCCTGGCGCGCATTCTGGAGACCGAATCCTACGACGGCATCATCATCTTTTCGCGCACCCGGCTGGGCACCACCGAATTGGCGGGCAAGCTGGCCGCGCGCGGTTTCGACGTGGCCGCGCTCAATGGCGAAATGACCCAGGTGCTCCGCGAGCGCACGATTAAGCGCCTCAAGAGCGGCAACATTGATATCCTTGTGGCCACTGATGTGGCGGCCCGGGGCCTGGACGTGCATCGCATCTCGCTGGTCATCAACTACGACATTCCCGGTGATCCCGAAGCCTACATTCACCGCATCGGCCGCACTGGCCGGGTGGGGCGTTACGGCAAGGCGATCCTGTTTGCCAACCCGCGCGAGCGGCGCCTGTTGTCGAGCATCGAACGGGCGACGCGGCAACCGTTGAAGCCCATGGAAATGCCCAGTCACGATACGGTGACGGCCAAGCGGGTCGAAAAATTCCGCGAGGCGCTGAAGATGACCATGGCCAAAGAGTCTATGACCTTCTTCCAGACCCTCAGCTACGAGCTGATGGAAGAGATGAACGTCGACATCCTGCAATTGGCCGCGGGCCTGTTGTGCCACGCCCAGAAAGACCGGCCCCTGCAGGCCGAGAACAGCCGCGCCCTCGAGAACCAACACTGGGACGATTCCCGGGGCAACCAGCGGGGACGCGATCGCGATCGCAGCCGCGGTGGCGAGCGAGACCGGGGCCCGGTCGGTGGCGGTCCCATGCGCAACATGGCGCTGTATCGCCTGGCTGTCGGCTCTCTCGATGGCGTCGAAGTGCGCAACATCGTCGGTGCGGTGGCCAACGAAACCGGCCTGCGCAGCCGCTTCATCGGCCAGATCCGCATCCATCCCAAATATTCGACCATCGAATTGCCGG
>CAZLUL010000653.1:0-1037 GCA_964562635.1 uncultured Fibrobacteraceae bacterium | reverse complement strand
TCGGAAGCCGGGCACCGTTGCGGAGATCGAGGGGGTGCGGGGTTAACTAGCCTGGTATTACCGCGTCTTGAACCAAGGCTTCGATTTCTCTCTGCGCGAGCCCTGATTCCTCCAAGATCGCGTGCGTGTGCTCACTGTAGCTCGGCGCAAAAGACAACTCTGACACACCTTCGTCCAAATCAACTGCCATCGGAGGTAGGTTGATTACACGATCGTCAGGAGTACGGGTGGTTGTCAGCCGCGAGGCAATCGCCTCCGTCTCGCGGACCTGACGCATATCATTGATCGGCGCGTGTGGGATCTTTCGCGTGGCGAGTTCTTCCATCAACCCAGCGCTCGATAAATGCCGTGTGGCAACCGCCATTTCCTCGTGGATGGCCACCTGATCGTCAATGCGTCCCGCGTTGGTCGTACGTGAATCTCTCTTGAGTGACTCGAAACCCGCGATTTCGGTTAGCCGCTGCCACTGGATGTCATTGCCTACGGCTATGAACACGAACCCGTCGGCAGTGGGATATGCGTTTACGGGAATGAACTTGCGGTGTTGGTTGCCGCACCGAGTCACCTCTGACGGATCACAATCAAAATCCAACAACGGTAGCGTGGTAACCAACCACGAAGACGCAGCCTGAAGCATCGATACGTTGATCTCTTTGCCCTGCCCCGTTTCGGCCAGTTCTGCCAGGGCAAGACAAACGTTGGCATACACCTCGTCGCCGGCCTTCAGATCAACCAGCGGCACACCCGACAGCATCGGCGGGCCCGCTGGATCCCCCGTCACCTCCATGAAGCCAACCATTGCCTGGATCGCGGGGTCGTATCCAGGTCGGTTCGGATATTCTGGCCCCATCGCCGAAATGCCTGCCCATATCAGCTGCGGATTGATGTTACGCAGGGTCTCGTAGTCGATGCCAAGAGCCTCATACCGAGACGGCAGCGTATTGCAGCAGAAGATGTCGACACCCAGCTCCTTGATCACCCTATGCAGAAGCTCTCGCCCCCGAGGCTCCTTCAGGTTGAGCGCGATTGCTTCCTTG
>CAZLUL010000652.1:0-1037 GCA_964562635.1 uncultured Fibrobacteraceae bacterium | reverse complement strand
CTCAAGAATACGTTTGTATTTATCATTTTTATTGTTAGTGTTAATAATTGTCTCTCCTTTTAAAACGTAGAGTCAAATTTAATGTTATGAATGAATATTCATTCAATTTATCAGAGTGGCAATTCGGATGTCAAGAAGAATTAAAAATATTTCATACGTAACGCTTAAATTATTTAATTTGATTTATTTCTGGTAGTTATAGCTATTTAAATAAATATAGAATGTAGCTTTGCACTTTCAGCTTTTCTTTTTTTCTGAATGAGCACATATTCATTTTGTTATGGTCTGGGATTCTGGATGCTGGATACTCGATATTAAAAAAGGCAGGCGTTCACGGGTTCAAAGGTTTACCCGCCTTTGGCAGCGCCATAGGCGATCAGGGCGACCAGCTATAGTCTGCTATGCTGGTTGCACTTAGCGCGTGCAGATGCGGTGCCTGTGAACGCTTACCGGCTTTTTATCCTGTGCCACAGTGTAAAGAGATGCACGGCAAGTACGGCTGCCAGAAGCCTGGGGACCCATAGCCAAAATGCATTTAGCCCGAGTGTTAAAAAAAGGACCGGATCTTCGATAATAGAATGGTTGATTCCAATTGAGATTTGAAGTTTTTCAAGCTCCTGCCTGTCAAATTTTCCGTCTTTTGCTTCTTCAACGATTACTACCGCACCATATGCAATCCCGAATACTGCTGCAGTTATCCACAAAATGCCGACTTTTTGATTCAGCCCCATTGCTTTTAAAACAGGACTTATCGCACGGACAATATGATGAATCATGTTAAAGCTTTTCATTATTTCAAGAAGAATCATCAGGGCCATAATGATTACGAATATCTTTATGCAAAGATAAAAAGATGCAATAGACCAGTTTTTCAGCATGATCATGAATGGCTGGGCTGCTGCTCTGGACAGGCCTTCTGATATAACAGCCGGTGTGTCAGGTCTAAGGAACCTGGCTACAATCATCACCGCAATTACAGAAGCGGTAAGTCGAGAAAGCGTTGCCTTTAACGGGTGAATCCCGGATTTGGCCTGTCC
>CAZLUL010000651.1:0-1044 GCA_964562635.1 uncultured Fibrobacteraceae bacterium | reverse complement strand
TGCGCGAGCTCGTCGGTCGCATGCTCGTGGAACCGGTCTTCACCGCCCACCCCACTGAAGCTATCCGCCGCACCATCCTCGCAAAGGAGCAGCGGGTCGCCCGCCTCCTAATCGACCGCCTCGAGCACTCCGGCAGGTCTGATCCCGAAGAGGTTGCCCTGACCCGCCGTCTGCGGGATGAGGTCACCCTGATGTGGCAGACCGCCGAGCATCCGGGGGTGCGGCGGAGCGTGAGCGACGAGGTCGAGCATGTTCTCTTCTATCTCACCGATGTCGTCTACGACATCGTTCCCGCCCTCGACGACGCGATGGCGTCGGCGCTGCGAGCGGCCTACGGCGGAGACGCCGGCGACGACCTCCCGTGCCCGTTCGTGCGCTTCGGTTCGTGGGTCGGCGGCGACATGGACGGCAACCCCAACGTCGGGCCCGACACCATCGACCACACTCTCGAACGGCAGCGGGAGCTCATCCTCAACGCCTATGTGGCCGACGTGCGCGATCTCTTCCGCCACCTCAGTCAGTCGGGTTCGCGGATCACGGTCGACGAGGCGGTGAACGAGCGCTGCCGCGAGTATCAGCGGCGAATACCGGAGGTTGCCGCGACCATCCCCTCGCGTTACGACGACATGCCGTACCGCGTTCTGCTGTGGTTCTGTTGGGCGCGCCTCGAGGACACGCGGGAGGGCGGCCCACACGCCTACCCGTCGGCCGCAGCCTTCTGCACCGACCTCGAGCTGATCGCCGCCAGCCTGCACCACAACCGCGGCGTGCACGCGGGTTTGACCCGCACCGCTCGCCTCCTGCGCCGGGTCCAGACCTTTGGCTTCCATCTCGCCACCCTCGATGTGCGCCAGGACGCCCTCGTCCACCGGCGTGCCGCCGGTGAGCTGATGGCGGATCCCGACTTCGTCGACCGCTCCCCCGAGGAACGGGCCCGGCAGCTGCGTCGCGCGATCGACACCGGGCCGGCCGACAGCGGCGAGACCGGGGCCGAAACCACCACGACGATCGAGGTGTTCGCGAGCATCGCCAACGCCCGCGCAC
>CAZLUL010000650.1:0-1048 GCA_964562635.1 uncultured Fibrobacteraceae bacterium | reverse complement strand
GCCGGCGTGGCTGCCACCGAGTACGGGGGCACGGGCAAACCGGCCCGGGCGAGGAGGGTCTTGGCGTGATATTCCTGGAGTTTCATGGTCGAGATTCAGCATAGCGCGACGGCGTGAGCCACGTGATGGCGGGGTGGTGGCGCATACGTAGCAAATCGGTCACCGGCGATGCGGTACATTGACCGGCGTCGACTGCCGACCGACCGACTCTCACCGCAGGGGGACCACGCAGGACTCGTGATGACGCCAGCGCCAGTGCCGCCGCCAGGCCGCCGCCCATGACCGCGTCCCAGGACGTGGAGCAGGGCCGCCGCGTCGAACCCGCGCCCGCGACCAAGCCGGCCGGCACCGTCCCGCGTGGCTTCGGCAAGACGCTGCGGGTCGACCGCTGGATCATCAAGCCGAGCCTCATCGCCTTCGGTCTTATCGGCTTCATCATCTACGCTACGTGGTCCTCGGTCTTCGGCATCCCGTACTTCGGCATCGACTATGCGGCCCAGGGCTATCACTCGCCCTTCTTCGGCATCGACTTGGCCGGAGCCTTGCGCCTGCCGGCCTGGTTCAGTGCGGCCATCCTCGTGCTCTGGATCCAGGTGCTCTTCCGGGGCACCTGCTACTACTTCCGCGGCGCCTACTACAAGGCCTTCTTCCTCGACCCGCCTGCCTGCGCGGTCGGCGAGCCCAGCGTGCACCGGCGCTTCGCGATGGAGAACAAGTTCCCGTTCATCCTCATGAACGCCCACCGCTTCGCCCTATACCTGGCCTTCATCCCGCTGGCGGTGCTGTGGTGGGACCTCGTCGTGTCCATGATCCATGACGGCCACTTCCGCCTGGGCCTGGGCGTCTTCCTCATCGCCGCGGACGCGATCCTCGTGAGCATGTACGTCTTCAGCTGCCACTCCTTCCGGCATCTCATCGGCGGCGGCATGGACTGCTTCAGCTGCACCGCCACCACGCAGCGGCGCCACGGCATCTGGAAGTGGGTCAGCCGCTTCAACGCCCGTCACGGCCTCTACGCCTGGGCCAGCCTCTTCAGCATCATCATCGT
>CAZLUL010000649.1:0-1050 GCA_964562635.1 uncultured Fibrobacteraceae bacterium | reverse complement strand
TCAACACCATCGCCAGGCTGGTACGCTGTTCGGTCAGTAGCGTACGGCGCTGGGTTGACCGCGCCAAGCGCACAGGCACACTCCATGACCATGCCCGTTCAGGGCGTCCGGCCAGCTACCCGCAGGCGGTGCGGCTGCGGGTCGTGGCGTTTTACTGTCAAACCCAACCACTGCCCGGTTGCGGAAGATGGACATTGCGGTGGGCCGCGCGCCGTCTGCAGGTGGACCCTACCGCCGTCGGTGCGGCGCCGAGTAAATCCACGCTGCATCGTATCCTGCAAAGCAACCGATTGAAGCCGCACCAATCCCGCTATTTCCTGCACATCACTGATCCCGACTTCTTTCCCAAGATGGAGCACCTCATCGGCCTCTATCGCCGTCCCCCACCGAACCTGATCTTCTTTGACGAATGTCCGGGCATCCAGATTCTCAAACGGCTGACACCGGACCTGCAAACCGATGCGACGCGCAAACGGCTCGAGGAATTCGAGTATATCCGTCATGGCACCCTGGATGTGTTCGCCTTCCTCCATCACGCCGATGGCAAGGTGCACATTGAGTGTCAGTCCAACCACAAAACCGATACCTTTTTGGCGGTATTCAGACGCCATGTAAATCGATTCCCCAACAGCGAGCCACTCGACTACGTGATGGACAACCTCGCCGCCCATCGCGGCTATCCCTTCTGCCAGTTGGTGGCCGAGCTCAGCGCCGTCGCGTGTCCACCCGCGCGGCAGTTGTGCAGCATGGACAAGCGGGTTGAATGGCTTACCCGGCAAGACAAGCGGATCGTCATTCACTACACCCCCTACCACGGCTCCTGGCTCAACTGGGTCGAATTCTGGTTTGGCATCATGGGCCGCAAGGTGCTCGGCGAGTCGTTCGGTTCGCCCGACGAACTCAAGGCGGCACTGGTCGCGTTCACCGCTGAGTGGAATACGCTCCTGGCACACCCCTTTCAATGGTCCTACGACGGCGCGGGACTACACCAAAAGGCGGTGAAGCGCTTCACGAAAATGCTCTGCCACTCGGTGGCGCAAATGGAATTAC
>CAZLUL010000648.1:0-1054 GCA_964562635.1 uncultured Fibrobacteraceae bacterium | reverse complement strand
AGGGAAAGGGGCATCACGATCAAGAGCCAGACCGTGAGCCTGCCGTATACGAACGCCCGGGGAGAGGCCTTCAATCTCAACCTGATCGATACACCGGGGCATGTGGACTTCTCCTACGAGGTTTCACGGGCCCTTGCGTCCTGCGAGGGCGTGCTCCTCCTGGTTGATGCCGCGCAGGGGGTGGAGGCCCAGACGATCGCCAACCTGTACGCCGCCATGGAGCACGACCTGACGATCATTCCGGTCATCAACAAGATCGATCTTCTTGCCGCGGATGTGGATCGAGTGAAGGAGCAGATCGAGGTCGAGCTGGGCCTCGACTCCGACACGGCTCTGCTCTGTTCCGCCAAGGAGGGGACCGGGATCCAGGAAATCCTCGATGCGGTGACGGCTCGGATTCCGCCCCCCACCGGCAACCCGGACGCGCCCCTGACCACGCTCATCTTTGATGCCACTTACGACTCCTTCCGGGGCACCATTGTGAGTTGCCGGGTATTCGACGGGGCGGTAAGGCCCGGGGATTGGATCCGGCTCATGTCGAACGGACGCACCCACAGGATCGAAGAGGTGGGCATGTTTCGCCTGAGCCGTGAGCCAAGGAAGGCGCTTCTTTCCGGGGAGGTGGGCTACCTGATTGCGGGCATCAAGACCGTGAGCGACACGAGGGTTGGGGACACCGTTACCCTCGAGACGAATCCCGCACCGGCCCCATTGCCCGGCTTCAAGGACGTGAAGCCCGTGGTCTTCTCCTCCGTCTACCCGGTCGCGTCGGATGATTACCCGGGCCTTTCCGAGTCATTGGAAAAATACATACTCAATGACGCATCGCTCGTCTATCAGAAGGACTCCTCTACAGCCCTGGGCCAGGGGTTCCGATGCGGGTTCCTCGGGCTCCTGCACCTGGAGATCGTGCAGGAAAGGCTCGAGAGGGAGTACAATCAGTCGATCATCATGACGATTCCGAGCGTCCAGTACCGCTTTTTACTCAAGAATGGAAGTACGGTCGAGGTGGACAACCCGCAGTATTACCCCGACCCGATGATGATCGAAAAGG
>CAZLUL010000647.1:0-1055 GCA_964562635.1 uncultured Fibrobacteraceae bacterium | reverse complement strand
CGGCCAGTTCAATAAGCAAGCGCAACACTTTCCATATTGGCAGCCTCCTCGCTAAAATGCGTGGATTATGTCTAAACAATACAAACATCTGTCAAAAGAAGAGCGGGATCGCCTAGCCGTTCTTAAGGGACAAGGTTGTTCCATCAGGATGATAGCCACCCATCTCGCTAGATCTCCCTCGACAATTTCAAGGGAACTACGCCGAAATGCTGATCGTGGTGTATCGAACACATACTTGCCCCATCAAGCCCAGGCCAAGTCTGATCTGCGCTGGAAGCAGAGCCACCGCCGACCACGTCTAAAATCCTCTTTTCTGAGGAACTATGTTCGGAGAAATATCATGCGCGGATGGTCTCCGGAGCAGATTGCTGGTCGGCTCCGCCACGATGGCCACACAGTAACCATTAGCCACGAGGCCATCTACCAGTGGATTTACCTTGAGGCCAGAGACTTGATCCCAAAACTAGCCAAGTCTCATCGCAAACGCTTGCCCCGCCGTTATGGCAAACACTCCCGTTTCCGTATCCCTAACAGGGTTTTCATCACAGAACGACCTGAACATATAGGGAGGCGGGAGCAGCCAGGACACTGGGAGGCAGACACCGCGTTCTCACCCCGAGGAACTGCGGCCTTGGCCGTTGTGGTAGAAAGAAAGACACGATATTTAAGGATCAAAAACATTCCCAACAAAACTGCCGTTGCGTTCCGTGAGGCACTGGCACATGCACTCCACCGCTACCCAAGCCATATGCGATTAACGATTACCTATGACAACGGGCCGGAGAATACGTGCCACGGTTGGGTCGATCGTTCGCTTGGCACAAAATCATACTTTTGCGCACCATATCATAGCTGGGAGAAGGGAACGGTCGAGAACAGTATCGGCCTGATCCGACGCTACTTCCCAAAAGGAACAGACTTTAGTAAAGTGACGAAGAAGCAAATAAAATCCATTGAGTGGCGGTTGAACAATCGACCTAGGAAGTGCCTGAATTACCAAACACCTGCGGAGGCGTTCAAGAGGGACTGTTGCACTTAGCGGTTGAACGCGGCCT
>CAZLUL010000646.1:0-1068 GCA_964562635.1 uncultured Fibrobacteraceae bacterium | reverse complement strand
TCCTCGAGTCGATGACCTTCCCGGAGCCCGTCATCGAGGTCGCGATCGAGCCCGGGACCATGGCCGACCAGGACAAGCTGGCCGTGGCCCTGCAGCGGCTCGCTGAAGAAGACCCCACCTTCCGCGTCCACAACGACGAGGAAACGGGTCAGACCCTCATCGCCGGCATGGGCGAGCTGCACCTTGACGTCCTCGTCGACCGCATGGTCCGTGAGTTCAGGGTCGCGGCCGACGTCGGCAAGCCCCAGGTGTCCTACCGCGAGACCATCCGTCGCGCGGCAGAAGGCAACGGTCGCTTCGTGCGCCAGACCGGTGGCCGTGGCCAGTATGGTCACGCCGTCATCAAGCTGGAGCCGGGCGAGAAGGGCAGCGGCTACGAGTTCGTGGACAAGATCGTCGGCGGGGCCATCCCGCGCGAGTACATCAAGTCCGTGAGTGCTGGTATCCGCGAGGCCCTCGAGACCGGCGTTTACGCCGGCTACCCGATGGTGGACGTTAAGGCCACCCTGTTCGATGGCTCCACGCACGACGTGGACTCCTCGGAGATGGCATTCAAGATCGCTGGCTCCATGGCCGCCAAGGCCGCCGTTCAGAAGGCGCGTCCGGCCATCCTCGAGCCAGTCATGCGCGTCGAAGTCGTTATGCCTGAGGAGTTCATGGGCGACGTCATCGGCGACCTCAACAGCCGCCGCGGCCATATCGAAGGTATGGACAACCGCAACGGCACCCAGGTGATTACCGTCATGGTGCCGCTGGCCTTGATGTTCGGCTACGTGACCGACCTGCGCAGCATGACCCAGGGTCGCGCGACTTCTTCCATGGAGTTCTCGCACTACGCCCAGGTCCCCAAGAGCATCGCTCTGGAACTGGTCCAGAAGTCGACCGGCTAGCTAGACCAACCCAGACAGCAAGCAAACCAACCAACCACGAATCAACCTAGTCAAGGACGTAGCAGAGGACGACGACGGCAATGGCCAAGCAGAAGTTCGAGCGCACCAAGCCCCACGTCAACGTCGGCACCATCGGTCACATCGACCATGGCAAGACCAGCCTGACGGCGGCCATCAC
>CAZLUL010000645.1:0-1069 GCA_964562635.1 uncultured Fibrobacteraceae bacterium | reverse complement strand
TCGGCCACGAAGTCGGCGATGGTGAAATCGACCTCGTGGCCGACACCCGAGATAACCGGCACGGGTGACGACGCGATGGCCCGGGCCACGGGCTCCTCGTTGAAGGCCCACAGATCCTCGAGGCTCCCGCCGCCGCGGCCGACGATCACGATGTCGACCCTTCCTGAGTGTGCGAGCCGTTCGATGGCCGCAGCAATCTCAGCTGCTGCGCCTGCGCCCTGGACGGTGGCCGGAGCCACCACGACTTCCAGGAACGGATGCCGTCGCAGCACCTTGAGCATGTCCTGCAGGGCGGCGCCGGAGGCGGACGTGACGATCCCGACACGGTTGGGAAGGGCCGGCAGCGGTCTCTTTCTTTCATCCGCAAAGAGCCCCTCCTGCTCGAGCCGTTTTTTGAGCTGCTCGAACGCGAGCTGGAGGGCGCCCACACCCTGTGGCTGGACGTCGTCGACCACCATCTGGAACCGACCGCGCTGGGCATAGATGGTGAGTGAACCGCGGAGGAGAACGGCGAGGCCGTCTTCAAGCCGGAACTTGAGCCGCTTGGCCTTCGACGCCCACAACACGCAGTCGATGGCGGCGCTCTCATCCTTGAGTGTGAAGTAGACATGGCCGCCCGCCGACGGGTTGACGTTGGTGGCCTCGCCTTCGACCCGCACGCCGGAGAAACCCTGCTCGAGGAGGGTGTTGACCTCGGCCAGGAGCGCGGCGACCGAGTAGACGCGATCACCCATCGATGTCCACCAGGCGCCGGCGGGTATGGCGGCGATACGTCACGATACGGATCAGCCGTCCAGCTCCTCGCGCGACAGCGCATCATCGACCAACATCACCGGGATGCCGGAGACCACCGGATAGACACGACCCGCGGCCGAAGCCAACCCGACTTCGATCACCGGTTCCTCGCCCTTGAACTGCTCGCGGTACTTCTCGATCAGGCGTTGCCGCACGGGCTCGGGCAGCTCCACGACCTCGAGCGGCGTCTTATCCACCGGGCACACCAGAATCTCCAGCAGCTTGGGGTCGACAGTCATGATGCTCTCCTCTTCCGGAGAGTCTACATGACGCG
>CAZLUL010000644.1:0-1070 GCA_964562635.1 uncultured Fibrobacteraceae bacterium | reverse complement strand
TGGCGGCGGGCGTTTATTTCTATCAAATCACCAGCCGAGACCAGCAAAGCGTCGGCCGCATGGCATTGGTCAAATAGGTTGTGCCACCGAAAATGTGTTTTTCGAGCTCCCCATGTCGGATCAAAACGCCAGCGACATTTCGTTCAGTACGCTAGCTTCAGTTCGTGCCGTCGAGTTCGTTCCAACGCCCGTGTCTCAACTCTCCGGTCGTAGTATTCGGCCCAGCGTGGAGGCAGCTCACATCGTGTCCGGAATATTCGACTGTAAAAAAGTTTATCAATCTGCAGCGGACGTTTCATCAATCCGCGCTCCATAGCCGGCGTTGGACTGCCTGACGATTTTTCTCGCCGCCGCTTGATGCAGTTTCGCCAGACCAGAAGGAGTGGCAACCGCTCAGCGCTTGCTTGTCGGCGCTTCGACCAGGCAATCGTCTCCCGACGGTGGTTGATTTTGTTTGGCAACGTCTTTATTGACCGGCGATTGGCCCTATGATCATCACTGTAGACGGTCGCCTTATCTTGGTCGGCCAGAACAACCTCAAGCACCTCAAGCATGTCCTTTTCGATAGCCTTGGGATCGGGGCGACCCAGCCTCCGTTCCAGCTCCTGGCGGCGGCGTTTCTGGGCCAAGGTCATCCGGCCCTTACGCCGCAATTCACTGTCGGTGAAGTAGAGCAGGAAGTCGGTATTCTTGTCGACCGCGACGTGGTGGTGGATAGGATAGTATTGGCTGTATTCGAAGGATTCGAAGCCATCAATGACGATCTCGGAGACCGGTGGACTATCTTGCATTATTAAGCAGTGAATTGGCATCCAGGTCGGGGCGTTTCTGCCAGTAAGTTGTGGAGAAAGTCTGGGTGCTGAAGCTGCGTTTGCAGACCTTGCAGGTAAACCGTTGGATGCGGGTTGGGGCCGTGGGGAGGAACCCAGGACCTCTTGGATGTTTCTTTGTGTACCATGTCCGGCCCGCCGCAAGGGGTGGGCCGGACACATTCTTCGCGGCACAACCCTCCGGCTAGGGCACTTGTTGTCTGACCAGACGCACCCACCGCACCGCCACATCACTCGGAC
>CAZLUL010000643.1:0-1073 GCA_964562635.1 uncultured Fibrobacteraceae bacterium | reverse complement strand
CCGCTCATGCCTTTCATGGCAGGCGGGTCCGCTTTCCCTTTACTATCATTCACTTTTCCGGAACATATACACAATTGAGAGACCCGAAATCATCTTTTTCGTATAACTCACATTCCGGCAGATACACACTACCGTCTAGGATGTAAAAATACCGAAACTCGGAGTTGGGTACAACGGTAACAGCCCATCGGGAACAATTCAACTTGCTGGCCCGTTGAGGGTTGTAAGCGTCCATGGATGACACAAATTCGACCTTTTCGACACCAGGCGCCCTGAGATAAAATGTCACCCGCTCGTATTGTCTCACTTGATAGTGAATTGCCGAGCATCCAGTGAGATAAAAAGTGACAGCCGTCAATAGCAAAATCAGTCTTTTCATGTTTTCAAGTTTACGGCCAGTATTGAGTTCTCACCGCCGAAATCATCCTTTTCGCGAATGGGTATCGTGGGATCCGGTATCCTCAGGCGCCCCTCCAGTATATAGCACAGCCGGTGCTCGCCAGCAGGCAGCTTGAGGACGGCTTCCCAGTAGCCGCTCGTACCGCTTTTTTCCATGGGAACGACATCCCATCCCAGGAAGCTGCCGGTGATCTCCACCCGGTTTACATCAGGCTGATAGAGCACAAACCTGTGGGTAGTCAGCATCGTCTGCTCCTGCTGCGGGGTTACGAAAAACAAAAAGAACAGACCAGCCACCAGTCCCGCAGCGAAAATGCCGGTCGGTCGCCACAATGGAATGAAAAACCGGCGCTTTTCCCGCCATGTGACGGCCGGAACACGATCGGCCACCTTGCTGCGAATCTGTTTTTCCTGGTGCAGCAGGTCAACGGCCTCGTCCTTGAGGGACACGTTTTCATACACGGTTTCGACAAACTCGATCTTATCGTCCAGATCCAGCTCGTCGTCAATATAGCAACTTATCAGATAATCCTTCATATATCACCTGTATTTATCATTTTTTTGAGTTTCACCCGGGCGCGGTGAATCCTGACCTTGACGTTAGCCTCACTGATGCCAGAAATGTGGGCGATCTCCTTATAGGGCAAACCGCTGCTGACCACCAACGAAAGGAT
>CAZLUL010000642.1:0-1075 GCA_964562635.1 uncultured Fibrobacteraceae bacterium | reverse complement strand
ACGAGGTCGAGACATATCGTTCGGCGATCCGTTTCGACGAGCTCATGGCGACCGCTACCGGCGAGCTCGCGGAGATGAACAACGTCGCCACCGCCCTCGAAGCCGAGAACGTTTAACGTTCTAACGTTTCAACGATTCCTGGGGTGACGCCGACTCCGTACCTGTAGACCAGCTTGCCTCCGCGATCGGCGGTAAGAGCAAGCATGACGAGCCCGGCGAGCGTCACCGGGATGGCCACGAGACGGAAGATGCCGAGGTTGATGTGCCGGTCGTAGCGGGCGAGCCAACTCGCGGTCAGTCGCACGAGACAGACGACCGAGAGCGTGATCAGTGTGAGCACGGCGAGATTCTCGTGATCGGCGAGCGCCGATTCGGTGGCGGGAGAGAGACCCTGCAAGGCCGCGGCGGCGCGTTGGCCGGTGAGATAGGCGACGCCGGCGCCGACGGTACCCATCACGTAGAGGGTGGCGGCGGCCCGGTCGAGCCACACTCGTTTGCTAAAGACGATGCATCCGATGTCGAATAGGGGCGCGATGAACAGCAACCCGATGGGAAAGTGGATGACCATCACATGCAGGCTGGGGAATGCCGAATCGGTGACGAGAACCTTCAGGCTTTCAATCATGGCAACGTCGTCTCGCCCCGACGTGCCCGGTCAGGATTGATGAAGCGACCGTAAAATCCGAGACCGATCACCGAGAACGCGCCCATCAGCATCACTCCGGCGAAGAAGATCCAGGGCTGGATCTGTGCCCCCACCTCGTGGGGGGCCTGGATAAAGCGTCGGTAGAGCCAGCCGGCCCACGGACCGGAGTAAAAGTTGCCGATGAAGATGGCGAAGAAGGAGTAGCCGAGATAGAGAGCCACCTGGTCGTTCGGGGCAACTGTGCCGCAGTACTCGAAGAAGCGTGCCGAGCAGATCATCTCGCCCAGCGACCAGACGAAGATCCCGAGAGCGACGACCACAGCGACCGGCGACATTGCGGGAAAAATCCACGCAAAGGTCGCGATCGTCGTGCCAATGAGCATGGCGCGCAGCGTTGGCCAACGGCGTGTGAGGTACGAGATCGGTGCC
>CAZLUL010000641.1:0-1076 GCA_964562635.1 uncultured Fibrobacteraceae bacterium | reverse complement strand
CCTTGAGGTATTCCACGATCAGATCGACCATGGCGTACCCCATTTCGCGCATTCCGGGTTCATCAACGGTCGGCTCGCCGCCGGCTCTATCCCGGTGTTCGCCCGCCGGTTCCTCCATACCTGGCGGGAACGATCGACCCTGCTTGGTCAATTCCTCATCCCAGTTCTTGCTCACGCTGCCCACCTTTCCTCAGGTCGTTCCCGCCGGCCGGGGTGGAAAACCGCCCGCGGCGATCCGTTCCAGGATTTCCGCAGCCCCGCCTTCGCCGACCGGGCCCGTCACCAGATCGGCCCGGCCCTTGACCTCGTCCGGACTGCCGGCCATCGCCACACTGAAACCCGCGGCGGCAAACATGTCCAGGTCGTTGTAGTTGTCGCCGATGGCCACCGACCGCGTCACGGGGATACCGCATTCGGCGGCCAGGACCTTGAGACCTCGCCCCTTGTCGGTGTCACAGTGGAAGGCCTCGGCCCAGAAATATTGCCCGCCCCCGAGAAGGGAACGAGTATTGATGACCTTGACCTTCCCGGCCAGCTGTTCGTTGATGGCGGCCGAGAGGGACCGCGCCTTGTCCTCCAGGTCGATCGTACCCACTTCCAGGGCCTGCTCCCAGGGCAATTCCGTCAGATCGTCGACGGCGTGGATGGCACCTACGGTCTGCCGCCGGTTGCCGATGTACCGGCCCAGGATGTCGTTGATGGGACGAGTTTCGTGGTGCAGGATGCCGCCGTCATCGTCGGTGCCGTAGACCATGGGCACCGTACCGTGCTCGCGGAACAGGCGAACCAGGGCCAGGATCGATTCGCGGTCCAGGATATTGCTGGCCAGCTTGCGTCGCGGCTGTCCTCCCCAGACCACGGCGCCGTTCAGAAGGACCATCGGCAGGTCGACCGGGTCCCAGCCGGAATGTTCCAGCAGCCCCCGAATGGAATTGAGGTTGCGTCCGGTGCAAAGGGCCAGCACGTGACCGGCCGCCCGGACGGCGTCCATGGCCTCGATCTCACGGGACCCGAGCACGTCCTCGAATTCGGTATTCAGCAGGGTGCCGTCCACATCGACGGCCACCAGCAGGGAT
>CAZLUL010000640.1:0-1079 GCA_964562635.1 uncultured Fibrobacteraceae bacterium | reverse complement strand
ATCATGCGCACCGAAGGACTGGGATTCGCCATCTCACCGACCCTTCTCGGTGAGTTCGTTGTCTCCCGCGCGGCGTCCGTTGCCTTTGACCCAGGAGTCATCCTCTTTCCGCCGACACCGGTTCGGGTCAGCGTCAAACCGATCCTGTCCGAACTCGGGCCCTCAATGACGGGCTCCGTCACCCTCGAAGGCGACGACATCCGTCCCATCACGACTCGACTCACCCTCGAGGGCGGTGCCTGGACCGGCACCCTCGAGGCGCCCTCACCCATCGACGGCCTGGCGCCACCCGACCACTACGTCGCCGAAGTGGTTTTTGCACACCCTGACGGGCGGACGGTGATGCGTCGTCGCTTCAAGTTGCAGAATGTCGCCGCCACCGGCGTCTCGATCAGAAACCAACGTGACCCGGCGCGGGTGATGGCCGACCGTCGGGACTTTGCCAATGAGCGTCACATGAAGCGCGACACCGGAGCGCCGACCAAGGGGGGCAAAAGCTCGCTTTCCGACTACGCCAAGAAGAAAAAGATCAGCGAGGACGGCAAGGGAGTGGTCATCGACCAGTACAAGGTCGCGCAGATGGGCAACCCACTCCTCAGGAAACTGCCCCCCGAACGCTATGAAAACCTCAGCGACGAAACGGTGCTTGCCAACACAGTGCGTTTCGACGTCTGCCGGATCGCCAAGGGGGAATTGGAGCGCGCGCGGGTCCAAGTCGAGAAATACCGCGACAGCCCCGACTGGCGGACCCGCCGCGAAGCCGCAAACGCCGATGTGGAGATCGACAAGTACTGGAACACGGTAGTCATCTGTTTCGAGAAATACCGCGAGCGAGTGGTCGGCCACGATCTCGTTTTCTGCCAGGATAACGACCGCTGGTACCACCGCCACGCCCTGCCGGAATGCCGGTGGCCTCAGGAACCATAGGCGAGCCGTATCAATAGCGGACAGAAAAAACCCGGAGCCTGACGTTGTCGGGCTCCGGGATCTTTTTGACAAGGACCGCCTCCGATGTCGGAGACCTGCTCGCTCAGTTCGGGTTGTACCAGATCGGGGAGGTGTAGGCGCGGTTCTGCAGC
>CAZLUL010000639.1:0-1079 GCA_964562635.1 uncultured Fibrobacteraceae bacterium | reverse complement strand
TCCGGCCCATGATGTACGTGGCCCTGACCTATGACCACCGCATCGTCGACGGCCGCGAGGCCGTGGCGTTCCTCAAGCACATCAAACAATGCGTCGAGCAGCCCGAGCGGCTGCTGCTGAAGGTCTGATGACAATGAGTGCAATCAAGAAGCATGACCTGGTGGTGATCGGCGCGGGACCCGGCGGCTACGCGGCGGCGATTCGGGCGGCCCAGCTGGGTTTGGATACCGCCTGTGTGGAGAAAGAATCGCGATTGGGGGGAACCTGCCTGCGGGTGGGGTGCATTCCCAGCAAGGCCCTGCTGGAATCGAGCGAGAAGTATGCCGAGGCCCGCGAGGGACTGGCGGTGCACGGGGTGAAAGTGCAGGGGGCCGAGCTGGATCTCGCGGCGATGATGAGTCGCAAGGACGGTATTGTCACTACGCTGACCGACGGCATCGCGGGCCTGTTCAAGGCCAACAAGGTGACCCGCTACGAAGGCACCGCGCGTCTGGACGGTCCCGGCCGGGTGCGGGTGGGCGAGCAGGAAATCCTGGCCGACCGGATCATCATTGCCACTGGCAGTTCTTCGGCTCCGCTGCGCGGAGTGGAAGCCGATGGCGATATTATCGGCGACTCGACCGCGGCCCTGGCCTGGCCGGACGTGCCGGGCAAGCTGGTCGTGATTGGCGCTGGCTACATCGGTTTGGAACTGGGCTCGGTGTGGTCGCGGCTGGGTGCCGAAGTGACCATGGTGGAATACCTCAAGCGCATCGTGCCCGGAACCGACGGCGAAATCGCCCGCGTGGCGCTGCAACTTTTCAAGAAGCAGGGCCTGAAGTTCGAGCTGGGGGCCAAGGTGATCGGCGCGCGCGTCGAGGGCAGCCAGGCTGTGGTGGAAATCGAAGGACGCGAACCGTTGACTGCCGACCGCGTGCTGCTGGCGGTGGGTCGACGGCCCCATACCGAGGGGCTGAACCTGGACTCGGCCGGCGTGGCATTGGATGAGCGCGGATTCGTAAAGGTCGACGCCCAGCATCAGGCTGCGCCCGGCGTGTGGGCCGTGGGCGACGTGGTGGGCGGGCTGTTGCTGGCCCACA
>CAZLUL010000638.1:0-1081 GCA_964562635.1 uncultured Fibrobacteraceae bacterium | reverse complement strand
TCATGGTCGACACCCTCCACGACCGCCGGACGGGCTATTCCTTTGCCACCAATGTCCTCGGGGTGCAGACCGACGGCAAGATCGCCGACAATGGCCGGGTCGTCGACGACCGGTGGGATGGCACCTGGCTCAGCGCCGGCAGCCGAACAGCGGACGGCTGGACCGCCGAGTTCGAGATCCCGTTTCGGATGCTCCGCTTCGAGAGTGGCGAGGAGATGACGTGGGGCATCAACTTCCGACGGCGTATCCCGCGCCGGCTCGAGACGTCGCTGTGGGCGGGCCCGGGCGAGTCGATCTGGAGGGTCTCGGTCTTCGGTGTCCTCGCAGGTCTTGAAATTCGGGCTATAGATCTCAAGAGATTTGCAGTCATACCCTACGGCCTGGTGGCGGTCGAAAAGGGTGGAGGCATCGAGACGAAATTCGGTGGCGATATCAGGTTTCGCATCAAGAACGACCTGAGCGCGGACGTGACGGTGAACCCGGACTTCGCCCTCATCGAAGCCGACGTCGAGGAGATCAACTTGACCCGGTTCGAACTGCGGGTGCCCGAGAAGCGACCCTTCTTTCTCGAAGGGCTGGAGATGTTCGACCAGAGGATCACCCAGTTCTACAGTCGACGGATCGGTGACATCCTCGCGGGAGGGAAGCTGGTCGGTGGTCTCGCAGGGTTTGACGTCGCCGCCATCGCGACTCGTGCCGATGTCGAAATCGAACAGGAGGACGGGCAACTGGCGACGGAAGATGCCGACTACACCGTGCTCAGGTTTCAACGCGGGGTCTTTGGACCCTCGACCATCGGTCTTCTGGCCGCGAATCGAAAGGTCGGGGGGGTGAATGCCGGCTCGATCGGTGCCGATATGACCCTCTTCTTCACCGACACCCTGGGCATGACAGGTCAGTTTTTACGTTCCCATGGGCCGACCTATGACGGAACCACCGGGTGGTTCTTACGACCCGCCTTCGACTCGGCGAACAGCCACTTCCACGTCCGCTACACATCGCTCGACGCCGGGCTGCGCGACAACGTCAACGTCATCGGTTTCCTCAAAGACGACGACCGACGGGAGGTGGACGCCGAGGT
>CAZLUL010000637.1:0-1088 GCA_964562635.1 uncultured Fibrobacteraceae bacterium | reverse complement strand
TGCTACGGTTCATAGGCAGGATGATCGGATCGCCAACTGCCGTCAAAACGGTTGTGAGTAAAAATGCCGGGGCCCTGGCCGATTTTGAAGTGATGGTTGCGCCACCAGCGGCAATTCAGTGGTCGTTCCGGGTCGTTCCGGCTCTTGGAAGCCCTGGATAATCCCAAAAAATGGGTGTCCAAATAGGGCATCAAAACATCTGTAAAAAGTGTTCGTTTAGTTAGGACGGATTGATTCGTCCAGTCCATACATGAGGAATCACCAATCCAGATGCCGTCTTCGGTCTTTTGAATGGTATTTGGAAACAGTAATTCGGGATGTTTTTCGACATATAATGAGCGCCCCTTCATCCGATGGATATTATAAGGTTTGAATATCCATCGGAGCCATCGCTTCCAGGCGGGTGTTATGAACCTCGCTATATCCACTGACGGCTCCGGATCCCGGGCAAGATAATAGCGCAAGTAAGTCGTGATGTCTGCAAACCCCTCTCCGGGATATAGACGGGATCTAAGACGCATGACGTCAATTTTTCCATTCATCAGATAATCGATTGCCAGGGCTAATTCACGATTTACCTCATGCGGGGATGCAATCGTTGGACAATCATTTTCCAGAAAGAGCACATAGTCTGTACCCAGATAATTCACACCGTTTCGCATTCCTCCCGCGATACCACTATTTGGGCCGCCCGTGTAATCCAAACCGTATCTATTTGCAATCTCAATATCCCGATCGCAAAGGTCCTGAAAGTAAATCACAATCTTGTCAAAATGATTGAAAAGACCCTTTTCCTGGTGCGATTTCAACGTTGCTTCCAGTGTATCCCATGATCGCCAGCTAAGAAGGCTCAAACCGATGGAGGGCTTTTGATCCTTTGATGTCCTTTTTTGCATATTCCCTTTTTCACAAAAATGTTGTTAACCGGAATAACCATCTGGGCCCCGTCCGACCCTTTACCTTTTCGTTCTATATGGTAATATTTTTCGATGAGAGTCGATCACTTCTTCCATAATCACATTCGAATTAATATAATATTAATGCAAGATGCTTTCATATAACTTAAAGGTATCACGGCACATTCGGCT
>CAZLUL010000636.1:0-1090 GCA_964562635.1 uncultured Fibrobacteraceae bacterium | reverse complement strand
CTGGCCGAATAAAACGGAGCGCACCCACGTGTTCGCAGGGCAAAAAGTCGCCGTCATCATGCCGGCCCTGAACGAAGCCGAAGCCATCGGCGCAGTCATCGGCCAGATCGATCGCGAGTTGGCCGACTGGGTGGTCGTGGGCGACAACGGTTCGACCGACGCCACGGCCGAGATTGCCGCGGCCGCCGGCGCCCTGGTCAGGCACGAAGAACGCCGGGGTTACGGCAGCGCCTGCCTCAAGGCCATCACCGCCGTACCCGAAGCCGACATCCTGGTTTTTCTGGACGCTGACGGCGGCGACGATCCCCGCGAACTTTCCCAGCTATTGCAGGCCCTGATGAAGAACGACACCCAGGTCGTCATCGGCTCGCGCGTGACCGGCCAGGCCGAAGCCGGCTCCCTCACGCCCATCCAACGCTTTGGCAATACCCTGACCTGCACCCTGGTGCGGCTGATGTGGGGCGTGCGCTACACCGACCTCGGGCCATTCCGGGCCATCCGGCGCGCGGCCTACGAAAGCCTGCAGATGCAGGACCCGGACTACGGTTGGACCATCGAATTGCAGGTCAAGGCCGCCCAGGCCGGCCTGGCCGTGACCGAGGTGCCGGTCAGCTACCGCAACCGCCAGGCGGGCCACAGCAAGGTCAGTGGCACTGTCAGCGGGTCGTGGCGGGCTGGCAAACGCATTCTCGGCTATGTCTTGGCCGCCAAGGCCAAAGAACTGATGACGAATGACCGTCGGCGGTCTTAGAATGCTTGATTGGGCCGCCAATCAGGACAGGAGGGCGTTGTGAGCGAGACATTGATCATCTTCACCCGCTTTCCCGAACCTGGACGGACCAATACCCGACTGATGCCCGAACTGGGGGCCAATGGAGCGGCGGCCTTGCACCGGGCCCTGGTCGAGCGCACTCTTCACACGGCGCGGCAGGCCACCAAGGCCCGGGATGTGGTTTTGGAAGTCCACCACACCGGCGAATCGGCACCGATGCGGGCTTGGCTGGGTGCGGAATGGAATTATATTCCCCAGGCCGCCGGTGATCTCGGTGCGCGGATGTTGGCGTCTCTGGCGGCAACGGACGGCCCCGCG
>CAZLUL010000635.1:0-1092 GCA_964562635.1 uncultured Fibrobacteraceae bacterium | reverse complement strand
GCTGATACGGTACTTGGTTATGATCACGCCGGTCGCCTGCTCGTCGACCGGAGAGTTCGTATTACGCGCTCTCATCCTGTACATAGCGTGATAACATGGCAATGAAGAAGGGATGAGCCTGAAGTCCATCCAGTACTGCGGATCATAGACCTCTACATATGAGAAGCCACGGTCCTGGGGATCGAAGAAACAGGTCGAACAGGTCACCTGATCATCCAGAAGCAGGGTATCAGGGAAGCCGGGATAATCCGAGATACCGTCGTCACCGGTATCTTCAGTATCCTTGACCATATATCTCGCCCCGTCCCTGTCAAGGTTTCTGTTCACATTCGGCGCCATATCCTCGCCGCTGTGGAAGACTCCCGAAACCTTGTCGACGATGCTGATGCAGTAATCCTTGTACGGCATCGAGTTGACACCGCTAGTATCCTCCGATACCAAGCCCGCCATGTCATACTTGAATGACGCTGGAAGCAGAGGCGGCTGAGGGAACGCATCGACGACTCCGCCTCCGGGCCTGTCGGCCCTTCCAGATGAGAGCAGATGTCCACCCTTCGCGAGGAAGAGCGACAGGTAATTGACTGTAAGCTGTGTTCCCGTACCTATCATCGACTCAGGAACAAACGGAATGATCTGCTTCCACGCCGTGCTTATCGATGAATTGTACGTCCAGATGATATTTGCGTAATGCCCGATCTGCTCCATCTCAGGCGGTCTCGAGTTCTGGGACTTTACATCGTAAACATCCCTGTCGGGCCTGAAATCGGGAGTTCTCTGGCAGATATTGACCCAGAAGGTATCGTGCACAGCCTCTGATGGATCTGTCATCGACGGAATATACCCGCCAAGAGGATAATCATCTACCCAGAGCAGATTCCTCTCCATTGAGAAGGGAATGATCGTGACCTCTATCTTTCCATAGGTGATCTTCTGTCCGTTGTCGACGACCTCCACGAGGAACCTGTGGACCCCGGAATAATAGGTCTGAGGTGCTGCGGTCTTTATAAACGGGCTCGCGGCAACTGCCCACTGGGCAGGATCATCGAGCTGCTGAATATCCCAGCCGTACCTGTAGCTCTGGATCTCGCCGCC
>CAZLUL010000634.1:0-1097 GCA_964562635.1 uncultured Fibrobacteraceae bacterium | reverse complement strand
TGCCCAGAGATGACCCGAGTTCGAGATTAAAATACGCTTCGGTTGGTGTTCGGTCGTTCAGCGAGGAATGGGGCCTTTCGTCGTCGTAGTGGCTGATCCAGCGTCCGATGACCTCTCGCGCTTGAGAGCCAGTTGTCAGTTCGTTGAGATAGACACTCTCGTATTTCAGCGACCGCCAGAGCCTCTCGATGAAGATGTTGTCCATCCATCGGCCTTTGCCGTCCATCGAGATTCTGGTGCCGGCCTCCTTGAGGGTTTCAGTGAAATCAAGGCTCGTGAATTGGCTGCCTTGGTCGGTGTTCATAATAGCCGGCGGCCCGTACAGCTTGAGCGCCTCCGCCAGTGCTTCGACACAGAAGGCCGAGTCGAGGGTGTTCGAAAGCCGCCACGACATGACCCTTCGGCTGTACCAGTCCATGATCGCGACCAGGTAGAGGTAGCCTCGCTGCAGGGGAATGTAGGTTATGTCCGAGCACCACACCATGTTGGGCTGATCGATTGTCAGCCCTCGAAGCAGGTAGGGATACACACGATGCTCCGGATCAGGTTGTGAGGTCTTCGGACGTTGGAAAACCGCCTGCATCCCCATCTTTCGCATCAGACGCCGTATCCGCTTCCGACTCACGTTGTGGCCCTGGCGCCGAAGGTGCCGAGCCATCTGGCGAGAGCCGTAGTACGGGGTTTCCAAAAACTGCTCATCGATGAGCCGCATGAGCGCTAGGTTGAAATCACTCTCGCCCTTGCCTTCGTAGTAGAACGACGATCGGCTGATCCTCACCAAATCACACTGCTTCACGATGCTGAGCTTTGGGTGTCCCGGTTCGATCATTGATGCTCTACGATGATGGCTCAACGACCGAACGCTTTGGATAAAAAATCCTTCTCCACCGTGAGTTCCCCAATCTTCGCGTGCAGCTCTTTGATCTCCGCCTCGTGCTGAGCGTCTCGCTTCTGGCCGCCTCCGTTGAATACGTCCACAAGGCTCTCGCGGGCACGCTTCTTCCAGTTCGCGATGAGGTTCGGGTGCACGTTGTATCGCGCCGACAGTTCGGCGAGCGTCTGTTCTCCGCGGAGTGCATCGAGCGCCACCTTTGCCT
>CAZLUL010000633.1:0-1097 GCA_964562635.1 uncultured Fibrobacteraceae bacterium | reverse complement strand
AATGAGAAGGATATCTGGATATCTGGTCGTGGCCGCCGTGGTATTGGTGGCCCTGACCGCCATGCCCGCCTTGGCCGACGAGAAGGTCGAGCCACAGAAAGTGCTTCGACCGACGGCATTCGGGGTGACGCCTCCCATGAGCGAGTACGTGGCTCCAGCGCCGGCCGAGGGGGTCGAGAACTACGAGATCCCCAACCCTCCGGTGACCGAGCTACCCACCCTTCCCGGGGCCTCCGCGCCCGACCAGGTGATGGGCGAAGGGTTCATCACCCTCGACTCGGGCGTGCTCGCGCCCGCCCCAAACATCGGTTTTGACGGCAACAACAGCGACGACAACCAGGCCATCATCGGCTTCCGCCTCGCGCCTCCGGACACCCAGGGCGCCGTCGGTATGCAGTACTACGTCCAGTGGGTCAATTTGACCTGGTCGATCTATGACAAGGCCACCGGCGCCGAAGTCGTCGGTCCGCTGCCGGGCAACAGCCTGTGGGCGGCCGGCATGCCGGGAAGCGCGTGTGCGAACAACAACGACGGCGATCCGATTACGCTGTATGACCACGCGGCGCAGCGTTGGTTCATGAGCCAGTTCGCGCTTCCGGGCCCCAACTACACCTGCATGGCGGTGTCGCAGACCTCGGACCCGACCGGTGCGTGGTACGTCTGGGAGTACAACTACGGCTCGTTGATGAACGACTACCCGAAGTTCGGCGTGTGGCCGGACGGCTATTACATGACGGTCAACGAGTTCTCCGGCGCCCTGTCGGCGACCACCGTCTTCGACCGCACGGCGATGCTCGCCGGAAATCCGGCCCCTGCCGCGCAGTACGTCAACATCGAGGGCGTGCAGCCGGCCTTCCCGCAGCCCACCAACTGGGGTGGCGGACCGCCGCCGCCGGTGGGCGCGCCCAACTACAACGTCGCCATCTATGACGACGCGTGGGGCAACATCGCCGACCTCATGGTCATCTGCGAATTCCACGTCGACTGGGCGACACCCGCCAACACGACCTTCACATGTCCTGACGATGCCGATGCGATCGACCTGACGGCAGCGGGGCTGTCGTTCGACTCCGACCTCTGCGGCTACAGCCGCAACT
>CAZLUL010000632.1:0-1100 GCA_964562635.1 uncultured Fibrobacteraceae bacterium | reverse complement strand
TCATCTCGACGGTCGATGCCGATGCTCGCCACGGCCACAAGACCAAGGCCCGCAGCTTCGACGGCTACAAGGGCCATATCGCGATCGATGCCGACAGTGAGATCGTGACCGCCACGGCCGTGACACCGGGCAACAGCGGCGACGCGGCAGTCGCACCCGAGCTGCTCGAGGCCGACCTCGAGACCCCGGAGTCCGACACCGGTGAACTCCTCACCGTCTATGCCGACGCCGCCTATGGCCGTGGTGAGCTGCTCGAGACGATCGAGGAGGCTGGCGCCAGCCTGCGCATCAAGGTGCAGCCGGCGGTCGCATCCACCGGCGGCTGCAGCAAGGACGAGTTCAGCATCGACACCGAGGCGGCCACGGTCACCTGCCCGGCAGGGCTGACCGTCCCGCTGCGCGCCCGACGCCGCAGGGCTGCCGAGGCCACCTTCGGGTCGGCCTGCGCCGCTTGTCCCATGGCCGCCCGCTGCACGACCGCGAAGGCCGGGCGCAGCATCACGGTGGGACCCCACGAGGCATCGCTCGCGCGGGCCCGCGCCGCGCGCCAAGATCCGGCCTGGCTGGCCGACTACCGGGCCACCCGACCCAGGGTCGAGCGTCGCATCGCCCATCTCGTGCGCCGTCACCATGGTGGCCGTCGCGCCCGGGTGCGGGGTCGACCCAGGGTGGCTGCCGACTTCGCCCTCCTCGCGGCCGCGGTCAACCTGGCCCGTCTCGCGCTGCTCGGACTCGTCCGGGTCGGCCCGACCTGGGCCGTGCGGCCCGACTGAGCACCAGGGGCGGGGGGCGGGTGAGCGTGGGGCTACCCCCTGTGACCGCTGGAGCCAGCCCTGATCGCCGCGGGAGCCCCACCGGTCCGCGGACCGTGCCCGCGGACCGCGCCGACGACGATCCGGTCACCGCGTCGAGGGGTCACCTACTCGGCCATCGCGGCCCGTGGATGGCCCGTTCCACACCAGCCTCCTAGGGTGCCGCGGGGCCAGTGCGGCGTGGAGCACTTCCCTGGTGTAGCCGGCGAGACCCACGTAGCCAGCCTCGCCGGCTTCGATCCTGCGTCGGAGGTCAAGCCATGTCTTACGCCTGCCTCCCCTGCCCGT
>CAZLUL010000631.1:0-1101 GCA_964562635.1 uncultured Fibrobacteraceae bacterium | reverse complement strand
TTCCGGGCCGATGCGGTGATCCACGCCGGTGATTTCGGCTTCTACGATGAAGGAAGCTATGAGCGGCTCTCCGACCGAGAGCTCCGACTCCACATCACGCACTCGGATCTGGATACTGAGTCCCAGAAGGAGATCCTGGGCCTACCCCGTACTGAGAGAATCGCTGCTTCGAAGAAGGCATGTCCTCTCAGCGAGCTGCAGCTGTACATCGATGGTCGACGGCGCCTCGAGGTTCCCTTGTATGTCGTCTGGGGGAATCACGAGGATAAGGACGTCGTCGAGAGGTTCTTCAGTAGCGATCTCGAGGTGGAAAACCTTCACGTCCTCAGCCAACACAACGTGTGTCGAATTGGACCGGCGCTCGTCTATGGCCTCGGTGGGAATCACCTCCCCGGGTCGAAGCTCCTGCAGCGCCCCATCGCCGGAGGAGCCGGCAGAATCTGGAGTACGTTGTCTCAGTACTTGGAGTTGATCGAGACTGTCGACGGTCAGGCGGATCAGACTGGGACAAGGATCTTCGTCTCCCACGTCAGCCCGGGCAAAGAGCCTTTCATCGAGTTTCTCGCAGCGCGGACTCGGGCGGAGTTCACGGTAAGCGGGCACATGGGTGCGCCGTACTCGATGGTTTGGAATCCCTTTGCGGTTCGTACTGTCGAAGAAGCAATGGATCGGCTTCAACGCGGAATCCTGGACACCAAGAGATCGTGTCTGGAAGCCCCCGGAAACGACCCCGCCTGGGTGGAGCAGGTCTTCTCTGTCATTGGCAGCATTCCAGAAGGAAACGTCCGCTTGGGAAGAGGGGTCAAGGTTCCCCGGTGGTACAGCAGAATGACCCACATCAACCTCCCGGACGCGGATGTTGGCTACGCTGTGCTGGACCTGACGGAAACGCTGGCGACTATTCGCACAACAACCAACTGAAGTCGATCTCTGCATCCACGGCCAACCCCACGCCGCCCGCGGTGACGAGGAGGCCGCCCGCCCGGACTTCGATGCACTGAACTTGCCACCCCCTGCCATTCCGACCTCGCGAACGAAGCGAAAGCGCCCCCCCCTGTCATTCCGACCGAACGAGCGTAGCGAGCGAGTGGAGGCAATATG
>CAZLUL010000630.1:0-1102 GCA_964562635.1 uncultured Fibrobacteraceae bacterium | reverse complement strand
CGCAGGCGGCGGCCCCAGCCGGGCATCTTCATCAGATAGACAGAACGCCAGAGGAACCAGGCCGGAAACCCGGCTACCCGGAACGGACCGATCTTGGCCACGCCAGTGCGGCAGCCCAGCGGCACCAGGGAACCGCGGTCCCGGACGAGGCACGGTCGCGGAGACTGCCCGCGCAGTATCCGCACCAGGTTGTCCGCCACCGCGCGTCCCTGCTGCACCGCCGCCTGGGCCGTCGCCGGGTACGCCTTGCCGTCGGGCCCGGGATTCACCGCACAGTCACCGATGGCCCAGACGTGCGACAGTCCGCGCACCCGCAGATCGGGTTCACACTGGACCCAGCCCCGATGGTCGGTCGGCAAGCCAAGGGTGGTCAGCACCGGGTTGGGCGCGATGCCGGCGCACCAGATGACGGATTCGGCGTCCAGGTGCGCGCCGTCTGACAGCGTCACGCGGCGGGCTTCCACCCGCGACACTCCGGTGCCCAGGCGCAGGTCCACGCCGCGGCGCTGCAGCTTGCCGGCGGCGAAGGCCGCCAGCTCTGCGTCCAGGTTGGGTAGGATACGGTCGGCGATGTCGACCAGGGTCAGGGAAATGTCCTCGGCGGTGATGTTGGCGTAGCGCCGGCTGGCCCGCCGCAGGAAGACATCGAACTCACCGGCCAGTTCGGTGCCGGTGAAACTGCTGCCGACCACCACGAAATGCAGCAGGGTCCGGCGTCGGGTCAGGTCTGGGCACTGGTCTGCCTGCTCCAGCAGGCGGATCGCCCGGTCACGCAGGGCGATGGCGTCCGCCACGCTCTTGACCTGCAGGGCGTGTTCACGCAGGCCGGGGATATCGGGCAGGTTTGTGACACTGCCAACGGCGAGGACCAGTTCGTCGTAGGGCAGTTCGCGTTCCTGCGTGAGGCCCACCGGGCGCACCCGGATGACCCGAGCCGCGAGGTCGCCGCCGGTGAATTCGCCCATCAGCAGGCCGCGGGCATGGGTGAAGGCGCGTAGACCGACGACCGCGTGCTGGGGCGGCAGGCTGCCGGTGCCGGCTTCGACCAGGAAGGGATGGAAAATGAAATAGTTGTTGCGGTCGATCAGAAGGACCTCGGCTT
>CAZLUL010000629.1:0-1107 GCA_964562635.1 uncultured Fibrobacteraceae bacterium | reverse complement strand
AGATCGAGGCCCCGTTCGGCTTTGAGACGCCGCGCCTTGGCCGACAGCTCGAGGGCGGTAATTCCGGGGGTGTCGTCGATCCACAGGTTGACCTCACGCAGAGCCTGTGCCGTGAGCTCGAGCTTGGGCCAATCGGACTTCGACAGATAACCGCCGGAAATTCGTTTCTGATCGACCCGCGCCTCCGATGACAACAGGCGACGGACGAGCTGCTCGGCGGCCATCTCGAGCGAGAAGATCGCCACGTTCTTGCCGTCCCTGAGAGCCGCGTGGGCGCAGATGTTCACCCCGAGCGAGGTCTTCCCCATCGACGGCCGTGCGGCGAGAATGATCAGATCCTTGCGTTGGAATCCCGAGGTGAGCTCGTTGATGCGTACGAAGCCGGTGTCGAGACCGGTGAGAGTCGAGCGGGTCTCGCGCGCGGCCTCGATGTTGGCGAGCTCGGCGTCGGTCAGCCCGCGGATCGGCACCAGACCGCCGGAGAGAGTGTCCTCGGCGATCCGGTAGACATCCTTCTGGGCCGACTCCACCGCCTCGCGGGCCTCGCCGTGGTCAAGCGAGCAGGTCGAGAGGATGCGCTGTGCGGCCGCCATCAGCTGGCGCTTGACCGACTTGTCGTGGACGATCTCCGCGTAGTGGATCACGTTGGCCACATCGGGCAGCGAATCGACCAGCGACGACAGGTAGGAGACGCCCCCGACCTGCTCCAGGCGGCCCTGCTCGGTGAGTTGGTTTCGGACGGTCACCAGGTCGGCGGCCTCACCCTTCTCGTGCAGATCGAGGCAGCTTTGGTAGACGATGCGATGGCTTTCGAGGTAGAACTCGTCGACCCTGAGTTTTTCGATGATGTGGAGCATTGCGCCGGGGTCCAGCAGCACCGCGCCGAGGACCGCGCGCTCCGCCTCGGGGTCGTGGGGCAACCGGTCGGCGAGGGAGGTGGGGCCGGCCGCGACATTCGATGGGTGCGTGCTCATGAGTCTGACATCCTACCTCATATCGTCCCACGATTCTGCCCCGACATTGTGCCACCCGTCCCCGTCCCCGTCCCCGTCTCCGTCTCCGTGCCCGGCTCTGCCCGTTTGGGTGCCCGCGTCTGTGCTTGTGCCC
>CAZLUL010000628.1:0-1111 GCA_964562635.1 uncultured Fibrobacteraceae bacterium | reverse complement strand
TAGAGCCGGCGATCGTTCACGCCTTCGATATTGCCAACAAGTGCGGCCTCAGCCCGGAAGAGTTGGACGACCAGGAACGGCGCGAGATCTTCATCCAGGATCAGCGCGGTGCCATCACGTTGGCTGAGCAACGGGGTGAAAAACGGGGTGAAAAACGGGGAGAACAACAGGAGCGGCTACGCATTGCCGAAAGTTTCCTCGATCTCATCGAAGACGATACCTTGATCGCCGAACGGACTGGACTGCCGGTCGAGATGGTCGGAGAGTTACGCCGTCGAGCGGCGCGAGGTTCAGCGTAGACCCGAGAGAGTGCGCGCACAATGTGCGCACCGAATCGCGGCGATGATGCCAGCGTTGCAGGGCGATTCGCTCCAACGCCTGCTGCATCGCCGCTTTGGCCCGCTGCCGGGCTGGGCGGGCGAGCGCATTGCCGCGGCGCCCGCCGAACGGTTGGATCGTTGGCTCGACGCGGTCCTCGACGCGGAGAGCCTCGACGCCCTGATCGGCCCTGCGCCGTCGGACTCTGACACATAAATGCCTAGCCACCCGCGTCGCGCCCATTGGATGCGGCGCAATTAAGCCCCGACGACGCGACCGAACAGGCCCCGGCCAATCGACTCCTGCGACCCGCGCGGGACGGGGCATTCGCCCCGTCCCGAATGTTTTGATGTGCCAGCGCGCCCATATGCTGCTGGAAGGCCGCGGAAAATGTTTGGGACGGGGTTGCAAACCCCGTCCCGCATAGGACTGGCCGGTCATATCGGCGTTTCTGATAAAATCACGGACAACCCTCTCTGAGCCGGTCGGCCACGATGCGTTTCCTCAACCCCAAGACCGATTTCGCCTTCAAGAAGATCTTCGGCTCCACCGAGAGCCGGGAGATCCTACTCTCGTTTCTCAATGCCATCCTCGGGCTGGAGTCCCCGTACCGGCTCAGCGACCTGACCATCCTCGACCCGTATAACGCACCCAAGATCAAGGGGATGAAGGACACCTATCTGGACGTCAAGGCGCGCGACGAACAGGGCAAGGACTACATCATCGAGATGCAGGTGCTGAACGTCGCCGGGTTCGAAAAGCGGGTGCTCTACAATGCTTGCAAGACCTACGC
>CAZLUL010000627.1:0-1114 GCA_964562635.1 uncultured Fibrobacteraceae bacterium | reverse complement strand
AACGATTATCTCAAAAATTATATTGACAGTTAAAACGTGACAGTGTACTGTCACAATATGAACAAGCAAGAAACACACTACGGAATCCTGGACCTGGTCGAAGCCACCGGCATAAATCGCCGGACGATCCGCTACTACGTCCAAATGGAACTGCTCCCCCCACCCCTAGGCGCCGGCCGCGGTCACTACTACCTACGCGAACACCTCGACCGCCTCCTGAAAATCCGCGACCTCCAGAACAAGGGCCTGTCCCTTGAGGAAATCCGCACCCATGACCAGAGCGAAGTTTCCCCACAGTGGCTCCGGGCCGACCCCGCCCCCGAAATTGAACGGGTCACCCGAATCGTAGCAGCCCCAGGCATCGAACTCCTGATCACCGACGGGGCAACCACGCCCACACCTTCAGAAATCAAAGCCATCGCCCTGGCTACGACAAACATCCTCAGCAAGCACTCAAAGAAAGGGTAGTGGAATGAACACGACACAATCCGGACTGCTGGTCCTGCGACCCGAGACCGAAAACCAACCGGTCGCCATCCCGCTGACCGGCGTGCGCATCCACCAGAAGGTGGTCGGCACCCTGTCCCAGGTCACGCTTGAACAACACTTCACAAACCGCGAACAGACTCCGGTCGAGGCCGTCTACGTCTTTCCCCTGGAGGCGCGCGCCGCCGTCCACGGCTTTGTCGTCACCATTGGCGAGCGGTTGATCACCGGAGAAGTCGCCTCCCGCGACGAAGCCTTCGAAACCTACGACGACGCCCTGGCCGAAGGTCACGGGGCCTTCCTGCTGGACCAGGAGCGGCCCAACGTCTTCACCGCCAGCGTGGGCAACCTGGAACCAGGCCAAAGCGCGTCGATCACCCTGAAGTACGTCACGGAACTGGACCGCACCCGACAGGGCATACGGGTGATGATCCCTACGACAGTCTCCCCGCGCTACGTGCCAGCCGCCGGACACAACCATGCCGGCTTCACGGCAGCCGACCGCGTTTCGCCTCCAGTGAGCAATGGCGAAGTTCCCTACAAACTGGACCTGACCGTGGACATCGACCTGCTGGCACCCATCGGCAAGATCGAATCCCCTTCCCACCGGATCAGCTTCTCACCGAAC
>CAZLUL010000626.1:0-1115 GCA_964562635.1 uncultured Fibrobacteraceae bacterium | reverse complement strand
CTCTTCTTCGAAGAACGCGCGGTAGAGGACCCGTGAACCATCCGGCATCACGTCGTAGATCTGATAAAGCCTGGTGCCTGAAAAGCCGTCGAAGAGGACCTTTGGCGTCCCAATCTCGACTGTCGATTCATTGGTCTGGACCGCAACCGAAATAAAGCGCCCCGACGCTTCCTGGTAAACCACTTCACCCATCTCAGATTTCCACTTCGGCCACATGCCGCCGTCGGTCGACAGCTGCAGGTGGCGCCCCTGCCCCGAGGCTGCAGCGACATAGATCTCGGCGCGGCCCGATTCATTCGAGGTGTAGGCGATCCAGCGACCGTCAGGCGAAAAGACAGCGTGCTCCTCGTCGAATCGCGTTGCGCGGAAGACCTCGGGTTCGCCACCCCGCTCGAGGTCCAATATCAGAAGATCGTTGGCCGTGTTGTCACCCAGCGTGACCAGCAACAGGCGTTTCCCATCGGGTGAGATCGAGGTCGCAAAGGCCGACTCTTCGGCGCCAAAAACCAATTCAGGTTCGGCGGATTCTTGAAGAGTCAGCCGGTAGATTTTCAACGACCCCTCGCGATTCGACGTGAAGTAAATCTGGCGGCCATCGGGCGACCACACCGGGACCAGGTCCTCCCCGTCGTTGAAGGTGATTCGCGACCGCAGATCACGCTCGATGTCGTAGATCCAGAGGTCGTGGGTTCCGGTCGTCGGATCGGTCACCGGCACCGCCACTCGCTTTCCATCCGGTGAAATGGCGAGGGAGAAATAGGACGCAACATCTCCAAGCACGCCCAGACGGTTGCCCTTTCGATCCAACCACACCAGTTGGCTCAGGGTCTCGGCCTGTCCTCGTTGAAAGGTCAAGATCTCGTCGGTGGCGGAAAAAGCGCCGCGGGCGGCGCCCGTAATGATCATGAGACCATCAGCGAGTATTATTTCGTCACCATCGAGGGTGAGCCGCTTGGCATCGAACTCCCGCGCCATCAGATCGGTGCCCCTCAGATACAGGAGATGACCGGCGGCATACTCCGCCGCAGCCGGCGACCGCATGATCTCGATATCAGGATCACCATCGAGCGAACCCACCATCACCGTGTTGGCGTCGCTTCCACGAACGCTCCGCG
>CAZLUL010000625.1:0-1117 GCA_964562635.1 uncultured Fibrobacteraceae bacterium | reverse complement strand
CGACGCTCAAACACCCCCCGGGCGTGTGCCCGGGGGGCGGATCAGCGCTCAGTCTGCAGGAAGCGTCACGTAGCTGCCGCCGGCGTACTTGTAGGTGCATCGGCCGGAGTCGATGAGCAGGCGAAGCGCCTTCTTGCACATCTTCTTGTCGACCGCGTCCTCACCGAACTCGTCGATCATCGCCTTCGTGACGTCCATGGGTTTCAGATCCTTCTTGCCATATGTCGACTTGACCAGCTCGAACATAGAGTCCGCAATCTGGTCGATCGTGACCTCAGCCATGATCTCCTCCTAGTGGCGCAGCTGCGCCGTCCTATTAAAGGTCTCACCCGCGTGCTTGAAGTCGTCGATGTGGTACTTGGTGAACTCCTGGCCGATCAACTCGAAGAACTTCGGCCAGCCGATGCGCCCGATCCATTCCCCCATCCGCTCGTGCTTGCGAGCGTTGGCACCGTAGGTTTCGACGATGTTCTTGACCGCTTCCACTACCTCCGGCCAGTGAGGGGCGTTGTTCGGAAGGTACGGAATTGCCAGCTTGGAGAACATCGGCGCCACCCGTGAGTTCGAGACCTTGCCGCCGACCCAGATCGAGATGCCGTCGGTCTCGGCATTGTTGATGGTGCACGCCGGGCACACCGTGTAGCAGTTGCCGCAGTACATGCACTGCTCTTCGACGATCTCTACCGACTGTTTGCCGTCGACTGTCGCCGGCCGGATGGCGCCGGTCGGGCACGAGGCGACCAGGGTCGGGATCTCGCACATCTTGGGCAGATCGTCGTGGTTGATGACCGGCGCGCGGGTGTGGACGCCGAGGATCGCGATGTCCGAGCAATGGACCGCGCCGCACATGTTGAGACAACACGCATAGGCGATCCGCGTCTTGGCCGGCAGGTCCTTCTCACCGGAGAAGTAGGGGAAGAGTTCGTCCATCACCGATTTGACCACGCCCGAGGCATCCGACGCCGACGAGTGGCAGTGCACCCAGCCCTGGGTGTGGACGATGTTGGAGAGCTTGCTGCCGAGGCCACCGATCGGGAAGCCGTATTCCTCGACCTCCTTGATCAACGGTTCAATCTTCGATTCGTCGGTGAGCAGGAACTCGATGTTGTTGCGGCTC
>CAZLUL010000624.1:0-1119 GCA_964562635.1 uncultured Fibrobacteraceae bacterium | reverse complement strand
CCGACCCTACCGATGCCGTGAAGGTCATCTTGGTGCCATCGGGCGACAACGAGAGCGCGCCTGAATAGTTGCCATTGACCACGAACTCATGGTCGTCGGGGGCGTCGATCGACGCGCGAATCTCCGGGGCCTTCGTGGCGCTCGTGCCGCGCGTAGCGGCGGTCCAGGCGGTCACGCCCAGGGCCACGATCGCGACTGCGGTCAGGACCCAGGACGCAATTTCCCGCTTGGCCAGGCGCCGCCCACCGATTTCAGCTTTGCGCTCCCCAAGCACCGACGAGGCCGTAGGATCGCCCCCGCGCACGGCCGCAATGATCAGGCGAGCCTCGCCCATGTCGCGCAGTCTTTGCTTGGGATCCTTGGCCAGACACCGGTTAAGCAGTAACCGGATCGCCGGTGGCGTATTGGCCGGCAGCGTATTGAGGTCGGGCTCTTCCTTGAGTATGGACGCCATCATGTCGGACATCGTCGGTCCACCAAACGGGCGCTGGCCGACGAGCATCTCGAACAGGACCACCCCGAACGAAAAAATATCAGTGCGCCGGTCGAGATTCGAACCGCGGGCCTGTTCGGGCGACATGTAGGCCACCGTGCCGAGGATCACGCCTTCGATCGTGAGCGGCGAACTGACCAGTGAGGGCGAAATCGTGGTGTCCAGACTGCTGGCCGAATCGCCGGCTGCGTCGGTGGCTTTGGCCAGGCCGAAGTCGAGTACTTTGACGTTGCCGTCCTGCCCAATCTTGATGTTGGCCGGCTTCAGGTCACGGTGCACGACGCCCTGTTCGTGGGCGGCCTCGACCGCCGCGGCGATCTGTTCGGCATAGGCCAGGGCTTTGTCCAGGGACATGGTTCCGTTTTCCAAATGGACGGTCAAATCGTCGCCGATCACCAGTTCCAACGCCAGTCCGATGACATCGCCGTCCTGGGCCACCGAGTGGATGGCCGCAATGTTCGGATGATTAAGCGAGGCCAGCAGTTTGGCTTCGCGTTGGAAGCGAGCCACGCGCTCAGTGTCGGCAGCGAAGGCCGCGGGCAAGATCTTCAGGGCGACTTCACGGCCCAGTGTATTGTCGCGGGCGCGGTACACTTCGCCCATGCCACCGACACCAATCTGTTCGA
>CAZLUL010000623.1:0-1122 GCA_964562635.1 uncultured Fibrobacteraceae bacterium | reverse complement strand
CTTGACACAACCGGCGAATCTCCCTAGCTTATTAGGCTATTCACGGGCCCCATCAACACGGGCTGTTTCACACGCCTCCCGGCACAATCACAAGGGATGTACATGCGCATTGCGATCGTGGGCACGGGCGCCATGGGCCTCCTGTTCACCTATCTTCTGTCCAAGGAAGAAGGCTCGGACATCTGGCTGCTGGACATCCATCCGGAAAGGGAGGAGACGATCCGGAAGGAGGGCCTTTTCGTCGAAGGCGTCAGCGGAGACCACCACGTCCACCCTCAGATCACCGTGAAGCCTGAGAACATCGGGGAGGCGGACCTTGTCATCCTCTGCGTGAAGTCCCCGGATACGTACGAGGCGGCCCGGAACGCAACCCCTCTCGTCGGTACCGACACAGGCATCCTGACCCTGCAGAACGGCCTCGGGAACATCGAATCGATCGAACAGGCCGTAGGGCCGGGCCGGGCTTTTGGAGGCACGACCTCCATGGGGGCCACGGTGCTCGCCCCAAACCGCGTCCGGCATGCCGGGTGGGGGGAGACGATCATCGGAGAACCGACCGGGAACAAGACGGAACGTGCAGAGGCGATTCTGGAAACCTTCCGCCTTGCGGGCCTCGACGTCTCGTTCACCGACAACCTCCCCGGCCTGCTCTGGAGCAAGCTCATCATCAATGTGGGCATCAACGCGTTGACGGCCCTGACCCGAGTCCACAACGGCCGGCTGATCGATCATGAAGGCACGCGGACCGTGATGAAAATGGCCGTGGAGGAGGCCGCGCAAGTCGCTCAGGCGTTGGGGATTCGCTTGCTCTACGACCATCCTGTCGAGAAGGTGGCAGGGGTCTGCGAGGCAACTGCGGAAAACATCGCGTCCATGCTGCAGGACGTCCTGAAAGAGAAGAGGACAGAGATCGAGCAGATCAACGGTGCTGTGGTCCGGGAAGCCGCCAGGCTCGGGATCCGCACACCCGTGAACGAAACGCTGCTGGGACTGGTCCGGACGCTCGAGGAGAGCTACGCAGAGCGTATCAAGGGCTAGGGGCTATCAGCCTGTTGAAAGAGTGGCTGTTGGAGGCTGTTCAAAAAGTTCCAGAAGTTCGAGATGCAAGGCAGGCAAAACTTG
>CAZLUL010000622.1:0-1126 GCA_964562635.1 uncultured Fibrobacteraceae bacterium | reverse complement strand
GATGTCTCTCGGCGGGCTGGCCATTGCCATTGGCATGATGGTCGATGGCACCATCGTGATGATCGAGAACGTGGACCGTCATTTGCGCCAGAGTGATCCCGCTGAAAACAAGATCAAGGTCATCGCCTCCGCCTGTGGCGAAGTGGCGCGCCCGATCCTGTTTGCCATCGGCATCATCATCCTGGTCTTTGTGCCGCTGTTCACGCTGCAGGGAGTCGAAGGCAAGACCTTCCGGCCTCTGGCCTACACCGTGGCCCTGGCCATGCTCGGCTCGCTGATTTTTGCCATCGGCGTGGCCCCGATGTTGAGCAGTGTGTTCATGAAACGACCGGCGCCCGGAGCCCAGTCAAGCGAGTCCTGGATGCAGCGCTGGTTGACTCGGTCTTACCGACCGGTGGCGCGGCTGTTTGTGGATCACCGCTGGGCGGCGCTGGTGCTCGCGGCGGTGTTGATCGCCGCCGGCCTGACGGTGGCGCCGCGGTTGGGATCCGAATTCACACCGCGCCTGCAGGAAGGCACCATAGTGGTGCGTTTGACGCTGTCGCCGTCGATTGCCATGAGCGAAACCCAGCGGGTGACGAGCATCGTTGAGCGCCGCTTGATGGCCATCCCCGAAGTGCACGAAGTCATCAGTCGGATTGGGCGCGGTGAAGTCGGCGCCCACACCGACCCGGTCAACAGCGCTGAAATCGCGATCACCCTGCATCCGGAAGAAACCTGGCGCACCGACCGGGGGCAGGCGGGCATCGAAGACCTGATTCGCCAATCGGTGGGTGATGTGCCCGGGGTGTTGGTCAACCTGACCCAGCCTATTGCCATGGCGGTGGACGAGTTGCTCGAAGGGGTGCGGGCCGAGTTGGCGATCAAGATATTTGGCGATGATATCGAAACCCTCAAAGAGAGCGCCGAAATCGTCAGCGCGGTCATCCGGGAGGTGCCCGGGGCGGCCGACGTCCAGGTTGATCAGATCACCGGTGCGCCCCAGTTGGTGATCCGCATCGACCGTGGGGCCATCGCACGCTACGGGTTGAATGTCGCCGACGTGCAGGAAGTGATTCGGGCCGCGGTGGGTGGCGAAGTGGCGAGTCTATTCTGTCAATACCGGTATTAAAGCAAATAATTAATG
>CAZLUL010000621.1:0-1127 GCA_964562635.1 uncultured Fibrobacteraceae bacterium | reverse complement strand
ATTCGTTCTGCTGGCTATTGCGATAACCGCGGGATGCGCGAGTGTCGAACAGCAAGCCGGCCCAATGGCCGTGCCGGAGATACACCCGGGTATATTGGCGGGATATTTACAGCCCGAGGAGCATCCAAACAGCCTGGCGCTTATTCCGCCACCCCCTGCTGAAGGCTCTGCTGCGCTTGCGCTCGATGAGGAAGTCAGCCGAAAAAGCTTAGCTCTGCGAGGTACGCCACGCTGGAACCTTGCTGCCAAGGATGCCGAACTTATGTTTCCGGAAGCAGCCGGCACCTTTTCCTGTGCGCTGGGCATTCCGATTACAGAAAAAGACACGCCGCATCTGTACATGCTGCTGCGCCGCACCCTTGCAGATGCGGGCCTGTCTACTTACACAGCAAAGAATAAGTACCAGCGTAAGCGCCCATTCATGAAGAACAAGGAGCCTATCTGCACACCGGATGAAAAAGAGCTCTTGATGAAGGATGGTTCCTACCCTTCCGGGCATACCGCTATCGGCTGGGCTTGGGCGCTGATCCTGTGCGAAATTGCCCCGGAGCGGGCGGATGCCATTCTCGCCCGTGGCCGGGCCTTCGGTGAAAGCCGTAACATCTGTAACGTCCATTGGCACAGCGATGTGGTCGAGGGGCGTTTTATGGGCTCTGCCGCTGTCGCTCGACTGCATGCCGATCCTGCGTTCCGGGCCGAGATAGAGGCCGCCAAGGCTGAACTTGCGGCCGTTCGCGCCAAAGGCCTCAAACCCACGCGCGACTGTAAGGCCGAGGCCGATGCGTTGGCCAAAGAAAGAGATACTCGATAGTAGCTTGAATCCGCCAGCAGTGCAGCAAATTAAATGAAATGCGGAGTGCGGAATATGGAGTTAATACAAAGAAAAACCTGACAGGACAAACAGGAAAAAGCGGGATTGGGCTTTCTCCTTTCCTTCTGGGAAAGGAGAAAAATTAAATCCATGAAATCCTGTAAATCCTGTCTAAAAAAAATGAGCGGATGAAAAAACGCGGTTCAGATTGCGAATGCAGGATGATTTTCTGCATTCGAGAAATTCCGAAATCATAATCAGGAGGGATTATTTCACCCAATTATCAATTTTCAGATTTGCAACTCGATTAAATTCC
>CAZLUL010000620.1:0-1133 GCA_964562635.1 uncultured Fibrobacteraceae bacterium | reverse complement strand
GATCATCATCAGCAGCGGCACGGTGAAGTTCTGGAACATGCCCACGATCAGCAGATAGATGATCACCAGCACAACGGCGAAGCTCACCCCCAGATCGCGGAAGACCTCATAGGTGATGTGCCACTCGCCATCCCACTTCATGGCGTAGTTCTCTTCGGTCAGCGGCTGCGCCGTTGACAGCTGCTCGATCTCCGTGCCATCGGGCATGGTCAGTTTGGCGATCTTCTTCTTCATGTCCAGGATGGCGTAGACCGGGGATTCGAGCTCACCGGCAACGTCGGCGGTCACGTAGATCACCGATTTCAGGTTGCGGCGATGCCGGCTCTTGTGAGCGACTGATTTTTCGACCTTCACCACATCGGACAGCGGGATCAAGGCGCCGGCCTGGCTGTAGATGTACAGCTCGCGCAGGCTTTCGGTACTCGAACGGTCGGCGTAGGGCAGGCGTATGTTGATGGGCACCGGTTCAGCCGACGGGTCCATGTGCACCAGGCCGGCATCGTGGCCGTTGAGCGCCACGCCAAGAGTCATGCTCACCTGTTGGGTGCTCACGCCGCGCACCGCGGCGCGGTCCGTATCAACGGCCAGGGTGTAGCGCTGCTGGTCGTCTTCGACAAACCAGTCGATGTCCACGACACCGGGCGTATTTTCGAACACTTCCTTGATCTGGCGGGCGGCTTCGATCCGGCCCTCAAAGGTGGGCCCGTAGACTTCGGCCACCAGGGTGGACAGCACCGGCGGTCCCGGTGGCACTTCGACCACCTTGACGGCAGCGTTGTAGCGCTCGGCGATCTCCACGATCGGACCGCGCACGCGCTTGGCCAAGGCGTGGCTTTGGTCATCGCGCAGCGCCTTGTCCACCAGGTTGACCTGGATGTCGGCCACGTTTGGTCCCTGCCGCATCATGTAGTGGCGCACCAGGCCACTGAAATTCACCGGCGCGGCGATGCCGGCGTAGATCTCGTAGTCCATGACTTCGGGCACGGTCGAGAGATAGTTGCCGATCTCGCGGGCCATCTGGGTTGTTGATTCGAGGGTGGTTCCCTCGGGAGTGTCGATGATGACCTGGAATTCGCTCTTGTTGTCGAAGGGCAGCATCTTGACCTGCACCGTGCGGGTGACGAACAGGAAGG
>CAZLUL010000619.1:0-1137 GCA_964562635.1 uncultured Fibrobacteraceae bacterium | reverse complement strand
AAAGTGCAGAACAGGTTGTAAATGCCGCCGCCCCCATAGCGCTCGTGGTTGACCATGATGTACAGGACATCGTAGGGCACGTGCGCCGCCACATCCCGGATGGCCCGGTTGTCCTCGGTCAGCATATACCGTTCGCTGTCCAGCGAATCGAAGGTGCAACCCATTGACGTATTGCGGTGCACGCCTCGGCTTGGCTCATCGCAACCGCTTTCCTGTGACGGCTTCAGCACACCCCAGACATTGAACCGATCGGTCATGCTGGCGTACGGTTCGTGGTTCAGTATCGCGGCGGCGAAACGGTCCACATCGGCCGCGAATTTTTCCGACTCGGCCGCTGTGTAACCTTCACCCACGATGGCAATGTCCACGCGGGGGTGAGAGTCGCCATGCACCGCCGCTTTGACAACCTGGACATCGGCGGGCAAGGCATCCCGCCGGATCCGCCAATCTTCGGGATCAATCTCCACCCGGTAAATCTCGTCCAGCGAGTTGTCCTGGACGCGCACCGAAAGCGTGAAGACGACCGGCTTGCGTGGCAGGGGCATCAGCGCCGATTCGTGATAGGTGCGGCGCATACCGTTGGCCGCCTTGCTCGTGGTTTTCCATTCGCCGTAGTAGGAGTCGAAACCGCGCGACCACAGCAACTCGCCACTCTCGGCGTCAAAGGCCTTGGCGTAATACCGACCGAGGTCCAGTTCATCCACCAGTCGCGTACGGCTGCCGGCCCAGGTGCCCTGGCGCCACATCTGATCCAGCGAAATGATCTCTTCGGTGGCATCGCCGGTGTGGAAGTAGTCAATGCGCAGGGTTTCGTCGTGAAAGAGCGCCTCGAAGGAATCGGGCGCCGCCAGGGCCGAGCTGGCAATCACGGCGACGAGTGTGCAAAGCAATACGCAAATTCCAAAACGGGGCATGGTGGGCCTCTCATGATTTCGATTCTGGGTTGATGGGATGCGGATCAATATGACCACACCGCGTTCTGCAAAACAACCCGGTAACCGTCGACATCCTCGAAAGTCCGTCCGTGGACATCCGCAGGCTCATGGCAATCCGGTCCTTGCTGGCAGTTTGCCGGGAATTATTGGGGTTTCGATCCGGTTCCGCATGGGAAAAGTCGATCATAAGGGAAGATGGGAA
>CAZLUL010000618.1:0-1141 GCA_964562635.1 uncultured Fibrobacteraceae bacterium | reverse complement strand
GTGGGTGTTGAAGGTGCGGAGCAGGGTGCTCGGGCTGGTCCCCGCCGCTTCGGTGAGATCAAGAAGTGAGAACTCGTCTCTGAGGTGTGTGTGGATGTGTTCCTCGGCCCGCTGCAGGTGGTGGTTTCGAATTACCCCAGCGGCTGCCGGGTTCTTCTCCGCTTCCTTTGTGGATGAAATTGTTGTGATCTGCACTGTGAATCTCTGACCAAAGATAGGGTCTCGGTTCTCTTCGGGGCTATGGAATTTTTGTCAGGGGTGCGGTTTTCGTCAGCGTCCGAGAGTCTCCGATGGGAGCTCCCCGAAAGCCCGCCGATAGTCGGCCGAGAATCGTCCGAGCTGGAAGAAGCCGTGGTCCATCGCAACCGTGGTCACTGTCGTGGTGCCCAATCTTGCCGCCAAAAGTGTGCGTTGTGCGGACTCGAGCCGCATCTGCTTGACGTACTTCATGGGCGTGATGCCGCGGTGAATTCGAAAGGCGCGCAGAAGAGAGCTTGCACTCGTGTCGGAAGCCGTTACCAGGTCGGTAAGGGTGATCTGCTCGCCGAGGTGGTTGAGAATGTAGGCCTCGGTCATTTCAAGGCCACGGTCCGAATCCTCAGGCTGCGAATCTGGGGCGCCACAGATCGCTCCGTTTTCGAATGCCATCAGCAGGAGGGCGGCGCTGGTTCTTTCGATCTCGCGAGTCACCGCTTCTGATTTCAGAAAAACGGCATCGTTGCACACCTCAGCCCAAATGAAGTTCAGGTGGCGCCAGTAGGCGCGCCCTTCGGGCACCTCCAGCGACAGGCAGTCTGAGGCGACCGGTGTGACGTCGGCATCGAGCGCCGATCCCTTCCGCCAGCGTTTGCGCAACCATGAGATCGGATAGGTTGCGACCAGCAACGACGACGCCTCAGAGATGTCGAGATCCATCCGATCGTGTGGCCAGAGAATGTGAACCCGACCGGGCAGGAAACCGCCGGTCTCGTCGCCGTCGAAAAATCGCAGCTCGTGATCGAGGGGCACCGTCAGGGCGATGTAGTCGGAAGGTGGTCGACAGACCCTGGCATCCTCGATGCGCACCGAAAAGAGACCCAGGTTGAACAGCTTGCAGGCCCGGACGTCAGCCGAGAAACGGTCCTCTCCACCCTGCTCCGCC
>CAZLUL010000617.1:0-1144 GCA_964562635.1 uncultured Fibrobacteraceae bacterium | reverse complement strand
GACCGCACCGTTGGCGTGGGGGTCATCAGTCAGGAAGACGCCCTGAGCTGGGGCTTCACCGGCCCCTGTTTGCGGGCGACGGGCCTGGCCCATGACCTGCGCAAGTCGTCACCGTACTTCGGCTATGAGCAGTACGAATTCGAAATCCCGACCGGCACCGATGGCGACACCCACGATCGCATCATGGTGCGCATGGCCGAGATGGTGCAGAGCCGATCGATCATTCTGCAGGCGCTGGACAACCTGCCCGATGGCCCGCTGAACATCGACGACCACAGCATCATTATTCCGCCCAAAGAGAAGGTCTACAACACCATTGAAGGGGCCATGAACCAGTTCAAGCTGGTTTACGAAGGCATCCAGGTGCCCAAGGGCGAAGGCTACGGATTTGGCGAAGGGGCCAACGGCGAGTTGGGCTTCTTCTGCGTTTCGGACGGCACGGGCCAGGCGTACCGCATCAAGGTGCGCCCGCCCTGTTTCCCGATCTTTTCCTCGTTCACGTCCCTGGTGCAGGGCCGCATGATTCCCGACGCGATTGCCACTTTGGGCAGTCTGAACATTATTGCCGGTGAATTGGACCGCTAGGGCGGCCACCGGTTTGGAAGGCAGATAGCTGATGAGTGAAAACTCCTTCACCCTCTCACCCGAGAGTCTGGCCCAGGTCGAGGCGCTGATCGCGCGATATCCGACCAAGGCCAGCGCATTGATGCCCTGCATCTGGGTGATCATGGACGAAGTCGGATACGTGCCCGAAGATGGCGTGACCCTTTTGACCGAGAAGCTGGAGATCAGCCGGGCCCGGGTTCATGAAGTGCTGTCATTCTACACGATGTTCCGCACCGAACCCCAGGCCGACTACACCTTGCAGGTGTGCCACAACATCAGTTGCCACATCATGGGCGCCCGTCCCTTGATTGCTCATCTGGAAAAGCGTCTGGGCATCCGCCTGGGCGAGACCACGCCGGATAACATGTTCGCCCTCGAGGGTGTCGAGTGCCTCGGGGCCTGCGGCATGGGACCCTGCCTGCAACTGGGCAAACACCTCTATGAGCACCTGACCAACGACAAGGTCGACACGATTCTCGAAAACCTGCGCAAGGGCGTCGTGCCCCTCGCGGATACCGACCGGTTGGCCGCCGGGGGA
>CAZLUL010000616.1:0-1146 GCA_964562635.1 uncultured Fibrobacteraceae bacterium | reverse complement strand
ATCAGCCTGCCCCGGCCGGGATCCATCATCACCATGACCGGCCCGGCCGCGTTTACCGACAGGCCCGCGACTTCAAGGAAATCGATGGTCGTCACCTCTGAAGCGTGCGGCAGAACGGGGAAGAGGCATGTCATCAACAGTATCATTATTATTCGGCTCATGGATTTATGACTCCTTAGGCATGAATGTGTATGGACGTGCTAACCATCCGGATTATACAATGCCCCCGCATCTCAATACATGTTGAAAATCTGAATATATATGACATATTCTTACTGATCTGCAGTGAGATACGATATGATGAGAAAATAGAGGAAGGCAGCGTGCCGATGAATAAGCCGGAAGATTGCAAAGAAGAGAGATTCGAGGAGTTTCTCGCCGAATGTCCAGGGTATGAAGAGACAAACAGGATCGATGAGCTGAGAGCAATTGAGTATTCCAGGCTCGACAGCCAGGGGCACGTATATCTCGATTATACCGGCGGCGGCCTCTACAGCGATCTTCAGATACGCAAGCACATGGACCTGCTCCTCGGGAACGTTCTCGGGAATCCGCATTCCTTTAATCCTACATCGAGTTTTACGACCGACATGGTCGAAAGGTGCAGGCGCCGCGTACTCGATTTCTTCAACGCGCCGACCGATGAATATGTCGCGATCTTCACTGCCAACGCTACACACGCACTGAAACTCGTCGGCGAATCGTATCCCTTCGACAAGGGGGATATGTTCCTCCTCAGCTTCGACAATCATAACTCGGTAAACGGTATCAGGGAATTTGACAAGGCATGCGGCGCCATAACGAGATACATCCCTGTCGTTCCTCCCGACATGCGCCTGCACGACCAGGTGCTCGAGAGAAACCTCGTCGATACGGGTGAATCGAAGAACAGGTTGTTCGCTTTTCCCGCACAGTCGAATTTCTCAGGGGTTCATCATCCCCTGGAGTGGATAGACAAGGCTCATGAACATGGCTGGGACGTACTCCTAGACGCGGCCGCTTTCGTGCCTACGAACAGGCTCGATCTGTCCAAGTGGAAGGCCGATTTCGTCGCCGTCTCATTCTACAAAATATTCGGTTACCCGACCGGTGTAGGCGCACTGGTGGCCAGGCGCAAGGCACTTGAGAAGCTGCACAGGCCCTGGT
>CAZLUL010000615.1:0-1146 GCA_964562635.1 uncultured Fibrobacteraceae bacterium | reverse complement strand
AAATTAGCTCAAAGGTGAAGGCTGAAGGCTCAAAGCTGAAAGAAACCGGTTTACGGTTGCCAGTTGACGGTTCACTGCTCACGGTTGAAGATCCGTGAGAGCGGGAGCGAAAATCGCTTTCCTTTACGCCTTACGCCTCGCGCCTTCCGCTTTTACGCCTTTCGCCTTACGCCTCGCGCCTTGCGCTTTTACGCCTTACGCCTTACGCCTTACGCTTTTACGCCTTGCGATGAAAAGATGAAAAGATGAAAAGACCGCATAAAAATCTTGATGTATGGAAATTATCCATGGAGCTCGTTAAAATAGTTTATCGAGTAACATCCAAATTCTTGAGTTAGGTAACCGTAAACGGTTTGTTCTCGATCTCAGCGAACCAAATAGCAGCTGATAATACAAGGAATAATTTGACTATGGTCGTTGATCATGGTAAATATTTGGAAAACGGAACCGATGTTGTGGAAAAACGATATGAATCAGATGGATGTCATCACCATTTCACAATTTAAAGCGACCTGCCTGGCCGTTCTCGATAATGTGAAACGGACTGGACGGCCCGTTTTGGTGACCCGGCACGGCAAACCGATTGCCATCATCGATCCTCCCCCACCCCCGAAAAAGCGGGAATCGTGGTTGGGTTCGTTCAAAACCAAAGGGGAAATATTGGGTGACATTCTTGCACCGGTTGTTTCTGAAGACGCCTGGCATGCATTAAATGAATAAATATTTGCTGGATACGCATATACTCTTGTGGAGCCTGATAGATCCGTCATGTCTGAGCAGTGATGTAGCCAAGGAATTGGACAACCCGGACCATGAACTGTGGCTGTCTCCCATCACTACGTGGGAAATTATCATCTTGTCAGAAAAAGGCCGCATCCGGCTCGATGCTCCTCCGGTTAGATGGATGAAAAATGTGTTAAGCACGTTGCCATTCCAAGAGGCCACGCTGAACCATGAAGTTGCCATGCAGAGTCGGGATGTTAGACTTCCTCATCAGGATCCGGCAGATCGATTTATTGCCGCTGCTGCCATCGTATATGGGTTGACCCTGGTAACAGCAGATCGAAATCTGATCGATGGTGCCTTAGCGTATTCTGTTTTTCCGAATCAATAAAATCCCGGAATTGACAAGGTAGATATATTGTA
>CAZLUL010000614.1:0-1149 GCA_964562635.1 uncultured Fibrobacteraceae bacterium | reverse complement strand
TGCCGCTGTCCGACGGCCCGGGCCGGATGACGCTGCTGGCGGCCACGACGATCGGGAAGGTGTCGGCCTTCAGTTTCTTGAGCAGCGAACGCATGCCCGGTGACTCGATGTAGAAACAGCCCATGGTGTCGCCCTGCCGCATCAGGCGGCGGGTGGCCGGATCCGTGTCAGGCAGCTTGCTCAGGTCCACGCTGATACCCAGGTTCTCGCTCACCGCGCGCGCGGAGTCCGCGACCACGGCGATGCCGCGCTGGGCCAGCAGGTCGATCTTCACCAGGCCCAGGTCTTCCACCGAGTACATGTCCAGCTGGCTGATGAGGATGCCCTTGCGCGCCCACTGCAACGGGAACAGGTCGGTCAGCGGCTTGCCGGCGATGACGACCCCGCCGGCGTGGATGCCCAGGTGCCGCGGTCGCTTGTTCAGTTGCCGGGCCTGCAACAGCAGCGAGCGATAGGGTTCGCGGCTCAGGGGCAGACCGGCGGATTCGGGCCGCTTGGCCAGGGCCGTGTCGGCGTCCGGTCCTTCGAGCACGCGCCAGGGCAGCCTTCGCGTGACCTTGCTCAGCTGGTGGTCGCCGTAACCGCGGGCCTTGGCCGCCTCGCGGAAGCCTGAGCGCGAACTGAAGCGGTTGATGTTGCAGATCATCGCCGTGCGGTCGCGCCCGTAGCGGTCATAGACGTACTCGAGTACGCGGTCGCGGTCCTTCCAGCCGAAATCCAGGTCGATGTCCGGCGGCGTCAACCGTTCGGGATTCAAGAAGCGCTGGAAGTACAGGTCGTGCTCCAGGGGATCGACGTGGGTGATGCCCAGCAGATAACTGATCAGCGAGTTGGCGGCCGAGCCGCGGCCCAGCGTCGGCATGCCCTGACCGCCGGCGAAGCGCACGATGTCCCACACGATCAGGAAATAACCGGCGAAGCCCAGCTTCTCGACCACGGCGATCTCTTCCTGCAGGCGGGCCATGGCCCGGCCGGTGACCTGGCGGTAGCGTTTCTGAAGTCCGTCGAAGCAGAGTTTCCACAGATACGATTCGGTGGTCTCGCCGGCGGGCAAAGGAAACTCGGGGTAACGCCAGCGGCCCAGCTTGTGCTGAAAACGACACTGTTCGGCGATGGCTTCGCTTTCGAGACAGGCGGTGGGGAATTCGT
>CAZLUL010000613.1:0-1152 GCA_964562635.1 uncultured Fibrobacteraceae bacterium | reverse complement strand
CCAGGCGCTCATCGATGGCCGTTGACTGCAGGGCCTCGACGAGGATGGCCTGGAGACCGTCGTCCTCCGCCTTCGACTCGTGATTGGCACGCTCGGCAAGATCGAGGGCTCGTGCTCGGTCCTCCGCGGTGAGGCGCCCGTCCGCGCCATCGCGCAGGGCTTCAAGGATCGCGTGCGTGGCGTCGTCGTGGTCCACGTCGCGCCGCCTGACCAGCAGTGCCAGCAGGACCAGCAGCAGGATGCTGCCGTAGATGATGGGCGCGGCCGGGGCGAAGAAGTAGTCGTTGGTGGTGGTCAGGAACTTGCCCACCTCGTCGATGAACAGGCCGGCCCCGATGCCCGCCAGGAGCGCTGAGAGCAGTAGGGCACGCCGGCCCACCCAGAGGAGTGGTAGCAAGGCAGCGATGAACAGGGCCAGCCCACCCCACAGCACGTGCGCCACGTGCAGCTCGCCATCGCCGATCGTGGGATAGCCAGCCGCCTCCAGATACCAGCGCACGCCACCCACCGTGATAGCGAAGGCGGCGATGGTGACGACGAGGTAGATCTCGGCTCGGTCCCGCCGGGCTCCGATGCGCCAGCGGTGATGATCAGCCATCAGCATCCTCCAGGGTTGGCATTGGCACGGTCACGACTTCCAGACCATCGATGTGCTGGAAGTCGCGTGGGTTGCAGGTGTACAGGGGCAGTTGGTTGGCGATGGCCACAGCCGCGATCATCGCGTCATATGTCCGTGCGCTGGTCTTTCGACCGACGCGCCGCAGTGAGGCTGCGACTCGCCCGAACGCGCGCGCCGCATCCGCATCGAAGGGTAGCGGTTGGAAGTCGACCTCGACCTGCTGCAGGCGTGCCTGGCGGCTCGCGCGATCGTGATCGGCCGCGACCAGTGGTCGTGCGCCTAGCTCCGCGAGCGTGGTTGCCGAGGTCAACGGCTCTGCGGGCAATGCAGAAGCGGTCGCCGGAAACGCTCGATGCCCTTGTGGCGCGAGCCGAGCTGGTGCCCCTGCTAGCCTTCCCGTGTGGCCGGCTCGCTAGTGATCGTGAACTCCAACGCTTCGAAGTCGAGGGACGGGGATAGACGACGGGCACTGGTGGAGAAGCTCAACGTCGTGCTGACGCGACGCGACGGTACGGCAGCACGGATCGTCGAGA
>CAZLUL010000612.1:0-1154 GCA_964562635.1 uncultured Fibrobacteraceae bacterium | reverse complement strand
GGGAGGATCGCGAAGTACCCGCGGAGATGGTAGAGCAAATCCTCGAGGCCGGACGTGCGGCTCCAATCGGCTGCAACCTTGGACACCTCAAGTTCGTTGTACTTACAGATCCTGATGAGAAAAAATGGCTCTGGAGCGACATCTCAACCAAGAATGCAGCCGTCATCATCGTGGTCTGTCATGACAGGCGAGTGGCAAGGACAGTCGGCCAGGACCAATTGGTGCCTCAGAACCCCGGGTTCGATGCCGCTGCGGCCGCCGATCACATGCTCTTGATGGCGCACGCTCTGGGCTTGGGAGGGGTGTGGCTGTCGGAACTAAAGCAGACAGCCAAGACAGAGGACACTGGCGAGAAGTTCCGGACGCTTTACGGATTACCCGAATATTTTGAGGTCGATGTTCACATAGCGGTGGGTTGGACGGCAATTGGGTCCATCAAATCGGCGCGGCCGCCATTGTCGGAGATGGTGATACGGCAGCCGTTGAAACCTGGGGAGGCCGAGAATGGCTGAGCAAGACGATTCGGTAGATGCCATTTCGCTCGAAGAGGCGAAAAAGCAGGTTGCTCTTGCGAGCCGAAGGTTGGGGCTGTTGCATCTCGCCTTCGCTGAAGTTCTGGTGAACGAAATGGGGGAGGAGGATGGGAAGAAGTGCGTCGCCCGAGCAATCAAGGAGTACAGCCGCAAGATTGGCAACGCGAAGCGGGACAAGGCCAGCTCAATGGGCCTCGAACCATCGGCGGAGACGTTCTTTGAGGTGTCGGACCTCCCCAGTATTGGGATGCACGAGGGAATCGAAGAAGTTGTGGTGGATGGCGAACGACGAATCCGTGCGCACGGATGTGTGATGGGGCGAGTGTGGAGAGAACTCGGTGCCAACGAGTTGGGACGCATCTACTGTTATGTCGATCCGGCGAGTTCGATGGCATTTGACCAGCGCTGCAAATATGTGCACACCAAAGCGCTACCTGATGGCGATGAGTACTGCGAACTGGTGATGCGGCCCACGACCGAAAGGGACCGAGAGGCGTTTGACTCTCCGGACACCGACTGGGATACTGTTGAGGAAGGAACCGAGTGACTCGCTGTTTATGACTAGCAACCGCGGTTCAGCAAAAGACACGACTAACTCCCTCGATTTAGTGATGGCGAACC
>CAZLUL010000611.1:0-1154 GCA_964562635.1 uncultured Fibrobacteraceae bacterium | reverse complement strand
TGGGCGAGCGCCTCGCCGAGTTCTTCCACCAGGTGGAACTTGAGCCCCTCGCGAACCTCCTGCGGCAGATCGTCAAGATCGACCTCGTTGACCTTTGGCAACACCACCGAGGTGATGCCGGCGCGGACCGCTCCGAGGACCTTCTCCTTGACCCCGCCGATCGGCAGGACTCGTCCCGACAGCGTGATCTCTCCGGTCATGGCGACGTCGTTGCGGGCGGGCCGGCCTGAGAGGGCTGACACCAGGGCGGTGGCCATGGTGACGCCGGCCGAAGGTCCGTCCTTGGGAATCGCTCCGGCGGGCACGTGGATGTGGACATCCTGCTTGAACGCGTCCTGCGGGATGAAGAGCTCGTCTGCGTGGGCCTTGGCGTAGGTCCAGGCCGCGCGCGCCGACTCCTTCATGACATCGCCGAGTTGCCCGGTGAGAACCAGTTCGCCTTTGCCGGGCATGGGAGAGACCTCGACAAACATGATGTCGCCGCCGACCGGTGTGTAGTACATCCCGGTCGCGACACCCACCTGGTCGGTCTCATTGGCCACCTCCGGGTGGACCTTGGGCCGTCCCAGGAGGTCGTTGACCTCCGAAGAACCGATTTCGATCGCCTCCAGTTCTTCGGCGGCGATCTTGCGGGCCACCTTGCGGGCCAGCCGGCCGATCTCCCGTTCCAGTTGGCGGACGCCGGACTCGCGGGTGTAACCGGTGATCACCTCACGCACTGCATCGTCCGAGATGACGATCTGTTCATCGGTGAGTCCGGTCTGTTTGATCTGGCGCGGCGTCAGGTAGCGTTTTGCGATCTCGAGTTTTTCGGCCTCGGTATAGCCTGCAAACTCGACCACCTCCATCCGGTCCTGGAGAGGGCCGGGGATGTTCTGGAGGTAATTGGCCGTACAGATGAACTGGACGTCGCGAAGATCGAAGGGCACGCCGAGGTAGTGGTCGGTGAAGCTGTCGTTCTGCGCCGGGTCGAGCACTTCGAGCAGCGCCGCCCCGGGGTCGCCCTGGTAGGACGCGCCGAGCTTGTCGACCTCATCGAGGAGAAAGACAGGGTTCTTCGAACCGGCCTGTTTCATGCCCTGGATGATCCGACCCGGCATGGCGCCGACATAGGTTCTCCGATGGCCGCGGATATCGGCCTCGTCGCGCACGCC
>CAZLUL010000610.1:0-1157 GCA_964562635.1 uncultured Fibrobacteraceae bacterium | reverse complement strand
GCCTGTCTGATCCGGAATTTCCATTTTGACCCTTCCGGGCTGAACCTGCCACCTGATCTTGCTCAGAAGCTTGATCCCCTCTATCAGTTGGTACTTCATGCCGGCCGGGAAGCAACGGCTGGATGGTCCTTTGAAAATGTAAACCGCAACCGGATCGGCGTTATTCTGGCCGCCATCGCCTTGCCGACGGAAGGTTCTTCCACGCTTGCACGAGAAATTGTCGGTCGTTCCTTCGAACAACAGATGTTGGAACGAATGGGCCTCCGTCTATCTCAATTGGAAAGACCAATGGCGAAGCACCCATGCTCAGCCGGAAGGGTCACATCGTTACCGGCCGCGCTTTTGGCCGAGGCCCTCGATTTGGGGGGCGGAACCCTGACCCTTGACGCCGCCTGCGCCTCCTCCCTTTACGCCATCAAACTGGCCTGTGACGAACTGAACGCGCACCGCGCCGATGCCATGCTGGCCGGAGGCGCATCCCGACCCGACTGCCTTTATACCCAGGTGGGTTTCAGCCAATTACGCGCGTTGTCCTCGTCGGGATGCTGCGCCCCATTCGATGAATCCGCCGACGGCCTGGTGGTGGGCGAAGGGGCCGGTACCGTTGTACTGAAACGGCTTGCCGATGCCGTATCAGCCGGCGATACCATCTATGGCGTTATCCGGGGCATCGGGTTATCCAACGATCTTTTTGGAAATTTGCTGGCTCCTGACAGTGAAGGCCAGGTTCGTGCCATGAAAAAGGCTTACGCCAACTCCGGCTGGTCTGTCCGGGACGTGGACATAATCGAATGCCATGGTGCGGGCACTGCGCTGGGAGATACCACGGAATTGGCCAGCCTGAATCAGTTATGGGGTGAAGATGGCTGGAGTGCGGGCCAGTGTGCCATCGGTTCGGTCAAATCTATGATCGGGCATCTATTGACGGCCGCGGCATCGGCCGGATTGATTAAAATCCTGCTCGGGTTTAAACACCGTATTTTACCCCCTTCCATCAATTTTCAAAGGCCCCTTGCCGACAGTCCGCTGTTCGAAGGGCCGTTCAAAATACAAACCGGGGTCAAACCGTGGGAAAGAAGAAGTGAAAAAATCCCCCGCCGGGCGGCTATAAACGCCTTCGGTTTCGGTGGCATCAATGCCCACCTGTTGATTGAGGA
>CAZLUL010000609.1:0-1159 GCA_964562635.1 uncultured Fibrobacteraceae bacterium | reverse complement strand
GTATTTGGTCACCGAAAGGTCCAGGACGTCGACTTTTCCAGCTCCGCCACCTGCCCCCTGATGCATCGTTCCGGACTGAGAGGCACCCCAGCTCCAAGCGAGCACGTCGATCTCATTACCGTGTGCGGCGTCTTCCGATTCACCATCGATACCCTCTAATTTCAGATACATGTCAACTGCCATGACTATTCTCCTTCTCTGTAGTGATCATCATCCAGTCCGTTAGTGGACTGAATGCCAGCATTTCTGATCTCAATCGATCAGGCTCCCTTCTCCGCCGGGAGCGTGGACACCAACCTCAAAGAGACGCTCAACCCCTCGAGCTGGTAATGCGGACGCAAGTGGAACACGGAATTATAATAGCCTGGGTCCTCCGGGTTTTCCTCGACCGTGACTGCGGCCTGGGCCAACGGCTTCTTGGCCTTCGTCGACTCGCTGGAGTTGGCCGGATCTCCATCCACATACTGCATGATCCACTTCTGCAGATACTTCTGGAGCTGCTCCCGTTCCATGTTGGCGCCGACCTTATCCCGGACCATGCACTTCAGGTAGTGGGCAAATCGGCAGGTGGCGAAGAGGTACGGCAGACGAGCCCCCAAGTTTGCATTTTTCGTCGCGTCCTCATCGTCAAATACTGCCGGCTTATGCAGCGACTGCGCACCGATAAAAGCGGCCGTATCGGAGTTCTTCCGGTGCAACAAGGGCATGAAGCCGTTGTCGGCCAATTCTGCTTCTCTGCGGTCAGTGATGGCGATCTCCGTCGGGCACTTCATGTCCACGCCGCCGTCATCGGTCGGAAAAGTGTGCGTCGGCAGATCTGCGACCGCTCCGCCCGATTCGACTCCCCGGATGCGGGAGCACCAACCGTACTCCTTGAACGAGCGGTTGATATTCGTCGCCATGGCATAAGCCGCATTGGCCCAGGCGAACTTGGAGTGGTCGGCACCCGCGGTGTCCTCTTCGAAGGCGAACTCCTCCACCGGGTTTCCCTTGGCCCCATAGGGCAAACGGGACAGGAATCGCGGCATGGCCAGTCCGATGTAGCGCGAGTCGTCGGACTCTCGCAACGAACGCCAGCCGGCATACTCCGGAGTCGTGAAGATTTTGGTCAGATCCCGAGGGTCGCTCAGTTCCTGCCAGCTATCCATGTTCATCAGTT
>CAZLUL010000608.1:0-1160 GCA_964562635.1 uncultured Fibrobacteraceae bacterium | reverse complement strand
ACTCGTCTCTAGCCAGCCGTCAGGATGTGCAGCCTCTTCAAGTTGTAGGCCAGACATACCAGACACCACTCGCCAGCCGCTGCCAGCAGCCCTCGCAGCGAGAACTGGCGGAACCCCAACGTCTCTTTGATGATGCCAATGACCGGTTCCACGGTCGATTTGCGCAAGCCATAGATCCTTTTGCCGATAACCGTCCTGAGTTTGTAGGCCATCTTGACGATCAGACTCGCATCTTCAGCAGGAGGCTCCGGCTGCTGAGCAAAGCGTTCTCGCCAGCTTTGATTGTGGCTATCACGACCAGTAGCGATAAAAGGCTCGATGCTCCGTTCCAGCAACTCCGCAACGTTGGTCGGGCTCCAGTAGCCATTGTCCAAAGCTGCGGCCTTGGGCTTGCCAATCTGAGCCGGAATCGCATCCACAGTTGGTATCGCTTCCTCTCTATCGCTGGCATGATTCGACAAGGTATTGCCTACAATCAACCGACACTCTTGCTCCACCGCCACCTGAACATTGTAATGCTGATCGAATCCCTTGTTGTTGCTATTCTTCATGATCCGCGAGTCGGGATCGGTAAAGTTGTACTGGTCTTTGGCCCGAGGCCCGCCTGTGGGCGGTTCGGGTGGCCGACCACCAGGGTTTCGCCCCGTCCGTTTGGCTTTCTCTTCCCGCTCCCGCAACTTGGCCTCATGCTCGGCCTTTTCCACCTCGTGGCGTTCCTCAGCTCGTGCTTCCAAGACCGCTCTGGCCTGCGCCAGGTTGAGCAACCGTTCTTCTCGCAACGCAACCTCGAATTCGAGGTCCATTCCTCCCGGCAGGCCTTCTTGCTCGGCCGTCTCTCCCAAAGCTATCAATTCTTCTACCTCAGCGCTCAGTCGTCGCTCCATTTGCAGCAACCGGCCATAACTAACCGCGTGGCTTTTGGCCGCATCAGCGTGGACTTTGCTGCCATCTACGCTGATGGTTCCCAACTTCAGCACGCCCAACTCGTGAGCGATGACCAGTACTTGGGCAAACAGATTCGTGATTTCGGGCAGAAAGGTCTTCCGAAAGTGGGCAATGGTGTCATGGTCCGGATGCCAGCTGCCAGCAAGAAATCGGAAAGGGAGCGACTCGTATGTCGCTTTCTCGATCTTGCGCGAACTGAACTTGCCTGTGGCATA
>CAZLUL010000607.1:0-1161 GCA_964562635.1 uncultured Fibrobacteraceae bacterium | reverse complement strand
TCGCAGATCGATTCCGTAGTGATCGTGAAAGCGGCGGTCTTCCACCGAGATGACTGCCTGTTGCAAAGAGACCGGAATCCGGCTTAGCGATACGATGGTGCGGTTTTCGGTATAGAACTCGCGCAGCGTATCGCCGTTGGCGGCGAAGATGATCGTCTTGACCGACGGTTCAATGGTTTGCAGGGCGTCGAGGGAGGGCAGGTCCCGGGACAGATAGTCGACGCCGACGATGCCGCCGACCAGGGTGCCGATGAACAGCACTAATACGGAGATGAGCAGAACGCGGACCGTCCGGCGGGGGATCGTATAGTTGAGCAGACGAATCATGGCGCCTCCGTGCCATAGTAATGTGATCAGGGGCTCGCGGGCCAACGGCCGCAACCCGGTCGGGTGGGGCATTGCTCCATCTTGCAAGCGCCCGGTCTCAAAAGATCGGCGTAGGGGGCGAGTATGTCCAGCCTTCTTCGCCCTGCTGCCTTCCCTTGCAAGCCCTCTGCCAACGTCGAATTCCCGTTAAAATGCTCACGGCGCAGCCCAATGCTCTCAAAAATCGGGCCGGAGTTGGGGACGGGCGCGCGGTGTGTCCACCCGATCACAGGGTTTTTGTGTCCCCGAGGGCACGTGTGGGCGGCTCATTGTTATGTTTAAACACGATTTAGGGCTTCCAATCGGGGAATGCGGGCGCTTTTTTTAAAAAATGAAAATAATCGTTTTTTCTTTTTGACAGTTGTCCGATCTCGTCATAACTTGCGCCCCGTTGCCCGAGTGATGGCCACCGCGCCTAACCCGGGTAATCGCTTCTCAGAAGGTCTTTTCGAAGGTCGGATGGGGTGCGGCTCAGGGCGGAAAAAAAAGTCGACTTTGTGGTTGACAATGACTTCCCTCCTGAGTATCTTGCTTCTCCCCGAACAAGGGGACCAGCGGCAACGACTGCTCGGTACAGTTCTTTGACAACAGAATAGCGTGCGATGGCCCGAATGCAATTCTTAGAGTCATCCCGACGGATGATTCACAAGAGGTGAAGGTGCTTGCACTTGAACCGATTGTGATTTTCAAGTCATGATGATTGGTTTATAATTTGCGAAAGACAGGAATAAAATCCTGTTGTTATATTTAACAACGGAGAGTTTGATCCTGGCTCAGAACGAACACTGGCGGCGT
>CAZLUL010000606.1:0-1166 GCA_964562635.1 uncultured Fibrobacteraceae bacterium | reverse complement strand
CGCTATCGCGACATCGGCGACGTGCGCATCGAACTGGAACGGGCGCGGACCGAACCGTTGCCGAGCGCCGTGGCGGGCAAGCGGCGGTTGCCGCTGGCCGTGCTCGCGGTTGTCGCCCTGGCCATGGCCGTGCTCGGCGCAGGCGCCGGTTGGCTGCTCCGGCCGCAGCCGACCCCGGTGCCGATGCACGTGGCAGTCCCGTTGGCCGACCGGTTCGCCTCCATCGAAAGATTCAACCTCTCGCCCGATGGCGAGACACTGGCAATTGTGGCGCGCGAACGGGACGGGGACAACGTCTCGGCCGAGAACGCCATCTATGTGCGCAAGTGGACCGAGCCGACCTTCCGCAAGCTGCCGGAAACCGAACGCACAAACCGGGGCTTCATGTTCTCGCCGAACGGGGAACAGATCCTGATCGAGACTCGGGACGAGGTCCGGCTCGCTTCGGAGGTCAGGTTGGTGCCGGTGGCCGGCGGGCCGAGCAGCCGGGTCTATACGATCGAGCAGAATGGACTGCTGAGCGGCGGGAGGGGCTTTCTTTCGGAAGACGAAGTGGTCGCCCGTTCAGCCGACGGAAAAGAACTCTACCGCATCAAGGCAGGCGGCGGCGCGCCGGAATTGATCACAACGGTGAACGGGCACGGCGACCGCGCGATGTTCGGGTTTCGCATGCCACACCCCGGCGGGCGCTACCTGATGGCCTCGACCTGGAGTCCCTCGACCAAATCCCAGGAGTGTTTCCGGATCGATCTCGAGACTGGCGAAGCCTCCCTGGTGCTCGAAGACGCGCGGGACCTGCACTTGCTGCCCGACGGACACCTGGCCTTCGTGCGGGACCAGGCGCTGTGGGTGGCGCCCTTCGATCCTGCGACCGTCCAGGTCACCGGCCCGGCCAAGGGCTATCTGTCCGGGGTGGAGAACCTGCACCTGGATCAGAGTGGCGAACGGGCCGTCTTCCTGATGCGAGACAAGACCCAGGAACGCGCCGAGATCGTCATCGTCGACGAAGCCAATCGTGTCGTCGAGACGCTGCTGACAGTGCCGGGCGAGTTCCCGGACAGTGCGACCCTCTCACCCGACGGCCGCCGTTTGGCCTATTCGTACAACCGGGACGACGGGCGTGGCCTTTGGGTGCTGGACATCGCTTCGGGACTCACGCGCCAGGT
>CAZLUL010000605.1:0-1169 GCA_964562635.1 uncultured Fibrobacteraceae bacterium | reverse complement strand
TCGATGAACGACGCGAGCATGCGCGTGATGTTCGAGGAGGCGCTGGGCCGCCACCTGGGCTGCGAGTCCCTGATCGTCGACACCCGCTTCAACGGCGGCGGCAACATCCACGAGCAGTTGTCCGACTTTCTGAACGGCGAGGCCTACTTCGACATCATCCCGCACGGGCAGTACATCGGCTCGGAGTCCTACGACAAGTGGAACAAGCCGTCGATCGTGCTGATGGGCGAGAGCAACTATTCGGACGCCCACCTCTTCCCGTTGGCCTACAAGGTCAAGGGTGTGGGGCAGACGCTGGGCATGCCCGTGCCTGGCACCGGCACCTTTGTCTGGTGGGAGAGCCAGATCGACCCGACCCTGCGCTTCGGCATCCCCATGGGCGGCTGGCGCGGCGACGACGGAAAGTTCGCCGAGAACACTCAGCTCGAGCCGGATATCGCGGTGCGCAACGAGCCGGCGGTGCTGACAGCCGGACGTGATCAGCAGATCGAGGCGGCGGTGAAGGAGTTGCTGAAGAAGTGATTCGGAGGTGATCCGGAAGTAGCGCGGGGCCGCCGCCGTCGGCCCTGCGGCACCCCCGGTTGCCAGGGATGCACGTACCGGTACAGCGAAGGCACCGGGTTGAGCCGGTACATGGCGGTCGGGTTCCCGGCGACTGGCCGCAGATGGACCAGTCGGCGGACACGACGGGCGATCCCTGGGACTGAACCCCGAAGTGACAACGAACGAGGAACGGAAGACCGCGCGGAGCAGGCATTTGAACGAGGCGGGCAGACGTGGTAGTCTTCGCCGCAGGCGGGACCGCGAAGCGATTCCATCCGACGATCACACGGGCTCGGGAGAGTGGACTATAAGGGCTCAACAGCTCACCCGGCACTGAAGGAGATTGGCATCACATTCAGGCCTGCGATTTTCGCTTGGACCATTGCGACGGCGGTTCTCATCGGATCGCTCGCCGGTTGCAACGATGACGGCGATGGGTGGAATTTCGATCAACCGGAGCCGGTTCCGGGACTCATTGATGTGGTCATCGATCCGGAAGTGGGAGGGTTCTCGATTCCGCTGACCCAGGTGCAGACGGCCACGGGCCCAGTGGACGGTCTTTTTTCCTTTTACGGCAATAATCCCCGCTATTATGGCGCCGATTTGCTACTCGTCGACTTCTCTGT
>CAZLUL010000604.1:0-1180 GCA_964562635.1 uncultured Fibrobacteraceae bacterium | reverse complement strand
ATCATGACCTCTTTGAGGATGAAGTCGATCTTGTCGCGTTCAACGACCTTCAGTTTGTCCAGTGCGGCGAAGTCAGCCTCAAAGAAATCACTCACGCCTTTGATCAAATACCCCAACTCTTCTTGATACTTGCCGGTAGAGTAATTGTCGAAATCCATGATGGCGATCGTCTGGATGGCAGGATCAAGGTCAGCGCTACAGTTCAGCTGGCCATTCGCGTTGCACAGGCTGTACCACTGATCGCGCAGAGGTTTATGCCAGTACGTGAAGGGCAGGTCCGCGACGCACGGGCCCGCGTCCATGAGCTTCTCAAGATAGGCCGTTGCTTCCTTGTGGTGATCTTTTCCCATGGCGTAGTGAACCATGCTGAGGACCGAATAGATGGCGGCTCGATCGGTGCGCGTCAGGTCGGGTCGGTCAAGCAGCTGGGTGGCTGACGTCAAGCTTTGCTCGTAGTCCAGCTCAGCATAGTGGTTGATAGCCAGAGCGATTTCGTCGGCCACACTGGACTGGCTGTATGCGGATGGGCAACCTGCGCCAAGGGAGAGCAGCAAGAGCAAAAGTCCCCAAACCTGGGGTCGATGGGAATTCTCTGATTTGAACATGATCTTCTCCTGTTGATTGGGTCGGACAGTCAACCGACCTACCGCGTGGCTACCGGTCACTCTTTATTTCGAAATTTGACAAAATGCACCGTCCCCGAATCAGCCGTTACCGTAATCGTGTATTCTTCTACAAACTCATTATAACGAGCTTTTATTTTATGGGTACCAATCGTTAGGTCCAGGGTGTTCGGGACCTCGATGGGATTCGGGCTATCATCAATGTAGATGATCGTACCAGTCGGTAAATACACGCCATCCAACTTTGCCCCAAATCTCACCTGGCTTCGCTGAACCTCTGCGGGCGGCTTGGTCGGAGGTGAAACCGGGGTCGTTGCCGATTGCGTGGGCAGTTCTGCTACCGGCGCCACTTTTTCTGCGATCAAGAACGAACCAGTCTTGCTCCAGGGACCGCCTCGGGAATTTTGCGGACCGCTTCGGACCCGCCAGAAGTAGCGATTTGCAGGCAGAGCCTGGTCAAGTCGGTGGCTGCCGCCCTGAACGTCCACACTTGTGGGAGTCATGGCGAAGCTTTCATCGGTCCCATATTGCAAGGTGAAGGTGTCGAGCGTTTCGCC
>CAZLUL010000603.1:0-1180 GCA_964562635.1 uncultured Fibrobacteraceae bacterium | reverse complement strand
CACTGGGCATATGGCATTTTGTCAACGGCAGCAGAAAGGTTTTTCTGAATCTGCTTTTTTTACTCTTTGTTTATTTTGTGTTTTTAGCGTTTCAGCCAGCTGAAACGTTTCGCCTCAAGCCAAATTCCACCCTGGTCATCCGTCCATACGGCGATGTTGTTGAACAATACACGACGACCGCCCTGGATCGTGCCATAGAGGAGGCCACCAACCAGGAACGGTCCGAAACCCGTTTACGTGACATGTTGGAGGCCATTCATCGTGCAGCCGGTGATAGTGATATTACCCAGCTAGTTATTGACCCGAATTATTTACGGAGCGTTGGTCTTGCTGCATTGAATGACCTTGGACATGCGCTGGAAGCATTCCGGTCCACCGGCAAACCGGTGGTGGCATTGGCGGGTTTCCTGGGTCAGAACCAGTACTACCTGGCTTCGCTGGCGGATGAGATCTGGCTTAACCCCAATGGCTCTATCTGGATAGACGGCTATTCAAACTACCGGCAGTTCTACCGTGAAGGGCTGGAGAAGCTGGCGGTGGAGATAAACCTGTTCCGGGCTGGCAAGTACAAGTCAGCGATGGAACCCTATATTCGTGATGATATGTCAGAGGAAGCGAAACAGGCCGGTAAATTCTGGCTGAATGACCTGTGGCAACAATATGTTGAAGCGGTGGCCAAGAACCGGGGCCTGATATTGAAATCATTGCAGGAATCCATTGATGACCTGCCGAACCAGATTGAAAGTGTCGACGGTGATTTTGCACAGTATGCAATGAACATCGGTTTGGTCGATCGCCTGATGACAGGCCCGCAGGCGCGTCAGGAACTGGCAATGCGGGGGACTCCGGACCAGGCTGGCGACAGCTACCGTGCCGTTGGTATGCAGGACTACCTGGATTTGACCGAATCACAAAAGGTCTATAGCAATGCCAAGCGAATCGCCATCGTGGTTGCCGAGGGTGAGATTGTCAGTGGAAATCATCCGGCAGGCCGGATTGGTTCAGTATCGACATCAGAACAATTGCGTCGTGCAGCCCGTGATGAAAAGGTCGCTGCGGTCGTTTTACGAATTAACAGTCCGGGTGGTGATGCGTACGCATCCGAGGTTTTGCGACTGGAACTTCAACAGGTGCGCGATTCTGGCAAGACGGTGGTCATTTCGATGGGCAATGTCGCTGC
>CAZLUL010000602.1:0-1187 GCA_964562635.1 uncultured Fibrobacteraceae bacterium | reverse complement strand
CCATGGAAGGCCCCCTGGCGCTGACCGAATGTTCGGGCAATGCGGCCTGTGTCTGTGAGCTGGAAGCCACCTGTGGGCTGAAGGCCAACTGGAACTGGATCAATCAGCAACTGCTGAACACCCTGCGTGGTATCACGCTGCAAAACATGACGGGTTCGGTCGCCCGGGACCTGCGCACTTTAACGTCAGCCAGAACGACGGCGACAAAGGCGGTGTCCTGACATGGAAGCGCGTTCCGATACAACCACGGCAAAGGACGACATGAGCGACGAAAAGAAAATGCTCCAGGAGATGTCCGACCAGGAATACAAGTGGGGCTTCGTGACCGACGTGGAGGCCGATACGGTGGCCGCGGGTTTGAACGAAGATGTGATCCGCTTCATCTCCAAAAAGAAGAATGAGCCGGCTTGGCTGTTGGAGTTTCGGCTCAAGGCCTATGCCCACTTCCTGACCCTGACGCCGCCAACCTGGCAGAAGGTGCAGTACGACGAGATCGACCTGCAGGCCATCAGCTACTATTCGGCGCCGAAGCAGCAAAAGAAGCTCGACAGTATTGACGATGTGGACCCGGAGATTCTGGCGACTTACGAGAAGCTGGGCATCCCGTTGATGGAGCAGAAGCGCCTCGAAGGCGTGGCGGTTGACGCGGTTTTTGACAGCGTCTCGGTGGCCACGACCCATCAGGAAAAGCTGAGCGCCATGGGCGTGCATTTCATGTCGTTTTCCGAAGCGGTGGAAAAGCATCCCGAACTGATCCGCAAGTATCTGGGCAAGGTTGTGCCCCATACGGACAATTATTACGCGGCCCTGAATTCGGCCGTATTTACCGATGGTTCGTTCGTATACATCCCCAAGGGCCTGCGGTGTCCGCTGGAACTGTCGACCTATTTCCGCATCAACGCGGCCAATACCGGCCAGTTCGAACGCACTTTGATTGTGGCCGATGAGGGGTCCTACGTGAGCTACCTCGAGGGCTGCACCGCGCCGCAGCGGGACGAAAACCAGCTGCATGCCGCGGTGGTCGAGCTCTACACCCACGACGATGCCGAGATCAAGTACTCCACGGTGCAGAACTGGTATCCGGGGGACAAGGACGGCAAGGGTGGCATCTACAACTTTGTCACCAAGCGCGGACTGTGCGCGGGCGACCGCTCGAAGATCAGCTGGACCCAGGTCGAGACCGGCTC
>CAZLUL010000601.1:0-1191 GCA_964562635.1 uncultured Fibrobacteraceae bacterium | reverse complement strand
TGTTTGCGCTGGTCCTGGCACCGCTGGTGGGCCTGGCGTCCGGTCTGGTTCCGGCGCTGACGGCGTCGCGGACGAGCATCATGGGCAACCTCCGCCAGTCGAGTGGCACGATCACCGGCAGCATTGCACGAAACCGCATGCTCCGGGGCCTGGCCGTGGCCCAGTTGGCGGTCGTGTTTCTGCTCACCAACGGCGCAGTGCTCCTGGTCAAGAGCTACCAGAACGTGTTGAATACCCCGCAGGTATTCGAGACCGATGAGGTACTCACGGCCAACATTTCACTCGCCGGAGGTGAAGGTGATCCCGTCGCCGATCGAGCTCGGGTCGACTTCTGGGAGCGCCTTCTCGAGCGGTGCTCCACCCTGGCCGGGGTGGAGCGGGCCGCAGTCACCACAAAACTGCCTATCGAGGGGGGCACCAGAAACGGTTCGGTACTCGTCGAGGGCGAAACCTATGATCCTGAGAGAAAGACAGAGCTGATTGAGCGATCCTTCGTAAGCTCCGGCTACTTCGAGGCAATGGGTATTCCGTTGCTGGCCGGCAGAGCGATGGAGTGGAATGAAGGCACCGAGGCCGAGCGCGTCGCTGTGGTCAACAGAGCTTTTGCCGATCACTACTGGCCCGGTGGAAATGCTCTCGGTCGGCGAATCAGCCAAGACGCAAAACATTCCCAGTGGTCTGCCGTGATCGTGGGGGTCGTGGAGAACGTACGTCAGTGGGGCGCAGAATACCGACCACTGCCCGAGATATACCAGCCGTACTACAACCTTCCTGAACCGGACTCGAAGCTCATCATTCGCGGCAGCGGCGACGTCGCGAAGCTGGTGCCGGCCATTCGCCGCCAGGTTCACGATCTCGATGCCAACCAGCCGATCTCTGATGTGCGGACCATGGAACAGGTCCTGAGCGGTGCGACGCGAGGACGTCAGTTCCTGCTTCTGCTGGTGAGCATGTTTGCGGTCATCGCGGTACTGCTCGCCGCCGCCGGTGTGTACGGCATCATGTCCCACAATGTCGCACAACGGACACAAGAGATCGGCATTCGGGTCGCCTTTGGCGCGATCCCGTCCGATCTGGTCTCGATGGTGCTGCGCCAGGGAGTGCGTCTGGCGGCTTTCGGTCTGGTTTTGGGGTCAGTTCTTTTCGCGCTGTCCGTGGGTGTCATCAGCAATCAACTCTATGGTGTGACCT
>CAZLUL010000600.1:0-1191 GCA_964562635.1 uncultured Fibrobacteraceae bacterium | reverse complement strand
GTGGATGATGGGATTCGAACCCACGACCACCTGGACCACAACCAGGGGCTCTGCCGACTGAGCTACATCCACCGCCATTATTCGATTTTGGTACGCCCGGCAGGACTTGAACCTGCGGCCTGCGGATTAGAAATCCGCTGCTCTATCCACCTGAGCTACGGGCGCACCGGAAGTTGTCCGAATGCCCGCACCTCGTCCGGAGATCCGGTCTCCCGCGGGCGGACGCGAATAATGGCCACCCGATGCGCCTGTGTCAAGACCCTGTCGCGCGACCGGGGCCCGGAATTTCTTCCGAAACCGCCATTTCTGTCCCGCCAACAGCAAAAACCGTATCAATCGGGGCGTTTTGGGCCTGTCGGCAGCCTAACGGGCACCCACAGAGTAGGTTGGACCGCAGCCAGCTGCCAAGCCTCCCGTTCCGACCTCCCAATTCATGGAAACCAGGGTTGCCTTCCCTTTTCGCCAGGGATCCCCCGGGCGACGCCACCGGTCACACTATGAGCCGCAGCCGGTCACGGCCGCGGACGCCACATCCGCCGCCCGGTCAACGGATCAAGCTCATCTTCCTCGACTCCACGCCCTCAACCGTCGCCAAGCGCACGAAGTATGTCCCGGACGGCACGGCTCGGCCAGCAGCGTCACGGCCGTTCCAGGTGAGCGAGTGGGTGCCGGCGATATGATTTCGATCGACAAGCACGGCCACCCGTTTGCCCGTCAAATCGTAGATACCCACCGACGCCCATCCATCGCGTGCCTGCGAGAACGAAATCGTCGTCCGGGGATTGAAGGGGTTCGGGTAGGCAGCAAGATGGATACCGGCACCCGGGATAGACCCAGGGCCATCATCGACGGCGGAAATGTCGCTGCACTGCTGGTGGGTGATTTGGAGACCAGAAAGGCCGTCTGCCACGTAGGTGTAGTCACCGGCGGCTACGACGTAACCGGCATAGTCCGGTGTATCCACCCCTTCTAACAGCACGGGCAATTCAGGCACCTGAATGTCGATCAGCTGCAGACCACTGTTGCCATCTGACACGTAGGCGTAATTACCAACGACTTCGACGGCCGTCGCGGCGCCCGGTGTATCCACCGCACCAACGATAGCCGGTGATGCAGGCACTGAAATGTCGATCACCTGCAGACCGTTATTGGCAACGATCACGTAGGCGAAGTTCCCGGCGACTGCGACGT
>CAZLUL010000599.1:0-1192 GCA_964562635.1 uncultured Fibrobacteraceae bacterium | reverse complement strand
CGCTTCGAGCCCGTGCTGCCGGGGATGGAGATTCCCGAGCGTAAGTTGACTGCACGTGGGAGCCGCCCGCGGCTGACGGCGCGGCCCTCGGACGACGCCGAGCTCGCGTTCCTGCCGGTGGCGGAGCTCGGGAATCTCATTCGTAGCGGTGCAATGTCGTCGGTCGAGCTCACCACCCTTTATCTCGATCGCCTGAAAACGTACGATCCCGAGCTGCACTGCGTCATCACCCTGACTGAGGAGCGCGCGGTGGAGCAGGCACGTCGGGCCGATCGTGAGCTCGCCCAGGGCATCTGGCGGGGCCCGTTGCACGGTGTTCCGTGGGGGGCGAAGGATCTGCTTGCGGTGCGTGGCTACCCGACGACGTGGGGCGCGGCGCCGTTCAAGGAACAACTGATTGACGAGGACGCGACTGTTGTCCAGCGGCTCGACGAGGCCGGCGCGGTGCTGGTCGCCAAGCTGAGCCTCGGCGCCCTCGCCTGGGGCGACGTGTGGTTTGGCGAGAAGACCCGCAACCCGTGGAACACCGAACAGGGATCGAGCGGATCGTCGGCGGGTCCGGGTTCGGCCACCGCTGCCGGTCTGGTGGGATTCGCCATCGGCTCGGAGACCTGGGGATCCATCGTCTCGCCCTCCACCCGCTGCGGCGTCACGGGGCTTCGCCCGACATTCGGGCGGGTCAGTCGCCACGGCGCCATGGCCCTGTCGTGGAGCATGGACAAGCTCGGGCCCATGTGCCGCGGGGTCGAGGACTGCGCGCTGGTGTTCTCCGCGATCCAGGGTAGTGATGGTCTCGACCCGACCGCGGTCGATCACCCCTTCGTGTGGGACGCCGATCTCGACATGAGCTCGTTGCGGGTTGGTTATCTAGAGTCGGCGTTCGAACGTGAGCTAAAGGTCGGGGACGAGGACTCAGAGGAGGACAGGGAACGGGCGCGCGAGTGGCTGGCTATCGATCTCGAAGCGCTCGAAGTGTTGAAATCGCTCGGTGTCCAGCTGATTCCGGTGGAGCTTCCTGACCTGCCGGTGAGCGCGCTGTCGTTCATTCTCTCGGCCGAAGCGGGAGCGGCCTTCGACGATCTCACACGTTCCGGTCGCGACGATCTCATGGTCCGGCAGATCGAGGATGCGTGGCCCAACGTCTTTCGCCAAGCGCAGACTATCCCAGCAGTCGAGTACATCCAGGCCAACC
>CAZLUL010000598.1:0-1194 GCA_964562635.1 uncultured Fibrobacteraceae bacterium | reverse complement strand
ATCTGGCGGTCGGGGACGTCGATGGCGATGGTGACCTGGAAATCGTCCTGGCCAGCCGCCAGGTCTACGTATTCCACCACGACGGCTCGGAACTTCTGGACGGTGACGGGAATCCCCAGACGCTGGGGGTGTTCACCGATTTTCCGGACGGCACTGTTCTGCATCCGTCTGGGATAGCCTTGGCTGCCTTGGATGATATTTCCGGAAAAGAAATGATCGTTTCCGAAAGTACGAGTGGAAGAAAAATCCACATCTTCACCAAGGACGGATCCGAATTGCCCGGCTGGCCCCAGAGCCTGGTCAGTTCGGTCGGCAATTCGTGGAACTGGGCCACTCCTTCGGTGGGCGACATCGATGGTGATGGTGAAGAGGAAATCGTGGTCAACGGACTGAGAGGTGTCATTTTTGCCTGGAACGTCGACGGGACCGAGGTCAGGGACGGTGATTCCGACCCAGACACCAATGGTCCCTTCTATGTGCGGCCAGGGGCCCAGTGGGAGTGGTCGCGAAGCGGGCCCGCCCTGTACGACCTGGATGATGACGGCGCCAAGGATATCATTTTTGGGACCAAGAGTGACAACACCGGAACCCAACGCCTGATGGCCATCAAACACGACGGTTCCGATGTGGGCGGGTTCCCGTACATCGCCATCGGCGGCATTAGTGTCGATCCCTGCATTGGCGACCTGGACAATGACGGACAGGTAGAGATCGTTTTCTCCTGCGCAAACGGGTACTTGTATGCCGTCCGGCAGGACGGATCCAACTACCCTGGTTTCCCCGTTAACATGGGTTATCCGGATGTGCTTGACTGGGTCAGCAGTCCCGGTCTGGGAGACATGGATGGCGACGGCATGCTGGAGATCGTTTACACCCCCAACGAGAACGGAAATCTCAGCCTTATCGTCGTGGTCGATACCGACTACGCTGGCGGCACATCCGGCCATGTGATGCCGGGTTGGCCGGTGAGTCTGCCGGGCAGCTCCGAGGGCAGTGTGGTCATCGGCGATATCGACGGCGACATGTCTCCAGACATACTGCGAGGAATCGGTGGCGGCGCCGAAACCGCCCCCTACAATCTCTATGCTTTCCACGCGGACGGTTCTGAAATCGATGGATTCCCCATCACCCTATTGGGACCCTTGATGCCGTCGCCGACGATAACGGACCTGAATGGGGATTTGGATGTGGACA
>CAZLUL010000597.1:0-1194 GCA_964562635.1 uncultured Fibrobacteraceae bacterium | reverse complement strand
CCGCCGGAGGAGTTGGATAGGCGTCCGACGTCGGTGGGAAAAGGAATGCCGAACGAACAGATCTTTATCGTGGATGATTCAGGCAACCCCGTGCCGCCAGGTGATGTTGGGGAACTCGTGGTGCGTGGTTCCAACGTGATGCTGGGTTATTGGAACCGCCCGGAGGAAACCGCAAAGGTGATCCGTCCCGGTCGTTTCCCGTGGGAGAGGGTCCTCTATACGGGTGATCTCTTTACCATGGACGAGGACGGGTTTTTCTACTTCGTATCACGAAAAGACGACATCATAAAAAGCCGAGGTGAGAAGGTCAGTCCATCCGAGGTCGAGCGGATTATCCATGAGCTCGACGATGTCAAAGAAGCGGCGGTCGTTGGCGTGCCTGACGAGATCATGGGGCAGGCACTGAAGGCCTTCGTGGTGCCTGTTGAGGCGGCGAGGCTCACAGAGAAGGAGGTCATTTTTCACTGTGCCCGTCGGCTTGAGAACTTTATGGTGCCAAAGGAGATCGAGTTTCGCGATGAGCTGCCAAAAACCTCCTCGGGCAAAATCTCGCGGAAAGACCTCCAGCAAACCTCTGGCGACGGCAAACGGGACGACGAGTGAGAGGCTGGCGTCGCCCTGGGAAAACAGGGACCGACGAGTCCACTCCGGCTTGCGCACGGCGTTTTCTGTCGAATCGCTGTCACCTTCCCGATACTCGCTCCCCGGCAAAGAACGCCAGAAGTGGGGCTTTGATGTTTCGAGGATCGAGGTTTCTCGATTGTGCCTTCCTGAATTGTTGTGTCGGAGATTATGATTTTGATTTCGAGAACGAAGCAACAGAATACGGACTTCTGAAAGAGAGGTTTGCATGACTGGAAGACTCATCTTTTCGCCTGACAGACTGAAGATCGATTGTGCAAGAGAATGTGAGAGAATTTCGAATATATTGCAGAAGTTGCTGGCTGAACGATTCAATAAGCGCGGTTTTGTTTTAGGATTATCAGGGGGAATCGACAGCAGCGTTGTTGGTGCTCTTTGCGTGCGTGCAGTGGGGAAAGAACACGTGCTGGGCCTTTTGATGCCGGAAAAAGATTCATCATCAGATACGCTTTATCTGAGCAGGGTGATAGCCGATCATCTTGGGATTCAGACTGTTCATCACGACATTACCCCCATCCTCGATGCAGTGGGTTGTTACCATAATCGCGACGA
>CAZLUL010000596.1:0-1194 GCA_964562635.1 uncultured Fibrobacteraceae bacterium | reverse complement strand
GTGCATCCAGCACAGCCAAACCATAATTGGCAATAGCTGCCTCCTGGTCGGAATTAGCAGCATCCAGGTTTGCTTCCAATGCGCCTCCATCGAACAATGGTGCGAAGACTCCAGCACCAATGCTCCCGATCAGGCCATCAATCGAATTGGCACCACCAACACCCGCCGTCAAAGAGAACGATGGCAATTGCGCCAGCCTTGCTTCTTCGGAAAGGAAAAATGCACTAGCCACTTGTCTTTCTGCTGCTCGAAGGTCCGGCCGCCGCTCGAGCAGACTTGAAGGCAGCCCTACCGGGATAGGTGGTGGTATCGGCACCAGAGTTTCTCTCGACTCAATTTCCGCGGACGGATAACGTCCCAGAAGTATTTCCAGAGAACGCCTGGCGTTCCGTTGGCCACCGATGGCCTGCCGTAGTGAATTTTCCGCAGCACTCAGGTCGGCACTCACCAGGTAAACGTCCTCCCTGGTCACCTGACCGACTTTCTCCATCACTTTGGTGAGACGAAGTTGCTCGGTCAGAATACTGACCACTTCCTCAGCCAGTTTCTCCTGCATGCTCAATTCAGTCGCCAGGTACCACGACCTGGCAACATTTGCCGCCAGTGACTGCCTGGCGAACTCAAAATCTTCCAGTGCTGCGCGGTACTGTTCCTCTGCTGCGTTGGCACCGGCCTGTACTCTTCCCCAGACATCAGCCTCCCAGGATACTGCCACTCCCAGACTTGCGGATGTCGAGGAATTGCCGGAAGTCTCCGACAGACCACCGCCCAATGCCACGGTGGGCTGCAGAGCTGCACCTCCCAGCCTGGCCATCGCTTCAGCGCGGTCCACAAACGAAGACATCAACCGCATCCGGGGATTCTGTGTATCCAGCGCTTCGGTAACCAGGATTACGAGTTGTGGATCGTTGAAGTTGGCCAGCCAACCATCATCAACTTCTCCCGTGTCGCCGGCAGGACTCGCCCACCCGGCTGCGATGGTCGTTGTTTCTGGTAATGCGTCCTCAAGGATCACAGGCTGCTCTGGTGCCTCCTGCAATTTGGTAGCACAGGCACTCAGGAAAAATACCGACAGACAAATGCCGGGCAAAATCCGAACGGGCTTATGCATCGTCGGTTCCCTCATTCAATGCAGGTGGCACCGTCTTCATGTGGGCCCAAACCAGTGCAACAACCCAAGGGGCCAAGCCTAGT
>CAZLUL010000595.1:0-1195 GCA_964562635.1 uncultured Fibrobacteraceae bacterium | reverse complement strand
TCTCACCTAGTTCTATCCCTTCCACGGTCGGCCACGGGAACGGTTGTTGCTGGACTGAGGCTTTGCTTTGATCGGTCATATTCTATCCCTTCTTAGGCACCCGAATCGGGGCCTCTGACATCATCAAGTATGGCAGATCAATTCAACTGTTGTCAAGTCTATCTAATTGAAGATAAACGACTTAAAGAGATACAAATGACTTATACCCACAGCGAAAACACACGTTTTTTGAGAGGCACAGACCTTTTACCCACGAAGGCGAAATCTGTTGAATGTTTAGTTTTTTAGGTGATTGTGAATGGCTCGGTAGATGGGACCGTTGGGGCGGGGGTCAGTCTCGTCGTTTGGCACGCCATAGGAAAATAGCTGAGAGATATGATCTCGAAGTGCCTGGGGATTTTTCGTTCCAGCACAATCGGGCCAACCAACATCGAAGGCGGGACGAAGGCAGTCGTACATAAGACAGATCAACTCATTCTTGAGCAGCCTGGGTCGATTCCCAGCACCGTCTGTTTGGGCCGCCTTCAGCTCATCGGCGTGCCTGTCCCAGACCCAACCGTGTTGTTCTAATGCTTCGACGATCTTTGGGTATAGGTTTCGTTCCCTTGCCTCTGACATAGCGCTGCCCAATTTTTCGTAGACAAACCAAAGACCGTCGTTCAGGTCCGGATAATCCTCTTTCCAAACAGTTTCGTTTTGCTCCAAGAACACTCTGAGCCGAAGAACACCAAGCCACCAATCGAATACTTCCTTTTCATCGCACTTGAAATCACGGACAACCCGGGGTTCATCAAAATGTCTGACAGAGCCAACCGATACGTGCCAAAAAGCCGTAATTCTTTCGACTCGCTCGAACGGGAACTCTGCGCCTCGTGATTCATACTCTTCCCCTAGGATATTCTCCGGGTCTCGAACATCCCATTCTTCTCCCATGAGAACTCCTCTTAGCTGCGTGTGGTCATTGCCGGTTTTTCAATGACGGCTGGCTTCACTCCCCGAAGATCTTCTTATTCATCCTCTCCACCACTCTACTCGTATGCTGCTCTGTGAGGTGAGCGTAGCGCTTTACCATCTGGAGAGTTTTGTGGCCGAGTACCTCTGCGATCTCTGCGAGGGTGGCACCGTTCATGGCTAGGTAGGAAGCAGCCGTATGTCGCAAGTCGTGGAAGTGGAAGTCCTCGATTTCGGCTGCCTT
>CAZLUL010000594.1:0-1202 GCA_964562635.1 uncultured Fibrobacteraceae bacterium | reverse complement strand
CGTCTCTTCCAAAGTCACAAACCCCGTGTCGCCACAGGAAATGGCCACGTAGGTGATCGGGCCCGGCACCCACACGGCATGCTTGGCGCCGGTGCATCCTGCCGCCAGGGGTCTTGTTGACTCGAAGACCAGATCGCCCCCGGGATCCACTTCCAGGATCGTGTAGGTGTTGTCGGTGGCGCTGGTGCAGAGCATGGCCACGTTGCCATTGGCCAGCCCGATGATATCCAACCCGACCGGCCCGGTACCCACGGTCGTCTGCCCGTGATTGGTAACGGCTGTGCCGCCGGTCCAGGTCAAGATTGAGACGCTGTTGGAACCGAAGTTGGTCACGCCCATGATCCCGTCCACGCCCCGCAGTTGCCGCACGTCGTTGCCGACTGTGGTGACCGGGGTGCCCACGGCGTAGATGTCCTGACGGTCGTGATACCAGATTTGCCCTGGTGAGCCGGCCGTGGCGACCAGGACACCGGTGAACGCGGGGTCGACAAAGGCGGATACCGGCGGGCCGAAGGCGTCCTGGAACGCGACGCCGAAGAACAGCGAACTGTCCAGCGGTTCGGTGAAGATGCTGTACTGCGGGTCGTATTCCGAGAAGCGCACCACACCGTTGCCGACAAATGTGAAACCGTTGGCCTGGTCAAATCCGCCATAGGCCACCGCGTCATCGACCAGGCCGCCGATCACCAGCAGGGCGCCATAGTCGTTTACGGCTGGGTCGTGGTTCCAGTGGGAGCGGTACGCGCCGGAGATGCCGTAGGTGAATAACCCACGGACCCTGTTGGCTCCATCTCGGACCGAGACAGGTACAGTCCCGCGGGCGTCGAGGGACAAAACCTCGCCACGCTTGAACGCCCCGGTCAGTACACCACTGGCGCCGCGAATGAGGCGGTAGTACTGAACACCGGTTGAGCCGGTGACATAAAGCCAGGGAGAAAGCACACCGTCGGGGTCGCTCTCGTCGGCATCGACGTGGTTGACACTCATGCCGGACAGACCGGTCATGCCGGTGAAGAAGATGTTGTCGAAGGTGTTGCAGGGAGGATCGAGGCAGAGGCGAACATCAAAGACAACGGGCTGCATCTTCAATTTGTATTTCAACTGCAACATGGGTTCCACGATGTTGTCCGGCAGGTCCAGAATTTCGATGTCCGGCACATCAAGCAGGAATTCGAGCGCAACCTCGAGGCTGGATTCTTCGG
>CAZLUL010000593.1:0-1208 GCA_964562635.1 uncultured Fibrobacteraceae bacterium | reverse complement strand
TCGTCGATCCGCACTGGCCATCTGCATACTCGCTGTCGCGGCCCAGGCCAGTGCCCAAGTCGTTCTCCTGAGCCAGAGCCGTTCTGTTTCGGGGGGTGGTACGTTGGGGAGCTGGTGGTATAGCGGTCTTAATGGGGATTACACTCTGATTGCGACAGATGGCGATACTATCTCGGCTCCTGATTTCGGACTCTTCGAAGAGGAAATCAGCATTGATCTAACTAGTAATCCGATATTTGGAAGTTTGGTCTCCGTGACCCAGGACTCAGAGATCCAGACCGGCCATTTCTCGATTCATGGTAGCGCCGCCGTCACCGCCAGTTGGCCGGCCGGTGGGAGTGTGTCTTATGGGTATTGGTTTTCCGAGGTTAGTAGCGGAGCTAATTCTCATTTTGAGGTGCTCTTCGAAGTATCGACGCCGACATCCTTCAGCCTGGCGGGCTCCCTGGCCACCACCTATACCGGCACCGATATCGGTGGCTACGATATTGGAACTTTTGAATTTGAACAAATCGCCAGCCTGCAACTCGACCGGGACGGCGTGCCCTATCTGTCCTTCTCCGTTGATCAATCTCCGTACACGGGAGAAGAAATAGCAGTGGTCAGCGAGTTTGGGATTCTCGAACCCGGCACTTATACCCTGACCGTTTATGCTTCGACCTATATTGAATTTTACAGTGATGAGGATAATGCTACAGGAAGCAGTTTCAGCAGCTTCGACATCGACTTCTTCCTCGAGACCCCCGTCGCGGTCGAAGAGACGACTTGGGGTCAGGTCAAGGCGATGTTCCGATAAGGTTTTTTTTTGCCAGCGATGTCAATACCGTTTCAAATTCAAATTTTTGTCCCCCTCCTCCCCGCACTGGGGGTGGGGGTGGGGGATCGGGCCTGTTTTTCCAAGCCTAAACGACTCCGGCACCACGGCGGAGTTTTCGTTTGGATGGTAAAATCAAAACGGACATTTTTTCTTTCCAAACGACAGTAATGATTCCAGCGCGGACGGAATATTTGGGAGGGACAGGGGTGTATTTCCTCGCTAAACGATTCGGGGCTCCTGCCTGCTCCGGCCTTATCATCGGGCCGGTTTTCGTTTAGGTGGTAAAATGGGGAAAATCTATTCCCATCCCAACCGCCCCTGCGGCTTGCGGCGGGTGTCAGGCTGCTCAAGCGCCCGATCATCGTTTGGAGGGGGGTGGGTGGGTGTTTTT
>CAZLUL010000592.1:0-1216 GCA_964562635.1 uncultured Fibrobacteraceae bacterium | reverse complement strand
TGGCCATACCTCCGCTATCGCTTCGGCGAACGGCTCCTGGGCCGTCCGCTCCGGGGCGCCTGTCGTCCTGAAGCCGCCAGCCCGGCGACGGGATCGGCGGCCGCCCACAAGATCGAATTGGCCCTGCTGATGGACCGGGTGTTCGGCCCGGTCAATGGCTCGGGTTTGATCACGGGTGCCTGGGGCACCTAACCACAAGGAGTAACGGCCCATGTCGGTCGACGTCACAGTTCCGTCCCTCGGGGAATCGATTGAAGAAGTGCAGGTCTCCGGCTGGCTGAAGCAGCCGGGCGAGGCCGTGTCCATGGACGAGCCGCTGATCGAACTGGAATCGGACAAGGCGACGGTCGAAGTGCCGGCACCGGTCGCCGGGGTCATCATCGAGATCGTGGCCCAAGTGGGCGCGGTGTTGAAGGTGGGCGACGTGCTGGCGCGGATCGATACCGAAGCCAAGGCGACAGTTGCTGCTCCGGCCGAGACGGCAGCGCCGCCGACCGCTGCGGCCGATGCACCGCACGTGATGCCGGCCGCCCAAAGGGTGATGACCGAGCGCGGACTGTCGGCCGATCAGGTCCCGGGAACGGGCCCCGGCGGGCGCATTCTCAAGGAGGATGCCCAGCAGGTGGTAGCATCTGCGGCCACGTCGGCATCTGCCCCAACTGCACCGCCGATGCCGGCCCGGGCGGTCGGCGAGCGCAACGAGCGCCGGGTGCGCATGAGCCCCATCAGGCGAAAAATCGCCGAACGGTTGGTGCAGGCCCAGCAGACCGCGGCCCTGCTGACGACCTTCAACGAGATCGACATGACGAAGACCAAGGCCATGCGGGCGGAACACCAGGAGGCGTTCCAGGCTCGTTACGGCACGAAGCTGGGCTTCATGAGCTTCTTCATCAAGGCGTCGGTCGAGGCCCTCGCATTGGTGCCGGAGATCAATGCCCAGATCGAGGGCGACGAGACGGTTTACCATGATTACTGCGATGTCGGTATTGCCGTGGGCGGGGGCAAGGGGCTGGTGGTCCCGGTGATCCGCAACGCCGAGCTGCTGGGCTTCGGCGAACTGGAAATTACGATCAGCGACTTCGGCCAACGGGCACAGGCCAACAAAATCGATCTGGCCGAACTGCAGGGCGGCACGTTCACCATCAGCAATGGCGGCGTCTACGGCTCGCTGTTGTCCACGCCGATCATCAACCCGCCGCAGAGCGGCGTGCTCGGA
>CAZLUL010000591.1:0-1220 GCA_964562635.1 uncultured Fibrobacteraceae bacterium | reverse complement strand
GCCAATCCACTGCATTTTTACAATTTCTTGTCCAATACCCAACTCACATCGTATCTCGGCAGCCCGAGGCAATCTTTATCGCCATAAACACCTCTTTCACCCTCCGATAAAACCGAAAAGTGACCGGAAATACCAATTGCCAAGCACCCCATCTCCCAATTTGCGCACCATATGCCCAAAGCCACAGCGGCGTAGTATCGCGATTCTGTGGCCGCATAGAAGTCAAATCTCACCAATCGCTGCGCATCCATATCACCTCGCCCCTTCTTTACACTCTTCTTCTCCATTACGGCCGCGCATCGAGTTGTTTGTCCATTGAAAGAAGATGGAGACCATTGACACGCTTCGAAGGTGCGTCCAAAGCGCTTGAAAGTCAGCGCCTCTACATTAAGTGGTTCATTAAAGTAGGAATCGGCAAAAAAGAGCGAAGACAAAGGCAAACGGCGCCGCTGAAGTGTTTGTACGAACCGTAAAAATAGTGGTTTATACCGCGACTTGTATCCAATGGCGCAGACGCAGATGACATGATCATGCTGCGCGTTGAATCGGGCACCTAAATTCTGCACGATGCTAGCTTGGTCTGCGCCCGGCCCAATCCAACACGTTGCCAACCCCATGCGGGTTGCATCCATGACTATCTTCTGTAAGCTTCGGCCCACTTCAATAACGGCGAGCCGGCTGTATTCATTCGGAGCAATTGCGACAAGGAACTCCGTGGCACCGACCACTGGCCATACGGTGAGCGGTGCAGAAACATATTCGAACCGAATGGCCGATTCGCCAATCATTTTGGAATCTGACTGTTCACTATGGAGACGCACGATTTCAGTAAGCTTTTCATGGTCGGTGGACACGAGTTTTCGATCTTGGAACGAACGGCACGATCGTCTCTCTCTCAGCAAGTCAAACATATCTAGGTGATCGTTGCATTTAGGGCGGGGCTCACGGGGGTGCAAGTGATACTTCACTGTACCTATGTCGAATATAAGAACCGCCAGAAGAAACGCAGCAACAAAAACAAGTGGATACGCTAATGGTATAAAATCAAGAAGACTAAAAATAGCCGCGACGAAGATAAATATCAGTACAAGGACAGCAATCGGAATGTACTGCAGCCAGCCAGTAAATTGTAGGCGAAGCTTCAGGCGTTTAAGAGAAGATTGCGACATGGCGCCTTCCTTGCCGGAAAATCACGAGGGATGAGTAGATACGAATTGTCG
>CAZLUL010000590.1:0-1222 GCA_964562635.1 uncultured Fibrobacteraceae bacterium | reverse complement strand
TCTTCAGTGGCGACCTGCCCCTCAGCCAGAATCTCATCAATCTTCCCCGTAATCGCAGTCAAATCAAACCCAATCGAAGCATAACGAATGGTCATATCCGGTCCCAACACCACATTGTAGGGAATGTTCAGCGACCCCGGAAACTCCAAAAACAAATCCCAATCCGGCGCCAGCCAGATCTTGTAGGTGACCCCCAAAGCATCAGACCAGCCCTGCACCATGGACAGGGGTTCTTGGATGTCGACCGCAATGACAGTCACGTTCTGTCCCTGATAAACCTGCCAGATGTCGTTCTCCAGATGAGCCGCTTCTTCATTGCAGCCAACGCACCAGGTGGCGAAGAAGTTCAGGACCACGATGCCACCGAGGTGGTCGTGCAGGCTGGGGTTGTCGCCGTTCAGGTCGGGCAGGCTGAAGTCCGTGACCACGTCACCGACGACATAGGCACCGGCTTGGCCCGGCCCCATCAAGACGGCGGCCAGGGTGATCGCTAGCAGGGTTTTCATCGGCGTTCTCCTTTGTTGTCCTGTTTTGTTGTCCTGTGCTCAACGCACCAGGGTAAGTTTGCCAGTGATCGAGGCTCCACCGGTCCGCACCCGCACCAGATACAGGCCCGTGGGCAGGGCGCGGCCGCTGTCGCTGGTCCCATCCCAGAGCACGCTGCTATCGCCGGCGTCATAATTTTCTTCTACCAACAACCGGCGCACCAGACGGCCGCGCGGGTCGTGTATGTCGAGACTGACTGCGCCCGCCCTGGGCAACGAAAACGTGATGATCGTCCGCGGGTTGAAAGGGTTGGGGCGGGCGGTCACGCGCAGAGGCACCAGCTGCGGCGTGCTGTCCACAGGGGCTGGACTGGCCAGCAGTTGGTCGATGACCGCCACCATGGCCTCGGGGTCGTATTCCGTGTTGAAATACGCGACCCGGCCTTCCTGGTCAATCACGTAGTCCAGGGGATAGGGCGACGTCCCGCCGGGTTGCCGGTACAGGTTGTAGGCTGTTGATGCGCCCGGCAGAATCGGGAAACTGACTTGAAAGGCGCTGTTGAAGACTTCCAGGTCGGCAATGCTTTCGCCGCCGGAAGACAAGCCAAAAACTGCCACATCATTCGCGTCGTATTTTTGCCTGATCGCCGCTTCGAGGTCCGAAAACTCCGGACCACAGACCGGTCACCAGTTGGCGAAGAAGGCCATCACCACGATGCGCCCTTTTTCGTCATTCA
>CAZLUL010000589.1:0-1222 GCA_964562635.1 uncultured Fibrobacteraceae bacterium | reverse complement strand
ACCAGCTTGATGTGGGTGAAATTACCGCTCACCAGCATCATCACGTAGGCAACCAGGCATGCCAGTGCAACCGAGTAAAGTACCGAGCGTGAACCGCTGCCATTGGCCATGACGCCGTCACCGGTCCAGAACATAAACGCAACCATACCGCCCACCATCACCAGCAGTGGCACAAACATGTAACTCGGATGTGTGGCGTCAACCGGCAAGTCTTCTGCACTGTCTTCGTGTTTGATCGTCTGGCTGGTCGCCAACGGGCCAAAATATTTCCCTGTCCAGGCTGTAAACACCACGATCACCAGCGTAACCAGTGCATAAAAGTTCAGTGGTACCGTACCCCACAATATCTGCGCAGCCGGAGCTTCAAGCTCATAAGTACCCAGCAGAGCGAGGATATACGCCCCCCAGGCATTGAGCAGAATCAGAATGCAAATTGGCGCGGAGGTACTGTCAATAATGTAGGCCAGTTTTGCCCGGCTCAGACCAAAGCGATCGAAAAGACCACGGGATAAAATACCCGCTGTCAGGACACTGAGATTTGATTCAACAAATACCACTGCACCCACACCGGACGTCAACATAGCCGTTTGTCGTGCATTTCGGGCAACACCACGGTTGATGATTGAATTGACCATCGCCGTCACCCCGCCGGATTGACGGATGTAAGCAAGCAAGGCGCCAATCATCAGGCTGAAAATGAGGATACGGGCGTTATCCTTGTCTTCGAACACCGAAATGATTCTTTCCAGTGTAAAAATACCCGCCATCGGAACACTGCTTATGAGCGATGTTTGTTGCAAGAGCTCTGCCGTGAAGATGGACATGAATAGAGCAAGGATGACCTCACGCCGCCACAATACAACGACGATAGCTACAACGGGGGGCAGAACGGTCAACCATTCATTTGACATTATTTTCCTGAAGTTCTTGAGTGATTAATTAGCGTTCTGATTTTGGTAATCATATAAGTGATGGGATCAGAGTCAAGTGCCAGAGAAAGTGAATCTGACCCAGAAAATTGCAGCAAGCCATGTTGACTTTATGAGCATGCTCTCCTATACCTAATACACGGGAGACTAGTAATATCTAAATATTATTAGAATTACAAGCAATAATGTTGGCCGTTTCCGGTCAGCCTCGCATGTATTTTCCAGGTCAAACAGGTGGCACCCGACCCATGGTTGGAGGGAGCCGTTTTATTCATAATATAATCTATATATTA
>CAZLUL010000588.1:0-1224 GCA_964562635.1 uncultured Fibrobacteraceae bacterium | reverse complement strand
TCTTCGGCGAGGCTGAGCGCCCCGGCGGAGGTTCGGCCACGGTGATCGACACCGGGGGTCTGCTGTTGGTGGACGAGGACATCTTCGTGCCCCTGATCAGGGGGCAGGCCGAATCTGCGATTCGCGACGCCGACGTCGTGATTTTCCTCCTCGACGGCGTCGCGGGGCCGATACCCGAGGACCTCGAGATCGCCGGATACCTGCGCGGCCTCGGTGTGCCGGTGGTGCCGGCGGTCAACAAATCCGACCGTAAGGAAGTGGAGCTGCAGGCCCACGAGTTTCATAAGCTGGGCCTCGGCAGCCCGGTCGCGATCTCGGCCGAGCACGGCGTCGGGATGGCCGAACTGTGGGATGCGCTCGAACCTCATTTGCCCGTGGTCGAGGAGGAGGATGACGAGCCCAAGCGTATTGCCGGTACGATTCCGGTGGCGGTGATCGGCCGGCCGAACGTGGGCAAGTCGTCGCTCGTCAATCGCCTGCTCGGGGACGAGCGATTACTGGTCAGCGAGGTACCCGGAACAACCCGTGATGCGGTGGACACGATCCTGGAAAAAGACGGCGTCCGCTACCAGTTCGTCGACACCGCCGGGATCCGCCGCAAGGGGCGCACCGATCGCGGTCCGGAGGTCCTGTCGGTGGTCATGGCCCGGCGCTATCTCGAACGTGCTGACCTGTGCCTGCTCGTGGTGGACGCAGAGGAAGGCATCACCAATCAGGACGCGCACGTGGGCGGCTATGCGTGGGAAGCCGGCCGCGGCATCATCCTGGTGGTTAACAAATGGGATCTGGTTTCCGATCGAACGCTGGGGAGGGAACGGATCGAGGATCAGGCGGCTCGGCACCTCAAGTTCATGCGCCACTCGCCGCAGGTCTTTCTATCGGCGCTCGATGGCAAGGGCGTTCATCGCCTCTTTCCGACCATGCGGGATCTTCACCGGGCCTACCAGACGCGCATCCCCACCAGTGACCTCAACCGCATCCTCCGCACGGCCTGGGAACAGCGGCCACCGCCGATGGCCGGGAGAAAGGGGCCAAAGTTCTACTACTGCTCGCAGGTTCACTACGGGCCACCCCATTTTGTCCTCTTTACGAATCTCTCGAAGCCTCCACATTTTTCCTACGTTCGCTACCTGGAAAACGTACTTCGCGAGGCCTTTGGCTTGGATGGAGTCCCGATTCGGGTTATTATCAGGGGACGACAGAGTTAGTTTGCAATCGGAATCT
>CAZLUL010000587.1:0-1225 GCA_964562635.1 uncultured Fibrobacteraceae bacterium | reverse complement strand
GAGCAAGGGACTGGTCTAGTATGGAACACGTGCGCAAGGCCATGGAAGACCTGGAAGAGAGCCAACGCGGCCTCGACCGGTCCAAGACCATCACTTTCGAGGAATTTCTGATCAAGCTGCGGCAAGAGCCGGAAAAAATGATCCGCAACGTGCACCAGGTGTTTCACGACATGGTGCGCACCTTTGTGGGCACCGGACATGACGAATACCCGGAAGATCCCGAGTCGATCAATTTTATCTCCTACGACTGCCACGAACTTTTTGTTGAAGGCACGGACCAGCCGTTTTTTGCGGACCGCATTTTTGCCAACCGCCTGATCACGATGATCGACGGCTTCCGTGGTGGCGCTCAACAGAACAAGATTTTCCTCTTTGATGGCCCGCCCGGCTGCGGCAAGTCGATTTTCCTGAACAACCTGCTGCGCAAGTTCGAGGAATACGCCAACAGCCCCGCTGGCCGGCGTTACGAAATCGTCTGGCGCCTGGACAGCAATTTGCTCGAGCAGCACGGACTGCATGAAGGCACGCCGGTATTGGAAAAGCTGGCCACCATCCTGGACAGCACCGACGGAGCCGGTTCGTTGGCCGACGTGGCCGATTCGCACCAGCCGCGCATGCACAAGGGCTACCTCGAGGTGCCGTGCCCCAGCCACGACAACCCCATGTTGATGGTGCCCAACAGCCAGCGCCCCGAGTTTTTCGACAACCTGTTCGAAAACGACGAATACAAATGGAACCTGAGTTACGGCAAGGAATACGACTGGGTCTTCCGCGATCGTCCCTGCACCATCTGCACCAGTCTGTACCAGGCGTTGTTGCACAAGCTGGGCGATCCGGCCGAAGTGTTCCGCATGATCCACGCGCGGCCGATTCACGTGAACCGGCGTCAGGGCGAGGGCGTGAGCGTATTCAATCCCGGTGACCGCGTGACTCGTCAGCCGGTGATGACCAACCCCCAGTTGCAAAAACGCATCGGCAACTTGCTGCAGGACAGTAATCAAGTGCGCTACCTGTTTTCGCGCTATGCCCGCACCAACAACGGCATCTACGCCCTGATGGACATCAAAGGCCACAACAAGGATCGCCTGATGGAGCTGCACAACATCATCAGCGATGGGGTGCACAAGGTCGACGAAATCGAAGAGAACGTGAACTCGCTGTTCCTGGGCGTGATGAATCCCGAGGACAACAAGAACATCCGCGGCTTCCAGTCGCTGAGCGACCG
>CAZLUL010000586.1:0-1227 GCA_964562635.1 uncultured Fibrobacteraceae bacterium | reverse complement strand
CAGCCCCGCGTCAGCGTAGTGATCCCCCGGCTTGCGCAGCGCAGTGGCGATGCGATCGGCCGCACCGGCGAGGAGTTTCTCGTCGGTGGGCGAGACGAAGCCGCGGGTGACCACCTCAGGCTTGCCCACGAGCGTGCCGTTCTGCTTGTCGACCGTCACGACCACGATGAACATGCCGTCGTTGGCCAGGGCCCGGCGGTCACGCAGGACGACCTCGCCGACCTCACCGACCGAGACCCCGTCGACGTAGACGCGGCCCGCTGCCACCTTCTCGCCACGACGGGCGCTGCCGTCGGCGAGGAACTCGATGGGCTGGCCGTTCTCGAGGATGAAGATGTTCTCCGCTTCGAGGCCGACCTCCTGGGCCAGCCGCCCGTGCTGCACCAGCATCCGGAACTCGCCGTGGATGGGAATGAGGTACCGCGGCTTGGTCAGGTTGAGCATGAGCTTGAGCTCTTCCTGGCTGGCATGGCCCGACACGTGCGCGCGCTTGATGGCGTGGTAGTAGACGTTGGCACCGGCCCGGAAGAGGTTGTCGACCGTGCGTGCCACGTACTCCTCGTTGCCGGGGATGGGGCTGGCACTGACGATGACCGTGTCACCGGCTTGGAGCTCCACGAAGCGGTTCTCACCGTTGGCCATGCGGGCCAGCCCAGCCATGGGCTCACCCTGGGCGCCGGTGGTCACGATCGTCAGCTGATCGTCGGGCACCGACGAGATCTTGCCCTTGGGTACGAGCCCGGTGCTGGGCGGACGCAGGTAGCCCAGGTCCTGGGCGATGCGGCTGTTCTGTTCCATCGAGCGGCCCAGCACGGCAGCCTTGCGTCCGAAGTCCTCGCTGGCCTCGAAGACCTGCTGCACGCGAGCGATGTTGGAGGCGAACGTGGCCACGATGACCCGCCCGTCGAGGCCCTCCATGATGTCGTGAAAGGCCTCACCGACCGTCCGCTCCGAGGGCGTGTAGCCGGGCGTCTCGGCGCGGGTCGAGTCGGACAGCAGACAGAGCACGCCCTCCTGCCCGAAGCGGCCGATGTCCTGGAAGTCGGCCGGCTTGCCGTCGACCGGCGTCTGGTCGAACTTGAAGTCGCCGGTGTGCACGATGTCGCCGAAGGGCGTGCGGATGCGCACGCCCATGGCATCGGGGATGGAGTGGCCGATGCGGAATGCAGTGACGTCGAAGTTGCCCAGTTCGACGGTGTCGCCGGGCTCCATGGCCCTCAGGGGGTT
>CAZLUL010000585.1:0-1227 GCA_964562635.1 uncultured Fibrobacteraceae bacterium | reverse complement strand
CCTCTGGTCTTATGGGATTTGAATTGGCAAATGCAGCTGCTAAACTTGGGGGAGATCGGTTGGAGGGTCTTGGTCGGTGCTGTTTCTGAGGCTTGACATCCAGATAGAATTACCAGGGCAAACGTCATCCAGCCCAGAAATTTCACTTCATTTTTCATGTTGAGCATTATACCCTCTCTTGTCCGGCAGAGTAGCCTGTGCTACACTCTGGTTTAGCCGCCAAAATATTACAGGATTAAAGATGGCAGAAGACAAACGTTTTCTCCTTGCAAAACTTGCCATAGAACAAGGTGATCGGTTTCAGGCAAAAGATAAATTATCAGAGCTCCTGAAAGAAGATCAGGACAATGTTGAATACTGGCTTTTGTTGAGTACGGTTGTAGATTCAACAAAAGAAAGGGTGTTTTGTTTAAAGAAAGTAATTTCCCTTGATCCTAGAAACCAGGAAGCCAGACTGGGACTGATCTTATCTGGTGCTCTTGACCCGGGGAAAGTTCACCCCGCGGAATTAAGAAAACGGGACTGGTCAAAAGAGCTAAAAGATATCCGGAAGAAAGAAAAACCAAAGAAAGAACACAAAAAGAGCAATTATAACTACAAACAGCTCCTCCCTCTCCTGGGCGGTGGGGTTGCTATCATCGTTTTGCTGTATTTTAGCGGTCTGCTATTTCCTGGACAGGGATCTATTTTTTCTCCCAAATTAACTATTACTCCTATGACCTGGACACCATCGGTAGATCTCGAACTTATGGCAGAGTTAACTGGGACGCCGAATCCTATTCTGCAAACGCCCATTGGCCGGGTTTTGAAGAAACCCTATACTCCCACTCCGGTTTATGTTTTAACTCCCCATCCCGGATACGGCACATACCAAACCGCCCTGAGCGCATATCGACAGGGTGATTATGAAACCATGCTGACATATATGAGGTCGACCGAAGATCAATTGGAGACTCCAGATATCGTCTACCTGGTTGGAGAAGCCCTGCGAAATTTAGGAAGATTTAACGAAGCTCTGGGGAAGTATGAGCGGGCTTTGTTTTTGGATCCTTCATTTGCCCCGGCATATTACGGACGGGTGCTTATTTCACAGGTTATTTCTCCGGAAAATGATATCAAGCAGGATCTGGATCAGGCGCTGCTTCTAGATCCGGAATTTGGACAGGTATATATTGAGAGGGCAAAGTATTATCTTGATCGGGGGGATTTTCAACTTGCTTACGAGGA
>CAZLUL010000584.1:0-1230 GCA_964562635.1 uncultured Fibrobacteraceae bacterium | reverse complement strand
GAGCCCACCGACCGCACGCCAATCTGGATCATGCGGCAGGCCGGACGTTACCTGCCCGAGTACATGGCCGTGCGCGAGAAACTCAGCTTCAACGAACTGTGCCGCACGCCCGAGGCTGCCTGTGAAGTGACCATGCAGCCCATCCGGCGCTTTGGTTTTGACGCGGCCATCATGTTCAGCGACATCCTGACTCCGTTGGAGCCCATGGGCGCGCCGTTTGATTTCAGCAAGGGTGGCCCCAAGCTGGAGCGCCCCCTGCGCAGTGAAGAAGACATCCGGGCCCTGCACACCTATGACGCCGAAGAAGGCACCGACTTTGTGGCCGCGGCCATCAAGCTGATGAAGGCCGAACTGGGCGACAAGACGCCGTTGATCGGCTTTGCTGGCTCGCCCTTTACCCTGGCTTCGTACCTGATCGAAGGCGGCGGCTCGAAGGACTACATCAACCTCAAGACGATGCTCTACACGCGTCCGGAATTGCTGCAAGAACTCTTGGACAAATTGGGCGACCAGACCCTGGCCTACCTCAAGATGCAGGTCGCGGCCGGCGTGGACGCCGTGCAACTCTTTGACACCTGGGGCGGCATCCTGCACCCGGCCGACTACGTGAAGCACGTGCTGCCGGTGGTGCGCAAAATCATGGACGGGTTGAAGGACACGGGCGTGCCCCGCATTTATTTCCTGAAGGGCAGCGCGCCCTACAACCACCTGATCAAGGACCTGGATGTCGAAGCCTTTGGCGTCGATTGGACCCAGGATCTGACCATGGCCATCGATCAGATGGGCGGCAAGGCGGTGCAGGGCAACCTGGATCCGCTGTGCCTCTTTGGCAGCGAAGAAGAAATCCGGCGCCGGGCGCTGGAAGTTTGTGAGAAGGGCGCGAAGGCCTCGGGCCACGTGTTCAACCTGGGTCACGGCATTCTGCCCAAGGCCCCCATTTCTGCAGTCGAAACCCTGGTCGAAACTGTCCAGGGCTTCCGGCGCAGCTAAGCAATAAAAAGGAAGACACCGATGTCTTTACATATACCCGCCGATTTCGTCGACAAGTACAACAAACCAGGACCGCGGTACACGAGTTACCCCACGGTGCCGGTCTGGGAGCCGGGTTTCGACGAAAATGGCTACCGCGCCGCGTTGACCGAATTGGCCAGCCGGCCGGATGACGAACTGGCCCTGTACCTGCACCTGCCCTTCTGTGCCAAGGCCTGCCACTACTGTGGCTGCAACATG
>CAZLUL010000583.1:0-1231 GCA_964562635.1 uncultured Fibrobacteraceae bacterium | reverse complement strand
ACTGCTGCTCTACCACGTGGTGGCCGGCCAGGTGCTCTCCAGCGACCTGCGTTATTACCAACGCGTGGAAACCCTCGAAGGCAGCAAAGTTCGGATCATCAAGTGGTTCGGTAACATCTGGGTCAACAGCTCCCGCGTGACGACCAAGGATGTCCTGGCCACCAACGGCGTGATTCACGTGATCAACCGGGTGCTCATCCCGCGTGGATTCTCGTTGAACGACAAGGCGGGCGGATTCGACAAGGCTGGCCTGGATGCCTACCTGGACCGGGTGGATCCTCAGGAAGCGCCCCCGACCGAATTCCAGCTCGAGTACCTGGAGCAGGTCAACTAGATCCTGATCAGAAATGATCTTCAGATAGGGAAGGGCGGGACGCTTGGCGACCCGCCCTTCCCGGCAAAAAGAATCGAGTCCCCATGAAACGACCCGGCATTTTCCTCTATGTGTTCTTTGCGGCCCAGTTGCTCATCGCCCCGAAAATTATCGCCATGGAGAAACCCATGAACGAAGCCCGACATCTGATCGATTTCAGCAAAGCCGATCGCAATGACTGGTATATGGTCAATGACAGTGTGATGGGGGGCATCTCGCGGAGCGAATTTGCGCTGACGGAGGACGGAACCGGCCTCTTCGCCGGTCGCCTCTCGCTGGAATTCAATGGCGGCTTCGCTTCCATGCGCACCGTGTTGCGGGATGGAGACCTTTCGGGTCACAGTGGGATTGAAATTCGGGTCCGGGGTGATGGGCGCAGCTATCAATTGCGTCTGCGCCCCAGCAACCGGTATGATGGCGTGGCGTACCGGGCCATTTTCGAAACGCGTGCCGAGCAATGGGTGACCGTTGTCATCCCGTTCCAGGATTTCCAACCCACTTTCCGGGGCCGGATCCTGCGCGATGTGCCGCCGCTGGACACCGCTGGCATTGCGCAGCTGGGCTTCATGCTGGCTGACAAGACGCCCGGCCCTTTTGCCCTCGAAATCGAATTTGTTCGCACCTGGGAGGGAAATTGATGAAAACGATCAATATTCTGGTGGTCATGGTCATGGCCGCGGTTTCCCTGGGGCCCTTTGCCAGCCAGGCAGCTGACCCGGTTGCGGGCGAGCTGCCTGCCGTGGTTCCGATCGACGCCGTTGATCTGCAGCGGTACACCGGCCTCTGGTATGAGGTACTCAAGATCCCCAACCGTTTCCAGAAGCAGTGCGCGCGCGGGACAACGGCCACCTATTCCTT
>CAZLUL010000582.1:0-1238 GCA_964562635.1 uncultured Fibrobacteraceae bacterium | reverse complement strand
AGGAAAACAAAAAGCTGATGGACCCGGTTCAGGAGATGATACACATCAGCAACAACCCGGTCCTGATTGCACGGATGCCCTATGGCAAGCATAGAGGGGTTCTTTTCAGCGAAGTGCCACGGGATTACCTTGAGTGGCTATCCGGGACAGATTTGGATGAGGATATGGCGTATACGGTGAAGAAGCACCTTGGGCGATAATAGGAGGTGGTGCCATTGCGAAGCCGGAAAATGTTGAGATCCTGATCGTATGAGCAAGGGAAGAGGCAACGTTGTCAAAAGATGAAGAACCCTCGACAATGTTACATCGTAAGATTTACCTGACCTGACAACTACGAATTGTGTTATCTGTGATCTGACCAGACTGATAATTATCTCAATACATCACCACGTGGACAATTTTTCAGATATCTTCATTCCCTGTTGTGTAATCACCACCCACCCAAATATTCGTCTGACCACAAGATGATGTGGTGCTTGGATTTAGCCATTTTTCCATAGACTGGCAAGTAACCATACGAAACGGTGCGGTGCAAAATTGCCGGATAGCCATTACGTACCTGTCCGGCCATTAAGATTTTGGCCGATGACCTCGGAGCCTGTCTATCCCACGGTTTGACAAGGGTTACCTTCGTGGATTAGTCTCAATATATCGATAATTGACTATAGCTTATCCCAAAAAATATGGGACGGAGAAGATATGATGTGCCATCATAGACGTATTGTCTTTCTGTCATTGCTGCTCACACTCGGATATGCCGCGTTCTTCATCGGTCAAGGATCGGCAGATGCTGATTCATGGCAAAAAGTCACTTTTGATATGACCCGTTTGGATAAAGATGGCCTCTTCGGACCACCAAACGGAAAACGTGCACTTTCCTATGAATTCTGTATTTTAAATATGGAGGAATATAAAGCTGAAGTAAAGGAAATTGATCCGACGGTTCAGTTTATGCCAGGATCATCAGGACGCATCGGGTGCGATAGGAATGAATGCCTTTGTATCGGTTCGACGCATCAAAAGGATTTCAGGAGGGTCTTAAAAAACCTGGTGGATCTGGAGTATGTGAAGCTCATCAAGGAATGTTTTTTTGAATAGGCATGATACAGACAATATCTCTATCCGATATGAGAAATGCTGGTTGCGCGACGGATGTGTCACGCTGCCCTTATTTGTATGACTATACAAGATCTTATGGCCGTGGTATCTGGGATGAAACCTGCCGCACCTCCAACGTA
>CAZLUL010000581.1:0-1241 GCA_964562635.1 uncultured Fibrobacteraceae bacterium | reverse complement strand
CGCAGGAGGAAATATGACCGACCTGACAACCTTGCCCGTGATCCCACTTCGCGAGGCAGTTCTTTTCCCAGAGGTCACCTCGCCGATCGCGGCCGGCCGGCCCGGGACCCTACGCGCCATCGAGGCGGCGCTTCGCTCGGACGACAAGAAAATCTTCGTGGTATCACAGAAGGAAAACCTGGAGAACGTCACCTCGGAGATTCTCCACACCATGGGAACAGTGGCCACCGTCGGCCCCGTCCAGCGCGGTCCGTCGGGGATGCGGCTTCTGCTCAACGGCGATTACCGGGCAGTCGCCGTGCGCTACGAGGAGCAGGATGAATATCTGGTGGCGTCGGTTCACGAAGCCGAGGAAATGCTCCCGATCGATCCCGACGCCGCCACCTTCACCGCGCTCTATCGCGAGACCAGGGAGCGCGCCGCCGAGCTTGGGCGACGCGCCGGCATGCCCAAGGAGGCGGTGCAGCAGTTCCTGGCAGAGACCACGGAGCCCGGCCGCTTTGCCGATCTGGTTGCCGGCCACCTCGACCTCAAACCCGGCGAAGCCCAGAAGCTGCTCGAAGCCCTCTCGGTGGAGGATCGTCTGCGCGCCGTGCTCATCCACATCCAACGCCAGGTTGCGGTCCTCGACGCCCAGGAGGACATCAAGTCACAGGTTCAGGAGGAGCTCGGCGACCGCCAACGGGAAATGTTTCTGCGCCAACAGCTCAAGGCGATTCAAAAGGAGCTCGGCGAGGATGGCAGCCGCGAGGACCTCGAAGAGCTGCGCGAAAAGCTCGAGGCCCTGGAACTGTCCGAAGCGACGCGCCAGGAGGTCGACCGCGAGCTCAACCGACTCGAGCGCATGGGGCCGGAGGGCATGGAGGCCCAGGTCATCCGCACCTACCTCGAGACCATCTGCGAGCTGCCGTGGTCCGAGCGCTCCGAGGAGAGACTCGACGTCCAGCGAGCGGCCGAGATCCTCGAGGAGGACCACTACGCCCTTGGCGACGTCAAGGATCGCATCCTCGAGTTTCTGGCTGTGCGGATTCTGCAGCAGAAGGCCGAGGCCATTGAGGCGGAGAGTGAGCCTGTGGCAGTAGAGGCCGAAGGCCTCGAGGTCGAGACCGAGCCTGTCGAGGCCGAGGATGAAGGCGCCGAGCCATCGATCCACGACACCGTCGGCCGCAACCCGATCCTGCTCTTTGCCGGTCCTCCGGGGGTCGGCAAGACGTCGGTCGCCAAGTCCATCGCCCGCGCCA
>CAZLUL010000580.1:0-1248 GCA_964562635.1 uncultured Fibrobacteraceae bacterium | reverse complement strand
GGCGATACAGAGAGATAAGATGAGAGATAAGAGATAAGATAGTAAAAACAAACGCCTAGTCCCCCTCCAATTATTCCATCCCGAGCAATCATTGACTGGTGAAGCCATATCGTTTGGAGGGTGAAATCAGGGGCGGTCACATAACAGAGACCTACCCTAGCCCACCCATTTGATTGTTTTCCAACCTCTTGCCAGAAACCCACAAATGGAATAGGATTGTCGAAATCGGGGGATTTAGCCCATCCCCGCTCTCTTGACCGTATCTGACGGGAGAGCAGCGTGATCGGCAAGACCGTTTCCCACTACAAGATTACCCGTGAGCTGGGTGCTGGCGGTATGGGTGTGGTCTACGAGGCGGTCGACACCAAACTGGATCGCACGGTTGCCCTCAAGTTCCTTCCTCCTGAATCCACCCGCGATCCCGATGCCAAAGCCCGGTTCGTCCATGAGGCGAAGGCGGCTTCAGCCCTGGACCACCATAACGTCTGCACAATCCACGAAATCGACGAGACCGAGGACGGCCAGCTTTTCCTGGCCATGGCCTGCTACGAAGGGGAAACACTAAAGGACCGTATCGATAGTGGTCCTTTACCTCTAGACGATGCCCTGGACATCGCCAGGCAGGTGGCCGAGGGGCTGGTCAAAGCTCACGAACGAGACATCGTTCACCGGGACATCAAGCCTGCAAATATCTTCATTACGAATGACGGTGTGGTGAAGATCCTGGACTTCGGTTTGGTTAAGCTCGCAGGCCAGACAAGGATGACCCAGGAAAACACCACTTTGGGCACGGTGTCATATATGTCCCCAGAGCAGACTCAAGGGGGTGATGTGGATCAACGCACGGACCTTTGGTCCCTGGGTGTTGTTCTTTATGAAATGCTCTCTGGAGAACCACCATTTTCAGGAGATCACCCCCAAGCGGTAATATACGGAATCCTGAACCTAGCTCCTTCTCCTCTTCCTGATTCGGTGGCTGATTGGTGTCATGTGGTGTCCCGATGTCTGGAAAAGGATGCCGCCGACCGGTATCAAGGTATGACAGAACTAAGGGCTGCTCTGAGTGGGAAGAAAACTTCAGTATGGGGGAGAGGCCGACGTAATATTCGCCGGACGTCAATGTTCGTCCTGCCTTTGGCCGTTCTTGTTGGTTTTGTTGCCTGGCTGGCCTCCAGACCGGTCCGACAGGATCAGGTCGGCGGCATCAAGTCTTTGATGGTGCTTCCGGTCAAAGCGGTTTCGGAGAGG
>CAZLUL010000579.1:0-1249 GCA_964562635.1 uncultured Fibrobacteraceae bacterium | reverse complement strand
TGGCCGTACATGCCGGCGGCCGAGATGCCGATGCCCTGCTGGCCACGGCTCTGCTTCAGTGAATGAAACTTACTGCCGTACAAGAGCTTGCCAAAAATGCGTGGGATCTGCTCTTTGACGATGCCAGGCCCGTTGTCCTCGATGATGATCTTGAAACGGTCTTCCTTGGTGCTCGACGCAGTGGCCTTGCCGTTGCCGTTCTTCTTCTTGGCGGTCTCGCTTTCCTGGCTACTCAACTCAAGGCCCAGATTGACCGGGTTGTCGGACCGGATTTCGACATAGAGCTCGGGTGGGATGCCCGCCTCTTCGCAGGCGTCGAGGCTGTTGTCGACCGCTTCCTTGATGGTCGTCAGCAGGGCCTTGGCCGGGGAATCGAAGCCCAGCAGGTGCCGATTTTTTGTGAAGAACTCGCTGATGGAGATGGCGCGCTGATTGGCGGCCATGGACTCCGCGTTCTTGGCGGTGCGGGGTTTGCGGGGAGCGGCCATGCCGGAACCTTCCGTGGTATTGCCGGAGCCTGATAGGGAATCCGATGTTGATCGTCAGTGCGGGATCCGCAGTGGCTGGAAAATAGGATACGGGCCCCGCCGCGGTCAACGGTAAAGGGATTTGAGAGACCCAAAAGACGTCTTGGCCGTCGGAACACTGCCCTGGCAAAGGACCTGCAAATCAAAGGCCATGGGAATCGGATCCTCGCCGGGTTCGACTGCCGGCTCGCGGACCGCGTCAACCGCCAGGTAGACCGTGATGTTTTGCGAGGGGTGCTCATTGGTCCAGGTCAGCTCTTCGCCCAGATTGGCCACATTCTCGTCCACGAATTGCAGGCAGGTGGCGTCGGTGCCACATCTGTCAAACAGCCACAGATTCACGTCCAGGTTTTCGGCCACGTTGCTGACCTGGACGGTGACCTGTTGGCCCGGGCCTTGGGTCAGGGCGTACCAGCGTTCGCCGGCCGTCTTGGGCGTGGTGCCGCATTCGTTGACACTGACCAGATTGGGCTGGCCGGAAAGGTCGTGGGGGCCTGGTACGGAAAAAGTGTCGTTGGCGCAGGTGATGAAATTGGCCTCTGCCTCTGCCTCGATGCAGGCTGCCTCGGGCAGACCCAGCGGGCGGGCGGTCAGCGCGAGATTAAAAGTGTCCGGCTGATTGTTGGAGTCGATACTGGGGGTGTCAACGACCAGGTAGTAGATCCCAGGGTCCAGGTCGGCCGAAAAATTGACCGATTCGCCCACGAGGCAGCTGTCGCTGT
>CAZLUL010000578.1:0-1261 GCA_964562635.1 uncultured Fibrobacteraceae bacterium | reverse complement strand
GCCTGGTTGCAGGGGGTCGACTTCACCGACCCGATGACGGGCACGATCGTTGGCGAAATAGATCTCGCCGGAATCATCCTGCGCACCACGGACGGAGGCCAAACCTGGCAGGAACAGGGGCCGGAGTCGATGCCGTGGATGGAATCCGTGGATTTCCTCGACACCGACACCGGCGTGGCCGTGGGCTGGTCGGGAACCATCTACTGGACCACAGACGGCGGCGCTAACTGGGTTCCCCAGCTGAGCGGTACCTCCGAGAGGTTGTATTCGGTCCACCTTTTCGATGCGACGACGGCGGTGGCCGTCGGTGGCAATGGTGTGATCTGTCGCACCATCGACGCGGGCGAAACCTGGTATCACCCACAGAGCAATTCCACGGACAGGCTGGAGGCCGTCGATTTCGGCGGGGCGGTGGACGGCGTGGCCGTGGGCAACAACGGCGCGGTGATCTACACCTACAACGGCGGTGATACCTGGGGCCCCCGTCCCAGTTTTACCGATAGCTGGCTGCAGGATGTCGCCTTTGTTGATGCGAGCACCGCCGTGGCCGTGGGCATCGGTGGGGACATGATCGTTTCGACCAACGGGGGGATCAACTGGAGCCCCATGGATGCGCCTGCGACCGAGAGCTGGACCGGAATCGAGTTCACCGTTGACGGCGGAATTCTGCTGACCGGCTGGGTGGGTAGCCTGTGGCGAAGCGATGCCGCCTGGACCACCTGGTACAACGGACAGACGGGGCCCACCACAGGCCTCCAAAGCGTGGACAACGCGAATAGTTCCATTGCCGTGGCCGTGGGCCGGGAGGGCACCCTTCTGCGAACTTCCGACACGGGACTGACCTGGAGCGAAATTAATACCGGATATGACACCCTCTTGAGGGGGGTGGATTTTGGGGGGCTTAAAACGGCCCTGGCCGTGGGGGCGAATGGCTTCATCCTGCGCACCGACGATACCGGTTTGACCTGGTCCCCCTTGACGACCGGCGCGATGTACGACCTGTGGGATGTGGACTGCATCGACACCGATCATGCCGTTGCCGTGGGAGAGTCGCTGACCATCTTTCGTACCACCGATGCTGGTATGACCTGGCAACAGGTCGGGCCGGGAACGGGTCTTGATTATTTCCAGGCCGTCTATTTCGTCGATGATCTTCACGGCTGGACCTGTTCCTTCTATGGCGATGTGTGGCACACCAAGGACGGCGGCCAAAGCTGGCAGGAGCAGGTTGCGTCTAACCTGGACCTGCAGGACATCCACT
>CAZLUL010000577.1:0-1261 GCA_964562635.1 uncultured Fibrobacteraceae bacterium | reverse complement strand
ATCCGAAAGAAGTTCGGGCGGAGGCCACAACGAAATGGACAGACGAAGATCTTATTCAAGCAGCACAGCAGTATCGCAGCCGCATGGAACTAGCGGAACTTGCGCCCACCATTCCCCAGTTGACTCGAAAGCGCGGCATATCGTCCTGCTAACAATTATCAGCACATTCTAAAGCAGCATATTTTGTAAACGGAAGCATGAAGAATGATTTAACCATTTCGGTTTTTCGCTGCAAAGAGTGAAGTGCGGAATTCACTTTTATCTTCAGTTCCGATTTGTTTTTCACGGATTTCCTCCCGATTTTCTTCGACTTTACAATATTCCAGACCTGCTCGTCCGGATTCATTTCCGGAGAATAACTCGGTAGGAAGTAAGCACGAATGAGCTTGCGATGGGAGCGCACGAAATCCCGCACTTTCTTCGAGCGATGAAACGGTGCACCGTCGGCGATGAGAATGAGGGGGGCGGTTCTCCCTCGGAGAATCTGCTTGAGGAACGCAATGTAGACATCCGAATCGATCTTTCCGTCCTTGATCGAAAAACCCAAAGCGCCCGATGCAGTCACCACGGATAGCAGATTGTAACCGCCACGCTTGCTGGTGACGGGAACCTCCGGGGTCTTGCCGACTTCGCCCCAGGTCATACCCGAGTGCGTCGCCAAACCGATGCCGGCCTCGTCCTCGAAGGCGATATCCGCACCGATTTTCTCGGCAAGTCGCCGAATTCTCGGGAAAGTATCGTGTAAAAAATGCTCGACTTTCCGCGAATCCTGCTCGTTGGCTCGAAACCACGGCTTTTGATAGCTCAATCCCAGGCGCTTCAAATGGAGACTGACGGTCGAGCCGCCAACCTCGATGCCGTATGTCTCGTTCAACAATTCGGCCAATATCTCTCGCGTCCATAACACGGTGTCGTAACCGAAGTCCATCGGCGTGCGGTTGCATACGGTGTCTTTCAGCCACCAATCCATTTCTTCGGTAACGATCGACGGCGAGCCAGGCGATTGCCGCGTATCGAGCCCACGATAACCATCTCTGCGATAGCGTCGCAACCAATCGTAAATCGCTGTGCGACTGATCCCCAGGGCATCGGCAATGAGTTCCGGACTGTAATCCTTGTCTTCGATTGCCCGTACGGCAATTTTACGCAGGTAACTCATGACATCGTCAGGAATCTTGCGGGCATCTTTCAGCCATTCGTCCGACATTGTAGAGCCCTCCATCATTTCAGTTCAAAACTGTACTATTAATTATAGTCAATT
>CAZLUL010000576.1:0-1266 GCA_964562635.1 uncultured Fibrobacteraceae bacterium | reverse complement strand
TTCGCCGAGGAGTACCGCTTCCTGTTCTACGGCATCGCTCTCATCCTCGTCGTGCGCTGGCGGCCGGAGGGCCTCATGCCCTCGAAGGTGGGCAGGGAGGAGCTACACCACGAGGAGGGCTCCACGATGGAGGGCAAGGGGCCTCCATCGCCGGACGAAACTGGGGCCGACGCGGCCCCAGGCGTGAGCGAAGGCGCCTAGGACATGCCCCTGCTTGAGACCCGCAACGCCACCAAGCGCTTCGGCGGCCTGACCGCCGTGAACGACCTCTCCTTCGACCTCGAGGAGGGGGCCATCGTCAGCGTCATCGGCCCCAATGGGGCTGGCAAGACGACGTTCTTCAACTGCATCGCCGGCTTCTACCAGATCGACGAAGGCACCATCAGCCTCGACGGCGCCGAGATCCACGAGCTGCGGCCGGACGAGATCGCTCGGCTGGGCCTGGCCCGGACCTACCAGAACATCCGCCTCTTCGGGGGCATGACCGCGGTCGAGAACGTGCTCGTGGGACAGCACCAGCATCTCGAGTCGAGTTGGCTCAAGGCGGTCCTGCGCACGCGCGGCCAGCGCGCGGAGGAGGCAGCCGCAGTGGAGGAGGCGCATCGCCTGCTGGACTACGTCGGGCTGACCGGTCGCCATGAGGCGATGTCACGGAACCTGCCCTACGGCGATCAGCGGCGTTTGGAGATCGCCCGCGCCCTGGGCTCCAGCCCACGCCTCCTGCTGCTGGATGAACCGACGGCCGGTATGAACCCCGCCGAGACCCATGAGATGACGGGTCTGATCCGCCAGCTGCGCGACGACCTGGGCATCACCATCCTGCTCATCGAGCACGAGATGCGCGTGGTCATGGGCATCAGTGAACGGATCACCGTGCTCGACTACGGCCAACGCATCGCCGAAGGCTCGGCGTCTGAGATCCAGAGCGACCAGCGGGTCATCGAGGCCTACTTGGGTAAGGCCGCGGCTGAGGCTGAGGCTGAGCGGATCAAGGCCGAAGGGGCCGGCGTCGCGCCGGCACGAGAGGACTGATCATGCCCCTGCTCGAGATCAACGACCTGCACACTTTCTACGGCAAGATCCACGCCCTGCGCGGGGTCTCGCTCAGCATCGACGAGGGCGAGATCGTCACGCTCATCGGCGCCAACGGCGCAGGCAAGACGACCACGCTCAACACCGTCAGCGGGCTGCTCGTGCCCAAGCAGGGCAACGTCCGTTTCGATGGTGAGGACGTGACCCATACGCCTCCGCACGAGATGGTCACGC
>CAZLUL010000575.1:0-1269 GCA_964562635.1 uncultured Fibrobacteraceae bacterium | reverse complement strand
CTGTTTGCGCGAGCGGTCGCCGTGGAACATGCCGCCGACCTGCGGCACCGTGACGTGCGACTCGTCGATGATGCACAGGAAATCGTTTGGAAAGTAATCAAGCAGGGTCGGCGGCGGCTCGCCCTGAATCCGTCCGGTGAGGTGCCTTGAGTAGTTCTCGATACCCGAGCAGTAGCCGAGTTCAGTCAGCATCTCGATATCGAAGTTGCAGCGCTGGGCGAGCCGCTGCGCCTCCAGCAGCTTGTCCTGGTCGTTGAGCTCCGCGAGGCGCTCGTCGAGCTCGACCCGGATGCCGTCGATCGCCTTTATCAGCTGCGAGCGCGGGGTCACGTAGTGGGTTCGGGGGTAGATCGGCAGCCGCTCGAGCTCTTCCACCACCGCCCCCCGCACCGGATCGATGCGTTCGATCTTCTCCACCTGGTCGCCCCAAAATGCGATCCGCACCGCGGTGTCGTCGTAGGGCGGGTAGATCTCCAGGGTGTCGCCGCGCAAACGGAAGGATCCCGGAGCGAGATCGAGGTGGGTGCGCTCGTACTGCATCTTCGCGAGCTGACGGAGGATGTCGTCGAGAGGCTCCTCCTGGTTCTTTTCAAAAAGCTGCAGCATGCCGAAATAGGCCTCGGGCGAGCCGAGACCGTAGATGCAGCTGACCGAGGCGACGATCAGCACATCGCGGCGCTCGAAGAGCGACCTCGTCGCCGACAACCGCATGCGGTCGATCTCCTCGTTGATCGAGGTCTCCTTCTCGATGAAGGTGTCGCTGGTCGGCACATAGGCCTCGGGCTGGTAGTAGTCGTAGTAGGAAACGAAATACTCCACCGCGTTTTCAGGGAAGAAGGCCTTGAACTCCTGATAGAGCTGTGCCGCCAGCGTCTTGTTGTGGCTGAGGATCAGGGTCGGGCGGTTGGTCTCCTCGATGACCTTGGCCATGGTGAAGGTCTTGCCCGAACCGGTCACGCCGAGCAGGGTCTGGAAGGCGACCCCGCCTTCGACCCCCTCGACGAGCTTCTCGATTGCCTGGACCTGGTCACCGGCGGGTTCAAACGGCGAATTGAGGGTGAAACGGGAGGTCATGCGAGGTTTGAGTTTTGAGTTTTGAGTTTTGAATTGCGGACCGGCCCCGCAGCCGGATTCAAGCCATCGGACGGGTGGGCGGCATTCCTAATTCCTAATTCCTCATTCCCAATTCTCTTGCCGAGCTGGAGCGGTGGTATCCCCGACTCCTCGATCACCCGCTCGATATAGACGTTCAGCCCGCCGACTTCGTCG
>CAZLUL010000574.1:0-1271 GCA_964562635.1 uncultured Fibrobacteraceae bacterium | reverse complement strand
CACTTTATGACGTTAGCCCTTCGTAAGGTCACAATGTGATACGTGGCACCCATCCGTGCCCATCCGTGAAGCCCGCCGAAGAGAGCCACGAGGGCGGCCGTGCGCCACTTCGCCTCGTTGAGCTGACCGGTCACCTTCTTCGCACTGTTGACTTGGTTGTTCACCTCCATCACGGCGTTCCAGTCGATTACATCTTGCGTACTCTTGTTCCGGGCGATGAGTCCTCTCCTTTCGGTTGTTCTTTTCCAACTCCCGAATGTAACGGTGCCTCAGGGCCCTCCTTCCCTTTTGAAGAACTATTGGCACGCTACCAGTTCTGGCTGTGACCACCGATCCGATTGCCTTTTTCAAATCTGCGGTGCCCTGGCGTCGAGAGTGGTAGCGCCTCCCAAACTATCCCGCAGCTCGGCCGTCACCGGGCGCGGAGGGTTCGATGAGGTCAACCCGAAGAAGAAGGAAGACTGGCCGGTCCCCGGGCTCGACCCGGCACACACGGCTGGACTGAAGGTGAAGGTGATCATCCTTCCATCCTGGGTGGCCGAGGACGGGGCCACAGAGCCGAGGCCTCCCCCTGTGACCACGAAGATATCCTCTGATGTGCCGTCGTCGTTGTAGTCGAGCTTGACCACCGGCCCGAAGTCGATCGTCATCTCGGTGATGCACGGGAGGGCGGTGATGCCGGCGAGCTCTCTGAGGTCAACACGATACAAGTAGGCGTGAAGTCCTGCCGCTGCAGTTCCCGCCTCGCCCGGCGGAAAGGTACGCGACTGCAAAAATGCGTCACCGGTCGTCGGGCCCACCGTGAAATGGTCGGTGGTGTCCATGACCGTGATCGTGCAATCGCTGTCGAATTTGCAGTTGATGTCCGGTGCGCTCACAGTCGACAGGTCGAGCGGTATCTCACATCCGGTCAACATCACCGCGCACATGGCTATTACACCCAATCTGATTTTCGCGTTCATCGCAACATCCTCCTTTGCTCGATCGCAGCACTCCCAGAGAAGAGAATTGGGCCGATCAGCGGAAACGGCATCACCCATATAGGTGATGATCGCTGAATCGGAGGCGACCATCTTCGCAGAACGCCCGCAGGGCCAGCCTGTAGCAGTGACCGAGGCTCTGTCACCGCGGAGCTGCCGGAGAGCCCTCCGAAATCACCTGAAACGGGATCTTGTGGGTGTTGCCATCGAGTTGGAGCACCAGCACGCCGCCGCCCTCCTCTATGTACAGCTCCCTCGGGGTGCCGGGAGCGTCACCCCAGTCGAGCGACG
>CAZLUL010000573.1:0-1286 GCA_964562635.1 uncultured Fibrobacteraceae bacterium | reverse complement strand
CTTCAGAGTGAAAACAGTGAGCCAGCTTCCAGAGATATTCCGTCACGTGCCAGATATCCAAGATGCCGACCGCTCGGCCAAACTTCAGTTCCTGCAAGTCGCGAAGCTTTGTCTCGCCGTCCATGATCGCCACAATAGTGCGACTCTCTTGCGGATCGCGTTGCCGTACCTCCTCGGCGAGCCAATCGAAGATAACGTCTTTGCCGTTGACTTGCTTGCCATCGAACTGGCGAGTCAAGACGGCCCGGAGCCGCTTGTTCTTAGGTTTCGGCCGCTCTTGCTGCTTCTGTTTGCGAAGAATTTCGTCGAGCACTTCTTCGGCCGTACGACGAAACGGGCTCACCGAGTAGACGCCCCCGACACACGCCATCCGCTTCTGGCCGTGCTTCTCACCCTTCTTCAACCGTTTCCGCTTCCCACGCGTCCCGTTGTCAACAGGCTTTGTCCGCGGCGCATCGATCCGACGCATGGGCACGCCCTTGCAGTCGCTGGTGGCGACCAGGATCTCCTCCTCCGTCGTCGGGTCGACCGGCTCTTGTTCGTCGAAGTAGACCTCGGCATGGTCGGCCGCCCTGGCCACCATATCCTCCAGGCAGTTGACCGACGGCGCGAAGCCGAAGATTTCCAGCAACGTTGCCCGCGACTGCTGGTACGATTCTTTCACGCACTTCGTGCCGCTCCACTTCTGCAACAGATACGACGTGTTTCCCTCCGGCATGCCGAGTTTCGCATCCAGCGGGACGACCTCCTGACGTTGGGTTTCCCGCGGGGCATAAACGTCACGTCGAAAGGGCGTCGGGCCGAAAGCCGAAACATACTCTCGCCTGCGTCGCTTGGGCAGCCGCCGAAGTTTCTTCCCGTCCTGCTCGATCACCTTCGGGCGTGGCAACTCTTCCTCCTGCTGCTTGATATACGCGATGATCATTTCGCGGCCCACCTCGATCAGGCCGAACCAGGCCGTTTCCTCGACTTCATGCACCGCATCGCCCGAAGCGGCCGCCCGTTCAAGCCTTCCCAACACGTCCACAAACTGCTTTGCCACCTTGCACAACCGATCTTCAACCTCGATAATCATCCCTCGGGCTCCCGTGGTGAGACATTGAAACGTTGTTTGTAAACAACAATGTTCTTACCCTGGAGCCTATTCTTATGTCCAGCACAACGACAGATTGGTGTAGTTGCGTTATATTGGGCAATGCGCGCTGTCTACGCAAGCGCGCAACGGAGGCTGCAACCATTTGATAATAGTCGCCTCGCCCAATACGCCCATCATGTTCGGCACAATG
>CAZLUL010000572.1:0-1289 GCA_964562635.1 uncultured Fibrobacteraceae bacterium | reverse complement strand
GGTTCATCGCGCAAATGCCGGGGTGGGGGTATTCGGTAAGGGAAGAAAGATGAGTTGAAATGTCATCGCCATGTGAGTCATCTTCTTTGAAGACTAAAACAAAGGAGGGACCCACGATGGCGACAACGAGCTTTATCTATCACATGTTTGGGATTCATGGCTACCAGCATCATCGAACGGACTACCGCGAAGGTTCAGCCTTCCACTACATTGAGATGAGGGATGACAAGCGTCGATGTAGAGGCTGTGGCGCTCGCCGGCACGAGTTGACCATGGAAGGTCGTTTTGAGCGGACGTTTCGAGCGCTTCCGGTGGGGCGGCGTCGTCAGTTCGTCGTCTTGCATGGTCATGAGCAGAAATGTCGGAGTTGCGGGAAGAAACTCCGGGAGCCGATCAGATTCGCGGAGGGGAAGTCACGTTACATTCGAGCGTTCGAACGTTACGTGGCTGATCTGTGCCGGATTGCGACGATCAAGCACGTAGCAGCGTTCTTAGGTGTTGGATGGTCACTGGTCAAAGAGATCTTTAAGCGGTATCTCCAACGCAAGCTGAAGAAACTGTCACTTCGGCGGGTCCGGTATATCGCGGTTGATGAGTTTTCGATTCATACCGGGCAGCAGTACATGACCGTGGTACTCGACCTCGAGACAGGCCAGGTTCTACACACCGTTGAGGGCCGCAGCGCTGATGACCTAAGGCCCTTCTTCAGGCGACTGAAAGCTGCCCACGCAAAGCTGCGGGCAATCGCGATGGACATGTGGCCTGCTTACTTGCTTGCAGCTACTGAGGAGCTTCCGAAGGTCCCAGTCGTTCACGACAGATACCACATCGTAGCTCTTGCCAACGAGGCAATCGACGAAACTCGGCGGGAGATTTGCAGCGCCTTGAATAAAGAAGATCGAAAGCAGCTCAAGGGGGCCCGATTCCTCCTTCTCAAAGGTGGCGAACGACTCGACGACCAGGGCCTCAGCTATCTCAGGCGCCTCGAATCTCTCAACCAGTCTCTGTATCGCGGTTACCTCCTAAAGGAAGATCTCAGGCGCCTGTGGACCATGCCCTCAAAACGCAAAGCGAAGCGATTTCTCAATTCCTGGATCCGACGCGCCAAAGCGTCCGAACTCAAACAATTCGTGAAGCTCGCGAAAACCCTCGACCGTCATCGCCGTGGCGTACTGGCCTACTTCAATCATCGAATCACCACAGGACCCCTCGAAGGGCTTAACAACAAGATCAAGGTCCTCAAACGACAAGCCTATGGCTTCAGAGACATCGAGTACTTCAAGCTCCGG
>CAZLUL010000571.1:0-1295 GCA_964562635.1 uncultured Fibrobacteraceae bacterium | reverse complement strand
GACTGATTGATTTCAAGAACACCCTGATCCTGCTGACCTCGAACGTGGGCACCGACCTGGTCATGAGTATGTGCAAAGACCCCGACCTGATGCCAGACGCCGAAGGCCTGGCGAAGGCCATGCGCGAACCGATGCTCAAGGTTTTTCCGCCCGCTCTGTTAGGGCGCTTGGTGGTGATTCCCTACTATCCCCTGAGTGACGAGGTGATCGCCGCTATCACCCGCCTGCAACTCGGACGGATCGAAAAGCGTATCGCGGAGAATCACCGCATACCATTCACCTACGACGACGACGTGGTCAAACTGATCGTGAGCCGATGCACCGAACTGGATAGCGGTGGGCGGATGATCGACTCCATTCTGACCAACACCTTGCTACCGAGCATCAGCGAAGAATTGCTCACGCGCATGATGGATGACCGGCCGATCGAAAAGGTGCAGATTACGGCAGACGGCAGCTCATTCGGATACGTTTTCGAGTAGAATTAGAACTTTTAACTCCCTCAGGGAGAATGAGATGCAGTCTGACAGGCCAATCTCGGTGTCCAGCCCCCTGGGCGCGGACGTATTGCTTTTTTACCGGATGACGGCGACGGAATCGCTGGGACAGCTCTTTGATTTCGACCTCGATGTGCTCAGCGAAGACCACAATATCAAGCTGGAGGATCTGCTGGGTCAATCGATGACGGTTCACCTCGATCTGCCAGATGGCGGCAAGCGGCACTTTAACGGGCTCGTGAGCCAGCTTTCGTTTCTCGGCACCGTGGGGCGCCACGCCCGTTACGGCATCCAGCTGCATCCTTGGCTGTGGTTTCTGACCCGTACGGCGGACTGCCGCATTTTTCAGAACAAGAAAGTCCCGGATATCATCAAGGAGGTATTTCGGGATTTCGGATTCTCCGACGTTGAGGAATCTCTCAGTGGCACCTACGCGCCCTGGGATTATTGCGTCCAGTATCGGGAAACGGCGTTCAATTTTATCTGCCGTTTGATGGAGCAAGAGGGCATCTACTTCTACTTCAAGCACGAAGAAAGCAAGCACACGCTGGTTCTCTCCGATTCGTACAGCGCACACACAACTGTGGTTGACTACGAAAAGATCCCTTTCTTCCCGCCCGAGGATAGCGAGGGGTCTGATCTTGATCGGTTTACCGAGTGGCGCATCTCGCAGCAGGTGCAGGCGACGTCTTATACTCTCAATGACTACAACTTCGAGACTCCCAAGAGCGACATCAAGACTACCATCACAGCTTCGAAAAAGCACAGTGGTACCGACTACAAGGTCTTCGACTACCC
>CAZLUL010000570.1:0-1299 GCA_964562635.1 uncultured Fibrobacteraceae bacterium | reverse complement strand
GGATGGTGACCGGAGAAGCCGCACCTGAGTTGAGACGAGTCGAAGGAACAGTGGAGTGGGAGATCTGGCCTGAGCCTGCAGCTCCCCAGGCGTCTCCAGCCTCACCGCGGTTCCCTCCGCCGCCAAAACTGCGCTGCAGCGAGCTGTTTCCGTCGGCTTCGAGTAAGGCCACCTTGTACCATTGTGGTTCATGCCAGAGGAGCTGGTTGTTTGGCATGGTTGGATCGACATGATAGATCAACACTCCCGATGCCGGGATATCTACGTCAAATCCTTCCTTTGCTCTGTACTCAACCAGGAGGTACTCATTTGTATCTACCGGTTCGCCGGATTCGAGTGGGATTTTGAGCACGTGCCTGCTCGAGAGGACCGGGGTGAGTGTGAACTCCTGTATCAGGGCAGGCGCTACTTCTTCGATCTCTGAGAGCCAACCGAGTTGAATCTTCTCCCATGCACCCATGTGTGTGGGGCGCACCCAGTTCACCCTGTCGTCGGCGCCGCATCCCCAAGAACCCGCGGCCATCAGGGACCAGCACCCGACCACCCAGTGTCGATATTCTGGCTCGACGCCGCGCGACCGGTCGTAGAGATCCGGCAGGCCCAGTACATGTCCCAATTCATGAGCGATGGTGGTGGCCGTCTGCGCCTCTATTCCACCGCAGTCAGTTGCGCCTTGAACGATGTAGTCGCTTACAACAACTGGTTGGCCGTCAGGCTGACTGTCATTCGTAGCGTAAGGAGAGAAGTCGTCGGTCCATCCGTCGATCCGCGACCGGTGTGGCCAGATAGACGGCCCGCCGCATGAGGCCGCGATCTCGAGAAACTGAAATGCGACTGCATCTACGCGACCGTCATCGTCACCGCTGTTTGGGCTCCCGTCGGGCCCGTCGTTGTCGAAGAGTCCAAAGTCGATGATAACATCCGCTGAATCGAGTGCCTCCAACAGATACTCACCGGTTCTGGCGCCGTCGCCCAGACCGTACGAACCCGCCACCACCTCCGCCATTGTGAGACTGGTGCGGGCCCAGGGTGCTACCTGGCCCTCGACGCTGAGGAGTCCGCCGGACACTTCTTCGTAGAACTCACTCAGAGTCCCGTATTCTGTTGGTCCATCGAACAGGACCTGCTGCATCTGCGCGCTGGCGATGTGTGGCTCAGGGGAATTCGCGAACAGAGCTGGAATCACCACCACCGGCAACGTTCCGGATACAGCCGTGTTTTCGGCAATCGCTCGCTGCGCTGTTTGAATCCAACCATGCTGAAGTGTGAAGAGGTTGGGCTCACCGTGTAGGCGCTGGT
>CAZLUL010000569.1:0-1299 GCA_964562635.1 uncultured Fibrobacteraceae bacterium | reverse complement strand
AATGTGCCTAAATTCAACCATCTGAAGAAAGTTGCGTTTGGCGAACCTGTCATAGCCGAACCCTCGGTTACAGCCACTGGCGTAACAAATGTAGGGTCAAACTCAAAGGTGAATGAAAAGCCCTGCAAGTCGGTGACTGTACCATCAATAGTCACATCGACAAAAACAGACTGCCCGCAGTCAACAGGCTGGCTGGCCGGAAAAAAGGCGACTTGGCCGTAGGCAGCCCCTGCGGCAAACAGACTGCCGAGCATCAACGCAAAAATCCCGAGGAATGCAGAATAAGTTCTGCGTCCCGTTTGCCTTGATCTCATGATTGTTTTTTTCGAAGCCATCGTAGTCATCCTTTAGTCTGATGTTGAGCGGAAGGGCCGCCTTTGCAACCCCGCATCCCCCGCTATGGTCTCCCAATTTTGCTTCAACCCAAATTATTGTCCCATACCCGATGCAGATAACATTGCCTCACCGGCAAATTGTTAAAAACATCGGTGCTATAGATTCACGAATTAAGATTGGGCAAGAATCATTAAAAAATGTCTCAATCAAAATCGTGACCACTGCGGACACATTAGTATGTGATGATAGCAGAAATCATATCACTTGCGGGAAAAAAAATATGATCTTCTCAGTTTTGCCGCCTCAAAACTTCATAAATAGCAGTATAAAGCCTTAATTGCCTTATAAATGCAAATTATGCCACGAATAGGAAAAACTGCTCATTCCCGCCCATGCCTGCAACCGATTCCTGATTCTACCACTCTCTTCCCCACCTTCATACAAACGCATGTCGATCGCCAAGCGCCGGGTTCGCCTCTTTCCCCGCGCCAATAGCAGCGCCCAACAGCGGGCCGCGGTCTTGCGGAATCGGCCGGCGGCGGCCGCACCGGCTCACCGTTCCCGGAAAACGATTCGGAAAGACACTTCCCGAGATACGATCTCGCCGGTAGGTCCGGCCTGGCTGAAGACCACCCGGTAGTCACCGGGAGCCATCCCCCGGGGATTCCGGATCACGATCGACAGCGTGCGTTCGGCGAGTGACGCGGCGGACACGTTGGTCTCAAGGAGGCTGTCATCCTGCGGACCGCGGACCACCACCGCGGCCGGCCGTTGCCGGTCGATGTCCGCCGGAACCGCCGCGAGGATCGCAAAACCCTTGGCATCGGTTTCCAGTTCGAGGGTCGCCGGCCCGTCGCCACGCAGGGTGACGGGCGCCACCCAGGGCAGGACCCCGCTCTCCTCCGGTGGCCCTGCTGGCAACAGGATCAGTCCGGCCACCATCGCCGCCAGGGCCACTGCGCC
>CAZLUL010000568.1:0-1307 GCA_964562635.1 uncultured Fibrobacteraceae bacterium | reverse complement strand
TCGGCCTTGGTGCGACCGTTTTTGGTTCGGATTTGTCCGCCGGGCGGCTCGGCTATTATTTCGCGAGGCCGGTCAGGGGACTCGCGGTGTGGGTCGGTCGGAGCGCGGCGGCGCTGGCACTGGTTTTCACGACCGAGCTGGTGGTCGTGCTCCCGACCCTGCTCGTTGGCGGCAGCGCCGGTCTCGCTCTGGGGGTCGCCACCGGTTGGCCTCTGGCAATCGCGTTCCTGGGCGTGCCCGTGCTGTTCTTTCTGGTGGCGCACGCGGCGAGCATCATGCTCCGCGCTCGCACCGCATGGCTCCTCCTGGATCTGGTCGGCTGTATTGCAGTGGGCGTGGTCGGCTTGATGACATTGCGGCCATTCGCGTGGATGGGGGCCGAGATCGCTACATGGGTCATCGCCGGGGCGCTGTTGACGGCGCTTATTTTCGCGCTGGCGACTGCCGGAGCTGTCGGCACAGCAACCGGACGCTGCGATCTGCGGCGCACCCACGCCGCCCTCTCGATCGTGCTGTGGAGCGTCCTCGCCATCACCGTTGGCGCGGTGGCCACATACGCGGGATGGCTGCAGAGCTTTGAACCAGGGGGCGTCGATCGGGTCGAGGTCCTGTCCGTCTCCCCGACCGGAGAATGGGTCGATATCTTGGGATCGGCCCCGGGGCGACTCGACGTCCGGCGCCGCTTCCTGATCTCGACCACCGACGACAGGTGGTTGGCCATACCTCACCAGGATCGGTGGTGGTGGAATTCGATGGTGTTCTCGACCGATGGCAGCCGGGCAGCGTGGCTGGGCGTGGGTACGGGGGCTGAGCCGCGCTCTCTCCGGTATGTCGCTCTCGACGCGGTGGAGCTGGAAGCCGTGTCGACGAAGATCCTCGTTCGTTTCACTGCCGATTTCGATCTATCTCCGGATGGGACGCAGGTGGCCTTCGTCGAGGACGGAATTCTCTCGATCTACGAGCTCGCGGATGAGCGGTTGGTGACGGCAGTGCGGTTGCCCGAGGATCTGCGTAAGGCGACCATGTTCTTCCTCGATGCCGACACCATCCGGCTGTACGGCCTAGAGCCGGGAAGCGAGGGTGATTCGATCCGCATTGCCGAGGTGCGAGTGCTGTCCGGGAAGATCCTGCGAACCGGAGAGATCACCGAGGCGCCGGATAGCTTCTGGACCGCTTTCGACTCGGGTGTGGAAATCATGGTGGTCGGGGGGAGGTCCGAAGAACCGGTTCATGGCGTCCGGGATATGTACAGCGCTCGCAGCGGCGAGCTCATCCGCACCCTCACCGGGAGATTTCCACGCTTGCTC
>CAZLUL010000567.1:0-1311 GCA_964562635.1 uncultured Fibrobacteraceae bacterium | reverse complement strand
GCGGATTCTGTCCGAGTCTCCCGACACCCGTGTGGTAGCCCTGTCAGTTCACTCAGGAAAACGGTTTGTTCGGGACATGCTTCAGGCGGGGGCCGCCGGCTACATCCTGAAGGAGAGTGTTCCGGAGGAAATGATCGAAGGGATACGGACCGTGCTGGCGGGGGATGTATATCTGAGCCGGTCGGTCTCGGGCATCGTGATTTCGGAATTCAGGAAACTCTTGTCCGAGACTGGCCCTGCGAAGGACACCCCTCCGGAGCCTATCCTTCGCACCAAGCTGCACCGTACCCCTGTGTCGGCGGATATCATACCCAGGGCTCGGTTGATAGAACTGCTGGAACAGGGGCGTCACAGGGCGATGACACTGATTTCTTCACCTGCCGGATACGGCAAAAGCATCCTTGCGAGCCAGTGGCTGGAGACATGCGGGCGCCCCGGGGTCTGGCTGTCGCTCGATGAAAATGACAGCGACCTTCGCGTGTTTTTAACCTACCTGCTTGCGGCCATAGAGCGGGTGTTTCCCACGGTGGAGCTAAAGACCAAAGCCCTGCTCCAGGCAGTCAGTTTACCTCCTGCAAAGGTGCTGTCGCGCTACCTGCTGAATGATGTCGACCAGGCTAATGAACCTTTTATCCTGGTGCTGGATGACTATCACCGCATCAAAGAGACGGCCGTGCACGATCTGCTTGTGGAACTGCTGCGCTATCCGTCGCCCATGCTGCACCTGGTGCTGCTCACACGGCGCGACCCGTCCCTGCCCATAGGCCCTCTACGCGCCCGGGACCAATTGACTGAAATTGCCATGGAGCCCCTGCGTTTTACCCTTGCGGAAACACGGGCCTTCCTGGAGCGGGTCCTGCGAGTGTCGATCGATGAGCACACCGTGGCCATTTTGGATGCCAAGACGGAAGGCTGGGTGACGGGGCTGCGGCTGGCCGCCCTCTCGCTGGGTCACAAAGAAGACGTGGACCATGTCCTGCGGGGTCTCAAAGAAGGTTCCCACTACATCACCGACTACCTGATCCGGGAAGCCCTATCAAGCGTACCTCCGGCCATGGCGCGCTATCTGATGGGAACATCGATTCTGGATCGTTTTTGCGCACCCCTATGCGATGAATTGTCCTTATCGACCGAAGAGCAGAAAGAGACAGAAGATCCATTGAGTGGGGAAGCCTTCATCGATTGGCTGGAAGAGACCCACCTGTTTGTGGTCCCTTTGGACGAACAACACCACTGGTTCCGCTACCACCATTTCTTTCATGAGCTCCTCCAGAGCCAACTGACGAAGCGATTTAGCGCTGAAGAGATTTC
>CAZLUL010000566.1:0-1312 GCA_964562635.1 uncultured Fibrobacteraceae bacterium | reverse complement strand
GCGATGGCTCGCCGGCAACCACCACCTCCACCAACAACGCCTTGCCATCCGGAGAATACCGAGGCAGGCTCAACGCTTCGACGGCCGATCCCGTGAGCACGGTGCGGGTCGAACCGGTTGCGGCGTCGACGGCGATCACCTCGCTGCGTCCAATCTGGTTCCAGGCAACGACGACCTCATCGCCCGACGGGTTCCATGCCGGGTCATTCAGCGTACCGACGGTGTCGAGGAGAGCATTGACGACCCAACGTCCCGGATCAGGACGCAGCGGTTCCGCTCCGGCGCGGGCCAACAACCCACCAATCACAAGCCCGACAGCGACCGCGGCGGCGCCCAATCCGGCCGCCCTCAGGGCGAGCCGGCGCCGTCGCACCGTCACCGCCTCCAGCTTTGCCGAGCTCATCGCGACCGTCGGCGCCTCGGCCAGACTCACCTCGTCGGTGCCCTGGAAGATCGCCAGATCACGCGCGAGATCGACGCTCGATCGGTAGCGCCGGTTTGGGTCCTTTTCGAGACACCGATCCACCACCGCAACCAGCTCCGGAGGGATTCCCGGAGCGACATCGGCCAGCGGCCGGTAGTCGGTCTGCACCACCGCCTGCAGCACTTTCATCGGGGTCGGCCCGTCAAAGGCTCGTTCGCCCGACAGCGCCTCATAGAGCACGGCGCCACACGAGAAAAGATCTGAGGACGTCGTCACCTCCTTGCCGAGAGCCTGCTCGGGCGCCATGTAGGGACAGGAACCAAGTACCATCCCCGGCGACGTCAACGTTTCGATCGGGGTCTCGCCGGCGCGCTGGGCAAGACGGGCAAGACCGAAGTCGAGCACGGTGACGTGGCCGCCGTCGCCCACCATCACATTCGACGGCTTGAGATCACGGTGAATCACGCCGACCGCGTGCGCCTCAGCGAGCGCCAGGGCCATCTGTTCGACGACCCGGGCCGCCAGCCGCGGCGGCATCGGCCCATCCACGAGGAGTTCATTGAGCGAGCGGCCGCGAATCAGCTCCATCACCAGATAGGGCAGCTCCTCGCCGACCCCGGGATCGAAGGTGCCGACGTCGAAGATCCCAACCACGTTGGGGTGCTGCAGACGCGCCATCGCCCGCGCCTCACGGTCAAATCGTAGCTCCGCCGAAGGCTCGTTGACCAGGATGTGGGGTAGGAGCTTGAGCGCCACCTCGCGATCGAGACGCTCATCCCTGGCCGCCCACACCGATCCCATACCGCCCCTGGCGAGTCGCTTTTCGAGGCGGTAGCGCCAGATTTTCATCCCGGGTTTAAGGTCGGTCGTCATGACCGTCCCATCATA
>CAZLUL010000565.1:0-1316 GCA_964562635.1 uncultured Fibrobacteraceae bacterium | reverse complement strand
TAAATAGGATACCAATAAGTTCTCTATATTTTCTCACATTGTTTATGCAACGTTAGGGACGATATAGCATCTGCCAACGCCCCTTGCCGTTTTCGGCAGGGGGTTTTTCTTGCTGGCGCAATAACAGTGCTTTTTTCGAACGGTTTCAGCCGCGACCGCTTAGCGTATATGGTAATCTCAAATCGACCATATGCCTTGAGATGTCCTGACCATGCTTAAATTTCCAACATTGAAAAGCGAGCCATACTTCGCTTGCGAATATGATATCACCACTTTTTGAAAGTCTTTCAGAGTTTGTCTATGTTGGAGAAATCACAGGTTAAACATTTGATATAATCATCAAATAAACTGCTTTTGATACTTACTCAGATTTGGTCAGAGGTCTTACCAGCTTACGGTAACCATGTTTGAGCAAATCGATGTTCCGGCCTCGCATAATTGGTAGGTTACCGGGGTTTTCGCTTTAAAAGGGCCATGAGTGTATGCCCCATCATTGGGAGTAATAGCAATTATGGAACCGTCACGGTAGACATCCACAGACGTTGAATTTGCCCCGGACCAAGTAAGGTCGGCATATTTATCTTTTTTGATCTTATAAGCATAAACGCTAAGATCAATAACTGTATGCTGGCTATACTCGCCGCTGGTATCGGTCGTCTGATTATTGTTAATTGTTACCGTTTGACTGGTTGGTTTGATCCAGCCGGGTATCGTATTGAACTCCAATAGATGATTGCCAACTGAAAGTCCGTTCTGCGTATACCCACTGCTGTTCCAATCCCCTCCATCCACTCGCCATCTGGCACCTGCTGAAACAGCTTCGGGCGGGTAAATTGTCACTTTTAGAGAACCTAATGCGGGATCCTGGTTAACCGTATGTGTTTGACCGGCAATGGTGATTACCGCCGTTCGGCTATCGCCGGTATTGGGCGAAACCGTGTAAGTTACCGTACCATCGCCGATACCGCTGGATTCGGAGGTGATTGTCACCCATGTCGCATTCGCTTCAGCATACCACTCGCAACTGGTTGACGATGTAGAGACATAGAACCTGCCTGTTCCACCGCCTGAACTGATCGTGTTATTGGTGGAAAAAATCGAATAGGTACAATCGGAGGTGATAAAGTGTCTTGTTACCGATTCAGCTCCAATGTTGGCATATAGATCAATCCCCGAAATTTTCCAGTAGTACTCCGTTGATGGTGTTAGTATCGCAGGCTCATAAGTTGAACTGGGGGCCGTTTGATCAATTACAATATCATAAAAATCCTCGTCCTTTGCAACCTGCACAATATACTCCACAGCATTAACGCAAG
>CAZLUL010000564.1:0-1317 GCA_964562635.1 uncultured Fibrobacteraceae bacterium | reverse complement strand
AAAAGCCCGGGCATCGCCCGGGCTTTTTTGGTTCGGAATTGAGTTCGGTCAGGGCAACAGACCGGGTTTTCGTCGTGGGTCGAGGTCGACGGTGCCGGGTTGCGAGGGGTTCGGACGGCGGACCCTGGGGGCCTTCTCGAGCTTGGGCGGCGCGAGCTTGAGCAGTTGCTCGAAAGCCTCCCTCGACATGATGGTCTCCCGTTCCTTGGCGGCTGCGGCGCGCGACGGCTGCCAGTCGCCCTCGAAGAGCACCTCGGCCATGTTGACCCGCGGAATGCTCGTGCCGAACTCGGCATTGATGAACTGGACCAGGTAGTCCGCCACCATTGCGTAGCCGATGCTCTGCGGATGGACGCCGTCGTAGGAGAAGATGCCGCCGAGCAGGAACTGGGCCGTCAAGGTCACGCCACCGAAGGTCGGAAGTACCTGGCCGCTAGCGATGTCTGCGAACAGCTGATTGGCGTCGAAGACCGGGAAGCCGTAGGTATCGCCCGCCTGGGCAATGACGGCGTTGAAGGCGTCGATCCGGTCGTTGATCATCGCGATCTCCGGCGGCCGCAGAACCACCCCGGGTTCGCCGGTGAAGATGTTGAGGTTGTCGGGTAGCGGCGGTCCGCCGGGGAGGCCGTAGCCCTGATTGATCAGGTCGCCGGCCGGGAGCGTCACGAGATCGGCGTCGGTCAAGACGCCGGTGTCGGCCACCAGGTACCAGCGCCCCACCCCGGGAATATCCACCCAGGGATCCAGGGTCGTGGCGAACGGAATCGAGGTGGCGTACGGCAGATTGATGAGCACGATGTCCGCGCTGGTGTTGGTCGCGAGGGCGCCGATGGCGTTTGTGTAGAGCCCGGCGAAAAAATCGACCGGAGTCAGGGTGACACCTTCGATGGGCGTGCCCGCAAGCACCGCGCCGAGCTCGTCGTTGTTGCCGATCCACACCGTCATAAAGGTCGGCTGAAGGCCGATGGCCTGTTCGAGGGCGGTGTTGATGCCGTTGCGCAGGACGATGTCGTACATCACGTTGTCGAAGTTGCCCTGGATGAGGTTGTTGATATCCCCGGTCTGGAAGATCATGCCGGCCACGTCGGCGCCGGGGATGCCGAGGTTGTTGTAGGGGTAGGGATATTCAGCGTTGGTGGGCAGGCCTGGAATCAGACCGACCGGGGCGATGAACGGTTGCGGCACGAGCGTCACCAACTCGAGGATTGGACCGATGCCGGGCTGCGCCACATAGGGTTGTTCGAAGACCGGAGACCCGGCCTGCTGGGCCAGCACCGCCGGGTACGAACGCTCCTGATACCAGTTCATCAGCGAGCC
>CAZLUL010000563.1:0-1318 GCA_964562635.1 uncultured Fibrobacteraceae bacterium | reverse complement strand
ACGAGGTCCTGACGAGGCTGATCGAGCGGCTTGAACGGGTCAAGCACCTGCATCAGCTACGGCTGCATACCCGTCTGCCGGTGGTGCTGCCAAGCCGCGTGACCAAAGCACTGTGCCGGCTTCTAACCGCTAGCCGGCTGCGCCCGGTGCTGGTGGTGCATGTCAATCATCCCACCGAACTCGGCGCCGCCGCTGCCGATGCGCTCGGGATGCTTGGCGAGGCGCGCATTCCTCTGCTCAACCAGAGCGTGCTGCTGCGGGGCGTTAACGACGACGCCGACCTGCTGGCGGCACTCGCGGAGCGACTATTCGACCTCGGCGTTGGCAACTACTACCTGCACCAGCTCGACAGGGTCACGGGCGCGGCGCATTTCGAGGTAAGCGACGATCGCGCACTGCAACTTGTCGACACCTTGCGAGCTCGTCTGCCGGGCTATCTGTTACCACGCCTGGTGCGCGAGATCGCCGGTGCCAACAGCAAGGTGCCGATCGTCTGCTGACGCCGTCGGTACGGAAGATCGGTCCAAGGCGATTTCTGTCAACTTTCATACCATCTGACGCACATTCCGCAGGCACGATGCGCACCGATGGCTATTTTTTCGCTGCAAATAGCCGCAAGTTCTTGTTTGCCGTCAGGGCCATTGATGCCTCGCACTGCCGCCTCTGTGAGAAGTTGCTAGACACGGCCATCGGAAACCGCTACACTTTAGTGCTAACGAGCCGATTGGACTCTCCATCTTTTTAAAGGGGAGAAAACCGATGGCTTATCCGTTCGCAGCATCGATCGAAGCGCACAAGCAGACGATTTCGGTCGCACAGGTCAACCACCTTCCAATCGTCGCCGAGTTCGCGCGGCGCCTGGGCTTGGTGGAGATCGTCAACCGGCTGGTGCCGGTGGAGATGGGCGTTGAGCCCGGAGTGATCGTGTTGGGCATGGTGCTCGACACCCTGTCCGGACGCTCACCGTTGTATCACTTGGAGAGCGCCTTCTCCGATTGCGACCGAGCCGTGCTGTTCGGCGAGGGTCTGGCGGGGAATTATTTCAGTGATGACAACGCGGGGCGGGTGCTAGATCGGCTGTTTGATACAGGCACGCAACGGATTTTCTCTACGCTGTCGGTCGCGGCGATGGATCAGTTCGCGTTAACGGCCAAGCATGTCCACTTCGATACGACCTCGGTGAACGTCTTCGGTGACTACCACAACGCCGTCAGCGGGCAAGCGACGGCCAACATCACGCACGGCTACAGCAAAGATAAACGTCCGGATCTCAAGCAATTCGTGCTGTCGCTGCTGTGTGTTGACGGGGACATCCCGA
>CAZLUL010000562.1:0-1322 GCA_964562635.1 uncultured Fibrobacteraceae bacterium | reverse complement strand
TTGAAGAAATTGTACATTGGCAACCTGCCCTTCACCGCGACTGAAGATGAAGTTCGCGAACTGTTCGGCCAGCACGGTAACGTGCATTCGGTTGCGCTAATTAACGACCGTGAGACCGGACGCCCCCGTGGTTTCGGCTTCATCGAGATGGACGACGACGCGATCGCCCCGGTTATCCAGGCCCTGGACGGCAAGGAAATGGGCGGCCGTGCGCTGCGCGTTAACGAAGCCCAGGACAAGCCCCGCGGTGGCGGTGGCGGCTACGGTGGCGGCGGCGGTGGTGGCCGTTGGTAAGCTGATCCGTTAGCCTAACCGGCTGATGAACGGAACCCCGTTGCTCTTTGAGTGACGGGGTTCTTGTATTTGGGGTGGTGGTAGACCGTAAATAGCACCGGATTATGGTGCGCGATATTTTGGAGTGTAAAGCTAGAGTGCCAGCACTCGGCAAACCGCTTCACTGACATGTTCAGGAGTAATGGCAACTAATCCCAGCTCGGGGTTGGTTGTTTTGCTGGCCTCCAGAACCTCAAACTGAGTAGCTGGAATAAACGGGCCACAGTCTTCAACCGCCCAATCCGAGAACAGCCCCACAACGCGCGTACCCAACCCGGCCGCAAAATGCATCGGGCCTGTATTGGGGGCGACCAAAAGATCAAGACGTTTGAGCAATCCCTTGTAACGTTGAAAATCTGGCGGTTCGCACAGCATTGTTATGCTGTTTTCACTTTGTCGAACAATGTGTTCGACAATCGAACGATCTTCCGGCAGAGCGTCGATAAGGAGCGCCAGTTTGCGTTCGTGGTGTTTCAGTTTGTCTTGCAGCAGTCGGGCCAACTGGGCAAAATTTTCCTGCGGCCACTCTCGGTGTCGCCGACCTTTTTGATCTCTGAAAAAGCCAAAGGAACTGCCGCTGAACGTTGGGTGTAGCCCGATCAGCAACGTATCAGAGTCTATTCCGTTGGCGGACAACAACCCGTCGGCTTTGGCTGCACCCTCGCCAGTAACGGGCAAGGTCACCCAGCCACGGTTTATTGGCGTGTCGAGGGAACTGTCGACAACATCCATACAGTGGTTGCAATAATGGCCCCCGGATTTGTTTGAATCCAAACCGTATAAATCCGGGGCGATAACGCGCAGCCATTTGCGGTAAAATGGCCTGGTCTCGAAAACATATACCCGGCTGTAATTTTCTGATTTCAGCTCCCGCAAAAGGCTGCGTTCCAATAGCAACCGCTTGGGAAAACGCCGGTGATACTGCCAGAAACGAGTTATTCGCCGGTCATAACCTTTCATGACCCGCTGCCCCTCACTGGAGGTCAATA
>CAZLUL010000561.1:0-1322 GCA_964562635.1 uncultured Fibrobacteraceae bacterium | reverse complement strand
ATCACTGATCACTGTTTACTCGCCCTCCGCCGGAATCCCCTCGACCAGCAACACCCGGTACCGCTCATGCGGATACGGATGGATGCCGGGCATGGCCGCAAACAACCACCCCTCGTAGTCGACCGCTCCGGCCTCCGAGATGACGACCCGCACCGCGGGGTTGTTGGGGTCGGCCGAGCGGCTCGTGATGCCGCCCTCGTCCATCACGAAGTCGGGGACGAACGCCACGGGCGTCAAGGTGAGTCCGCTGCCACCGAGCTCGACGGTGTCGCCGAGAGGGATGTCGAAGGCCTCGGCGTTTTCGGTCTCAGACTCCACTACCTGGACGCGGACTCCGGACCAGGCTGCCGCGATCTCGGGTGCGACGGTGATTTCGGTGTTGAGCGGGCTGCCCATGGTACCGCCCATGGCCTCGCCCATCGCCGTTGAGTGGACCTCATCGGCGGGCATCTCGGCCGTCATGCGGTGGAGGTCGTCGTCGGGCGCCGCGTTGCCTGCGGTTTCGGGCTGTGCGCCACATCCGGCCAGGAAAAGGACGACGGGGATGATTTGGAAAAACGAAGAGCGCATGGTCGATTCTCCTTCGGCCGGGGAGTATAGCGCGGATGAGGGATCAGGGAACAGGGAACAGGGTAACAGGGTGCGGGTGGTCCCCGAACCCTGCACCCTGTGCCCTGTGCCCGCCGCCCTGCACCCTGCTAGCATGAGCGGACCCGTGGACACGGGGATTCGAGTGAAGGGGACGCGATGCACAGTCTGTTCGAGTGGGTGAGCGAGGCGATTTTCACAATCAGTGGGCTGGTGTGGGGATGGCCCGAGCAGATGCCGTTGCTGGTGGTGCTGCTGGTCGGGACAGGCCTGGTCACCACCTTTCGTCTCGGCTGGATCCAGGTGCGGTACTTTCGCCACGGTCTGCGGGTTGTCCGCGGCGAGTATGACGACCCCGAGCACGAGGGTGACCTCTCCCACTTCCAGGCCCTTACCACCGCCTTGTCGGCCACCGTCGGCATCGGCAACATCGCCGGCGTCGCCACCGCCATCCACTACGGCGGCCCCGGCGCCCTCTTCTGGATGTGGGTGACAGCGGTCTTCGGCATGGCGCTCAAATACACGGAGTGCACGCTGGCGATGAAGTTCCGCACCATTCTTCCCGGAGGCTCGGCTGCGGGCGGGCCCATGTACTCGATCGAACGCGGGCTTGGACGCAAGTGGAAGCCGCTGGCCATCGCCTTCGCCTGCTTTGCCGTGATCTCGTCGTTTGGCTCGGGCAACGCAGTGCAGTCGTTCACGGTTGCCGACCAGTTCCGGCAGGATCTCGGCGT
>CAZLUL010000560.1:0-1327 GCA_964562635.1 uncultured Fibrobacteraceae bacterium | reverse complement strand
CCGAGGTGTCCTTGAACGGATCACCCACGGTATCACCGATCACCGCGGCGGTGTGGGCGTCGCTACCCTTGCCACCATGGGCTCCACCCTCAATGTGCTTCTTGGCATTGTCCCACGCGCCACCGGCATTGGACTGGAACAGGGCCAGCAGCACACCGGTCGCCGTCACACCGGCGAGCAACCCACCGAGCATCTCCGGGCTGCCGAGGAAGCCAACGGCCACCGGAGTGAGCACGGCGATCAGGCCAGGCACGATCATTTCCTTGATCGCTGCAGCAGTCGCGATGTCCACGCAACGGCGGAAGTCGGCCACAGCCTCGCCTTCCATCAGACCCGGGATCTCCCTGAACTGCCGGCGCACTTCTTCAATCATGCTGATGGCCGCCCGGCCCACCGCATCCATGGCGAAGCTGCTGAACAGGAACGGCAGCATCGAACCGAGCAACAGACCCACCAGAACCGTGGGGTTCAGCAAGTCGATGGACGTCAAACCGACGATCTGCTGGTAGGCCGCAAACATCGCCAGCGCCGTCAAGGCCGCCGAACCGATGGCGAAACCCTTGCCAATCGCGGCGGTGGTATTGCCCACGGCATCCAATTTGTCGGTGCGAGCGCGAACTTCCTCACCCAGACCGGCCATTTCACTGATGCCACCGGCGTTGTCGGCGATGGGCCCGTAGGCGTCAACCGCCAGCTGAATACCCGTGGTCGACAGCATACCCAAAGCCGCGATGGCGATGCCGTACAGGCCGGCAAACTTGAAGGCCACCAGAATCACCACACCCAGGACGATGATCGGCAGCGCCGTGGACTGCATACCCAGGCCCAGGCCACCAATGAGGTTGGTCGCCGCGCCCATTTCACTGGCTTTGGCAATGCTCCGGACCGGCTTGCGGTCTTCGGCGGTGTAGTACTCGGTGATCAGGCCGATGGCGATACCGCCGGCCAAACCGACCACCGTGGCGATAAAGACACCCAGGGGGTTGAACGTCTGGCCGCGGAAAACCCACTCGGCGGGCAGCATCGCGTCGATGATGAAGTACGAAACGACCATCATGATCGCACCGGCACCAAAGGTACCGAGGTTCAGGGCCGCCTGCGGGTTGCCGCCCTCTTTCGTGCGTACGAAGAAGGTGCCAATAATCGAGACGACGATACCGGCGGCAGCCAGCACCAACGGCAACGTCACAAAGTTCAGGTTGCCCGGCATGAAGGCCACGCCGAGAATCATCGAGCCCACAATCGAGCCGACATAGCTTTCAAAGAGATCAGCACCCATCCCGGCCACGTCACCCACGTTGTCACCAACGTTGTCGGCGATCACGGC
>CAZLUL010000559.1:0-1327 GCA_964562635.1 uncultured Fibrobacteraceae bacterium | reverse complement strand
GTCTGCCATGTAAGCGTAGTTGCCGGAGACGGCGACGCTCATGGCCAGGCCCGGTGTGTCCACCGCCCCGACCCAATTCAAGCAGTCCTGTTTCAAATCAATCTGAGCGTGAGCGGATGAAAGCGGTATCGTGCAGAGCAATAACGCTGCTGAAAAAGTGGCCATCGATATCTTCATGATTTTCTCCTCGATTTGGTGATCTACATCGCTTGCAGCGATATCAAAATTGAATGAAATGGTAGGCAGCCTCACGCGGAGCGAAGCTACCCTTGAATCATGCGTTTAGATCAGTCGATTTTTATTAGCTCGGTTGGTTGCGGCGCCAAGATGTCGGCCGCAGAGCTAGTATGATGTAACCCCAATCCAATACACAGAATAGACAAAATGGATCAAATTGCTCTTCTTTATTCTAACCCCAAGGTGTTAACCATATTGGTGACGCCACCGGTCACACAATGTGCCGGCCCCTCGTAATATGAGTATCATGGTCCTCATTATGCCCCCCGGGGGGCAACGGTGTTCAGCAACGCCATTCACCGGACAAGGGAGGACCAAGTTGTACATCGCCATGAACCGCTTCCGCATTGGCGCGGGATTCGAGGACGGCTTCGAGGAAATGTGGCGCACCCGCGATTCGAAGCTCGACGGGGTGCCCGGCTTCCAGGAGTTCAAGATGCTGCGCGGACCCGAGCTCGAGGGCGGCGGCACGTTGTTCATTTCGCACTCGGTCTGGGAATCGTACGACGCCTTCAAGAATTGGACCGAGTCCGACGCCTTCAAGGCCGCCCACGGCAAATCGCGGGCGCCCGAAGGCACGTATCTCGGCCATCCGCAGTTCGAGGGTTTTGAAGTTGTGATCGCTTAAGAAGGGAATTTCATGAAGACCATCAGCTCCTGGAAATCCGCCCTCGCACTTGGGGCCTGCTTGCTCCTCCTGACCATGCCCGGGGCCGTGCTCGCCCAGACGGCCCACTACACCGTGACCTTCGAAACCACCTGGAGCGACGTCACCCACCCGGTCGACTTCCCACCGGGCCCCCACTTTTCCGGGCTGGTCGGCGGCAACCACGACGCCACCGTTTCGTTCTGGGATATCGGAGAGCTCGCCAGCCTCGGCATGAAGCGAATGGCCGAATGGGGCAGCCAGACCGAGCTGCTCAGCGAAGTGCAGGCGGCCATCGACACCGGCAGTGCCGAGTCGACCATTACCGATGTTCCCCTGTGGGATGTGCCCGGATCGACCAGCATCGACATCGCCCTGGGTCCGGACTATTCCCTGGTCACCCTGGTGGCGATGATCGCGCCGAGTCCCGACTGGTTCATCGGC
>CAZLUL010000558.1:0-1330 GCA_964562635.1 uncultured Fibrobacteraceae bacterium | reverse complement strand
GTAGCGGGCACAGTCATGGTCTGTTGGTGAGCACGAGATCGCTACGATCATCTCACCTACGTGATGACCGACTCTGCTCTTGACAGCAGCGATGAGCCCACATCCCGACGACTCGAACAAGTGAAACGAGACAACCGGTCGCAGGCGTTGCGGATCACGCTCCAATCCGATCACCCGTTTCGCTCCAATCCGATCAGTCGTTTCGGAGGTTTCCGATCACCCGTCGGTGAGGCCGTCACCAGGCTGACGTGAGGGCACGAGGTTCCGCCATCGTGGCTCGGACGATCCATCCGTTCGAGGACGATGCCGGTGCCACGACCCCGTTCCACCATGCGCAAGATCCGAGAGATCCTCCGCCTCGTCATCGGCGAGGGCCTGAGCCGCCGCCAGGTAGCTGCTGCCACCGGCTCGCCGTACTCGACGATCGCCGACCACCTCGCCCGCGCCGAGCGGGCCGGTCTGGGCTGGCCACTGCCCGACGGCATGGACGACGCCGAGCTCGAAGCGCGTCTCTTCGCCCGGGCCGAACCGCCGCCGTCGGCGAGCCGGCCACTGCCCGACTGGCCCACCGTCCACCGCGAGCTGCGCCGCAAGGGTGTCACCCTGCAGCTGCTCTGGCTGGAGTACAAGGAGCGCGAGCCCGATGGCTACCAGTACACCCAGTTCTGCCGCCTGTATCGGGCCTGGCAGGGCCGGCTCGACCTGGTCATGCGCCAGGAGCACCGCGCGGGCGAGAAGCTCTTCGTCGACTTCGCGGGCATGACCCTGCCCATCACCGACCCCGACACCGGTGAGGTCTGGCAGGCCGAGCTCTTCGTGGCCGTGCTCGGCGCCAGCAACCACACCTATGCCGAGGCCGTGGCGTCCCAAGCGCTGCCCCACTGGATCGGTGCCCACGTCGCGGCCTTCGAAGCCTTCGGGGGCTGTCCACGGATCGTCGTCCCCGACAACCTCCGCTCCGCGGTCAGCCGGGCCCACCGCTACGAGCCCGACATCAACCGCACCTACGCCGAGATGGCCACCCACTACGGCTGTGCGGTCATCCCCGCGCGGCCATACAAGCCGCGGGACAAGGCCAAAGCCGAACAGGGTGTGCTGCTCGCCGAGCGCTGGGTGTTGGCCGCCCTCCGGGGCCGCATGTTCTTCAGCCTCGCCGAGGCCAACGCCGCGATCGCCGAGCGGGTGGCCTGGCTCAACGAGCGACCCTTCAAGAAGCTGCCCGGGTCGCGGCGGGAGCTCTTCGAGAGCCTCGACCGCCCGGCGCTGCGACCACTGCCGGCGCACCCCTACGAGTACGCCGAGTGGAAGACCGCCAAGGTCAACATCGACT
>CAZLUL010000557.1:0-1332 GCA_964562635.1 uncultured Fibrobacteraceae bacterium | reverse complement strand
TATCAAAGGTCTTTGCCGCAAACCTTCGAACAAAGTAGTTCGCAAACAATGCACCAAACTCGTCGGCGATCCATCGAATCCCGGCTGATCTGGCCATTAACTTCCAATAATCGAATATTTTAAGGAAAGAAAATCTGCAAAATTTTGGTTTTTCTAGAGGTCCTAACCGCAAATTTATGATAATATAATTTCACAAAGCGATCGATCCCCTCAATCGCCAATTCGATCGCACCACAACCTGAAACCTGTACGGAGGCTTGCATGATGAGAAAGACAATACTGCTCATCGGTCTGTTCACCCTTATCGCTTCGGCCGCTTTCGCCGCCAGCGGCATCGTTGGCAAGAATGGCCAGACCATGCGGATTACCCCGAGCTCCGCTACGTCCGGCAGTGCGTTCCGTGATGACTTCGAGTACAACACCGGCGGCGTTGTCGACTTCATCCCGACCACTGGCGGTTCCTTCGATGGCTGGGGAAGCCACTTCATGGGCTTCTTCACGAACAACACGGGTGCTGACCTGTACCTGACCGAGTTCGGTTTCCCCTGCGCGGGCCTGATTCAGTCTGGTTGGTTCGTGGAAGTCGGCGCCATGCCCGGCGGCTTCAATACCACCTTCATGGGCGACTTCATGGCCTTGGATCCGGATGACACCGTGTTCCCGCCGACCGTCTACACCTACGTGGACCTCGCCGAGACCGGCATCGTGGTTCCCGATGGCGTGGATTGCTACTTCGGCTACATCAACCCCGGCGTTGGCGGCCAGACCGACTTCAACGGCGTTGACACCTGGGCCTGGTACGTCGGCGCGTGGGATCCCGACCAGGGTTGGGGCCGCACGGCCATCCTGCAGGTCAAGGCCAGCTTCGAGGACCCCGTGGCCAACCAGAGCGAGAGCTTCGGTGCCGTCAAGGCTCTGTATCGCTAAGCTGCTTCTGATCTGAAGACGTGACGAGGGACGGCCCATCCGGGCCGTCCCTTTTTTGTGGTGCGCCATGCATGGCGCGTGGTGCGCAAGCACCATTCGATTGGATGTGGTTTTTTGCCCTGTGCTGTGCGTCACCGGCTACTTCCAGAGTCCTCAGCCTAAAACTAATAGACACATTCTCTAATTGTTGAAGGCCGGATCAACTCCTTGTCCTTTAGCTCATATCCCTGATTATAGCACTTTTTCTGCCAGCAACATATGGACCGTTATAAGCTCTAAATTATTTGGGTCCGAAGGCCCTGAACTCCATAAACCGGCCCATCAAGACTTGTTTTCTGCCAGCAACGTCAGGACCGTTTCAAGCTCTAAATTAATGGACACTCTGAGGTATAATGAACCGACCAG
>CAZLUL010000556.1:0-1335 GCA_964562635.1 uncultured Fibrobacteraceae bacterium | reverse complement strand
TAGGTTTCCCCTTCCCCATATCCGGACCCGTCGACGGAGGTATTGCTGAAGAATTCGATCCTGTAGTCCGTGAATGGGGCACTTGTGATGGCACCCGATACGGTGAGCGTGGAACTTCCATCGGTTTGTGCTGATTGGAGAACCGGGAAATTCTGCAGGTTGTTGGGCCCGACATCCAAGTCGTCGGCGTCGTTGGCCGTTACGCCGTCATTGGCGAGGTCAATGCCCTGGGCTGTGTTGTCATGTATCGCGTTACCCAGCAACCGGTTACCAGATGCGGTATCGAGAACCACGATGCCGTTTTCGGTGTTGTGGGCCACGATGTTCCCAGCGCCGAGACCGGTACCGCCGATGGTATTCCCGCTGGAAGTGCCACCGATTTCGATGCCCCGGTATCCATTGCCCAGTGGGTTGACGCCCCCGACGTCCACTCCGATATAATTGCCTTCGACAATCGTTCCATTGGCGCTGCCGATCAGGATTCCGCGGGCGCCGTTGCCGGCAATGACGTTCCTTGCTTCGACGGAAGTACCGCCCACTTGGGTGCCGCCGGCATCGTTCGTTATCCGAACGCCGTCGCTGACATTGGGCACCCCCATCGTCCCGGTGACATCGGTGCCGATGAGGTTTCCCTCGATGATGTTGTTGTCGGTTCCGGCGTCGCTGACGGCCACACCTTCGCCGCCACTACCGGCTATAACGTTGCCTTCCCCGACCGCGGTTCCTCCGATGGTGTTGGTGTTGGCCCCGCCCTTGATCAGGATACCGTCGCTGAAATTTCCCAGGGACACCATTCCGGTGGCGTCCGTGCCGATGTAGTTTCCCTTGATGACATTGTCATATGCGCTGGCGGTATCGATGTCGATACCGTCCTGATCGTTGCCGGCGATGATGTTGCGATCGGCGACCGTGGTTCCCCCGACGGTGTTGCTGGCCGACTGAATGTCGATGCCGTCACCGATATTGCCTCGGTCAAGGGCGCCGGTGGTGTCCGTGCCAATGAAGTTCCCCGTGACAATATTCCCGTCGCCACCGGAGATGCGAATCCCGTCCAGCACGAATCGGTTGATGACAAGTCCTTTGACGGTCGTCCCACCGCTGGTGATCCACAGTCCCTGGGCCGTTCCGGCCAGTGAACCGTCGAGTTCGATGACCGGGGTGCCGGCAAATCCGAGCGCAGTTGTACCATCCAAGATGACAGGATCGGTTATGGTGGGAAGAGCGGCGACAGGTTGGATCGTCTGTGCCTGCGCCTGAGCCGACGCAAAGAGGGACAGGCCCAATACGAGGCCCCAAATCGAGGTGGGAATTTTCACTGAGGTTTCCCAGCGGGGG
>CAZLUL010000555.1:0-1337 GCA_964562635.1 uncultured Fibrobacteraceae bacterium | reverse complement strand
AGGACTATCTGAAGGCGTTTCCGGACAAGCGTCTCGCCCAGCACACCCGCGAGGACGTGACCGGCTACCTGGAGCAGGTAGGGAGACTAGACAGAATTTTGGCCTGGCAGTTCGTCCAAATCGTGGATGGGGTACAGAATCTCCTGGTCACTGCACAGGCTCCGGTTGCCGAGGAGGTGGACTGGGGCTTCTGGCGGGATTCGGCCCGCACCTTGGCACCGGATCATCCGACGATTGCCCGCGAGACACCTCCCGTTGCGGCCGGATCCAACAGCGATCCGCCGGTGTCCGGAGCCAAATTCAAGGAGAAGCGGAACGCGGCATCGGCACTCGATGGGGCTCGGGATACGCATCGGGCGCTGTTGGAGCGGATGGTGGCGGAGATTCGGCGGCGCAAGTACTCGATTCGGACGGAGCAGGCGTATGAATCGTGGGTGTGCCGTTTCATCTTGTTTTGCGACAACCGCGATCCGGCCGAGATCGGTGCGGACCGTATCCGGGCTTTCCTCGAGGACCTGGCGGTGCGCGGCAATGTGTCGGCCAGCACGCAGAGCCAGGCGCTGAATGCGCTCGCGTTCCTGTACAAGCAGATCCTTGGCCGGTCGCTGGACGAGCTGGGGGACTTTGTTCGGGCCAAGCGGCCGAAGCGGCTACCGGTGGTGCTGGAGCGCTCCGAGGTCGCGCGGCTGCTGACGGGAATCGCCGGCACGCAGCATGTGATGGCGGCGCTCCTGTACGGGACGGGGATGCGGTTGATGGAGTGCGTGCGGCTGCGGGTGCAAGACGTGGACTTCCCGTATCACCAGATCCTGGTGCGGGCTGGCAAGGGGCAAAAGGACCGGGTGGTGCCGCTGCCGGCGCGTCTGGAGGAACCGTTGCAGGCGCAGCTCCGGGAGGCCCGCGCCCTGCATGAGCAGGATCTGGCGCAGGGGTTCGGCGAGGTGTTTCTGCCGGATGCCTTGGCGCGCAAGTGGCCCAATGCGCCAAAGGAATGGATCTGGCAGTACGTGTTCCCGAGCGGCCGGCTGTCGGTGGACCCGCGCAGCGGCAAGACGCGGCGGCATCACATGCATGAGAATGGCTTGCAAAAGGCGGTGAAGGCTGCGGCGCAGCACGCCGGAATTGCGAAGAAGGTGAATTGCCATTGCCTTCGCCACTCGTTTGCAACGCATCTATTGGAAGCCGGCTATGACATTCGCACCGTGCAGGAGCTGCTGGGTCATGCGGATGTGTCGACGACGATGATCTATACGCATGTGCTGAACCGCGGCGGCAAAGGCGTGCGCAGTCCGTTGGATGGATTGCTGTAGCGGGAAATACAGAGACGGTGTATCAAG
>CAZLUL010000554.1:0-1340 GCA_964562635.1 uncultured Fibrobacteraceae bacterium | reverse complement strand
CTCCAGGTACAGCACGCCCGATTGGTCGTCGGTAGTGCAGTTGCCGATGAAGGAGGTGTTGATGGCCCACATCGCGCCACCGTCGCGACCGGCCGGCAGCGAATCCGTCCACCTCCAATTGCGGTTCGTGTCGAACTCCTCGAAGACGCCTTCATTGCTTCGCTTCCACGAAGAACCGGGGTCGGAGCTGAAGGTGATGGAGTAGAGAACGTGTGTCGGTTGCACTGGTGGGGGATTGGGATCGAGCACCGATTCGAAGCCGCACTGGACGGGATCGTCTCGCATCTCCACCGCCAGCATGGCTTCCGCCACCTGCGCACAGTGGCCGGCGTTGATGACATTGGGAAACGGCTCGCCGGTCTCCAGATCCGTGAGGCCCTGGTTTATGAGATCCGAGCAGCTCATTTCGAGCGCGTCGGCGTGATCGGCGAACTTGCTGGTCGGCGTCTGATAGCCCGCCGACATCGCGCGCCAGTAGATGTGGGCGGCTCTAGTCATGCCGACCGGCGCGACCGTGCGGCCGTTGTACGCGCCGCCGTCGACCAGGAGTGCAAAGGCGTGGTTGGGGATGCCGCTGTTGATGTGGACACCACCGTCGTCGTCCTCGCGGCAGAAGTAGCTGGGATCCGAAACCCGCCCGGGGTTGGAAAAACAGTTCGGGTTCCACATGTCGCGGAAGGCGCCGATCGAGCTATCCTCGGCGACCAGCCAGCGCACCGACGGGTCGGAGGCTGCCCCTTCTTGGGAGAGTGTGGCCTGAACGCCCTGGTCGAGCACCGGCTTGAGAGCCTCGCCGTCAGATTGGCCGATGAAGAGCGCGGGGATCGTCAGGCGCCCCGATTCATCCGAGCCCATGGTCACCAGACCATCGCCCTGATTGTTGGCGATGATGACGCTCGAGGCGCCCGCGTCCTCGGCGGCAATCACCTTGTCGCGGAAGGAGCATTCGCCGCGATCGATCAGCGCGATCCGTCCTGGAGTGAAACCGACCAGCGGAGGATCGCAGGCATCCGAGAGGGTGTTGGCGTCGTCCGCCACGCCGTCGTTCACCAGCTCGACCTGGGCGGTCGAGGACCACGGTGGCAGCGGGTTAAAGGTGGCGTCGCTGACTGCGTAGCCTCTGGCGACCTGAGCGGGAGAGGCGATGGTGAGGGTCGGCCTCAGTTGGCCGCCGAATACCGAACAGCTGCCGTCGATGCGGACGGAGCCCGGCTCGTCCTGTCCCTCGCCGTTCAGCCTGTCCACGATCTCGCCGAAGATGTCGGAGTAGCTCTCATTGAGCGCCCCGGGCTGCCACTGGTAGATCAGATTGTGGGTGTAGTCGGTGTAGGCGTGGGTCC
>CAZLUL010000553.1:0-1340 GCA_964562635.1 uncultured Fibrobacteraceae bacterium | reverse complement strand
ATCACTTCGAATCTAGCATGGAGGTGTGTGGGTCGACAACTCGGACCACCGATCACGGAATTCCGTACTCGACCATCGTTGCCCCAGGACCGTAGAATGACCGTCCGATTGAGTTGTGGAGTTGGATGGATACACGATGTTCGTGCGCCAACCTCGCTCGTTCCGCCACGATCCATGGGAGGTCCGAACATGCGCCCACTCCACGTCGCCATCCTGGCTCTGACCATCCTTCTGCCAGCATGTGGGGACGACGACCCCGCGTCCCCCGAGGTATTCCAGGTCATCATCGAGGTCATCGACCCCCAGGGGCAGCCCGTGGCCGGGCTCGACCTGGCGCTGGCGCCGGATACCCCGTTCTACGGTGAAAAACACACACTCGAGGCGCCGTTGCTGGAGCAGGCCAGCGAATTACGGGCACCATCCCCCTGCCCATTCTACCCGGCAGTCAGGATTCCTGGCCAGCTCACCGAGGCCGGTCTGGTTCGCCTGACCATCGAGGACGTTGCCGGGATCGAACGGCGCCTGTTGGACGGCGGGCCTCGGGATGCCGGTAACTACACGTGGATCTGGGACGGCCGCGACGACAGTGATGACATCGTCCCGTCGGGTGTCTTCTATGCTCACCTGGTGATCCGTGACCCCAGCAACGACGAGGTGGTGTTGGATCAGCGCCATCCCATGCTCCTGGCCCGCCTGGACGATGGCGACACCGGGATCGGTGCCACCGACGCCGACGGTCGGATCGTCATCGACGACCAGCGCCTGTTTCCCTTCCTGTACGACGTGGAGCCCTTCGCGGCCATGGACGAGAATGGCGAGCAGATCGGACTCATCACCCTGACGGCCACCATGCGCTTCTACCTGTCGGCACCTGGCACCAACCAACGCAGGCGCTACGACCGCGACGTCACCGGGCCGGCCAACTTCTCGTTCACCTGGGACCCGGCGCCGTGAGCGAGGCCTCGATGGTCCTTGTGCCTGGGCCGTCGGCAGCCTAACCTGCACGCCACTGGCAACGTCGCGCCCCAACCCAAGGCCCCTCATGCGCGGTGCATTCCAGCACGACCGTTTCTCCACCGGCGAGGAGGTCGCCCACGCCATCACGCACGGCCTGGGCGGCTTGCTTTCCGTTGCCTGCCTGGTCGTGATGGTGGTGCTGGCCGCCCAGCGCGGTTCAGCGCGGCTGGTGGTGGGTGTGACCATCTTCGGCTCCGCCATGGTGATGCTCTACACCGCGTCCACGCTCTACCATGCCCTGGTGCCGCAGCGGGCCAAGCGAGTGTTCAATTCAGTATTTGAGGGCCGATTTGACAGTTTGCCGGCTTTTAGCTGCACGAACG
>CAZLUL010000552.1:0-1345 GCA_964562635.1 uncultured Fibrobacteraceae bacterium | reverse complement strand
ATTTGTGTTTTTAAGCCCGGTCACACCGGGAAATAGGCCAGGAGGAATTCAATGGCTGATAATACTGACAAGGTTGAAGGAAACGCCGACGGCCAGTTCTACGTGGATACCAACTGCATCGACTGCGATCTGTGCCGCCAGACGGCCCCGGACAACTTCGAGCGCAACGAAGACGAAGGTTTCACCTTTGTTAACAAGCAACCCGAGGGCGACGAAGAAGAGCAGGCCTGCATTGACGCCATGGAAGAATGCCCCACTGAGGCCATCGGCGACGACGGATAAGGGGCTTGCGCCCTTCTTGTTTCTGGAGACCGGCTCCGCGAAAGTGGCGGGCCGGTCTTTTTTTATGGAAACTATTGGGGCCCGGCCGAGTTGGAACAGCTGAGCAAACATCCCCCTGAAACCCCCGGGTGCGGCTACTGTCCGCCCCGCCTGTGGTCTGACGCCAGATCACTTGAAGGAGATACCTCATGCGCAACCTTGTACGTGGCCGCATCATATCGACCGGACTGGCCGCTTTGCTGCTCGTCGCTGTCGCGGTGCCGTCATTGGCCCAGGAATCCACCGGCGAGTTGCGTTCCTACGCTGACGTCGCCGCCAAGACCATGCCCGCGGTGGTCAATATTTCCACGGACAAAATGGTCGACAGCAATTTCCAGCACCCGTTCATGGAAGATCCCATGTTCCGGCGCTTCTTCAACATGCCGGATGACGACACCCACAAAAAAGACGAGGGTGAGAGCCAGGAACGCATGGAACATTCCCTCGGTTCGGGCATCGTGATCTCGGCCGACGGATACATTCTGACCAACAACCACGTGGTCGAAAACGCCTCCAAGGTGCACGTCACCTTTGCCGGTGAGCGGGAATACGAGGCCGAGATCATCGGCACCGACCCCCCGACCGATGTGGCGCTGATCAAGATTGACGCCAAAAATCTGCCCTTCGTGGAGATCTCCGACAGTGACAAGCTGCGGGTTGGCGATCAGGTCATGGCCATCGGCAACCCCTTCGGCGTGGGCCAGACGGTCACCCTGGGTATTGCCAGTGCCCTGGGCCGCAACATCGGCCTGATGGACTACTCGGATCTGATCCAGACCGACGCCTCGATCAATCCCGGCAACAGCGGTGGCGCTCTGGTGAACATGAAGGGCGAATTGGTGGGCATGAATGCGGCAATTTTGAGCCGCAGCGGTGGTAGCCAGGGAATCGGTTTTGCCATCCCGACCAACATGGCCATGCGCGTGGTGGAATCCCTGCGCACGGTGGGCCATGTGCAGCGGGCCTACCTGGGCGTCTTTCCCCAGGTGGTCGACCAGAGCATGGCCGACTACTACGGCATGGA
>CAZLUL010000551.1:0-1368 GCA_964562635.1 uncultured Fibrobacteraceae bacterium | reverse complement strand
GGCTGCGTTGACTCCCCACACTCTCGTGGACACAGAAGACCCTCGATTTGGACACCAAAAAAGGCTCACTAAGAATAGTGAGCCTTTTTGATTTGGTAGCCCCAACGTCCCATTATGCGAAACAAACCAATTTGCTCCGGTTTCGGGAATCCCCCCATGCAATTTTCGAGTTATCAGTTGCCTCCCTTCCATCTAGAAGGGCGCAAAATCACTACGGTCGGCTCCAGGTTCGTTTAGCTGGACTGGCCTGATCAGGGAAACCAATACAAGTGCAGGTCCCGGCGTGGGACGGGAAAGAGCCCCAATAGGCCGACTTGAGTCCGGACGGATTAAATGGCAGGGACAGGCGGATACAGAGCGCGGTCGCAGTCAGTTGCGGCCGCGCTCATTTTTTGCCTGCACCGGATTCGGCGTACTAGTTGTCTTCCTAACCGCTTCCTACCTGTACAGCGCCTTGATCGTCCCCCACGGCTTTTCTTCAGTGGGCACCCCGGGGCAGCCATCGGCGAGCACGTGCAAGTCGTCAATGGCCACGGCGTAGAAATCGCCCATGCCAAATGAGGTGGTTATCGATCGCAGGCCATCAGGACCCATCTGGACAAATCGGAGGTCCTGGGCCTCGGGCACGGGCTGACCGTCGATGGACAGGTTCAAGGTCTTCGTTGTCAGGTCCAGCTCCATGTCGAAGAATTGGGAAACGTTGGGCTGGTAGCCCACCGAGATCACGTTTCCGGAGCCATTGACGGTGTGCACGCCACCAGCGCGGTATTCAAGCGAGGCCAGGATCTGGCTGTTGGACGATCCGAACGACATGTAGAAAAACTGCACGTTGGCCGAGACAAGGCCACGCCAGGTCACTCGGTACCAGCTGCAGTCGCGCAGATCCGGGTCCACCCGGCCCGACACGTAGATCGGTCGGGCGAAAATCTCGCGGGTCACCACGCAAGGCTGGCCGTTCATATCGCCGAAAGCTTCCTGGACACGGACCGTCCCACCTGACTCAGAGCGCACCAGCGAGTCACCGTCCGGGTCGCCGGGCAGGTCCGTCGTTGGCATCTCACCCACCGTGTCGTGGTTGAAGTCCGCGTGCAGAGCCACCACCTGCGCGTGGGCAGCCGAGAGCGGTAGTGCGACCAGACAGACGATCCAGCAAAAAATGATGAGTGGCCTGAGCGCGGGCCTCGTCTCGGCGGAAGAACTTCTCGTCATGATTTTCCCTCTCCTTATAAGTTCTAAATACTCTCCGTCCCTTCTGGATAACGGACCGGTGCAGCGGCAATTCTAACACAAAATCACGCAAATAATCGACGGTTTGTAGGAATGCCAGACCCTCCCGGACTCTTCAGATGCTAGGATAGCGTACACTGA
>CAZLUL010000550.1:0-1370 GCA_964562635.1 uncultured Fibrobacteraceae bacterium | reverse complement strand
GTTTCTTTTAACAGGAGACTCAAATGAAATCACAATCAATCTATAACAAACTAATAAAAATCATTCCTGATATAGCAACACGTAGAAGTGCAGGGAAGTCTAAATTATCTTCTGATGCTTTGATGGACCTTAATCTTGATATCCTATCAAGGCAGAATAAAATTGTTCGTATAGCGTTTTCGCATTATTACAGAGTTAATTCAGATTCAGTTGCTGATCCTGACATGGAAATTATTATTAACACGGAGCTAATGACTGCTAACGCAATGACATATCAAGATTCAACGATATTCCAGAGTGCTGAACACGATGGTGGTATAAATCAGAAGCTAGTTAATAGCCTGAATGAATTTCTAGATCAGTGGTTACAGAATTGTATCGATCAGGGCCATAAGTGTCTCGCGTCAATTACTATAGCGGTTTGGCGAATACTATTTTGGAGAATCTATGACAAAAATGTTTGGTGCTGAAGCAATTGTTAAGTGTTTGGAACGGGAAGGTATTGAGATGGTCTTTGGTATCCCTGGTCATTACAGCATGCCGATCTTTGATGCCCTTTACCGCCATCCTACTATCCGGGTGATTACGGTCCGTCATGAACAGGGTGCAGCGTTCATGGCTGACGGATACGCTCGTGCAAATGGAAAACCCGCGGCTATCATCCCACTGCCTGGTCCAGGATTGACAAATGCGATGACTGGCATAGGAGAGGCATTCTACGATTCAACGCCCATGTTGGTATTGGTTACGCAGGTCAACCGTGAGTTTATCGATAAGGAGGCCGGCCTACTTCATGAGATGACAAATCAGTTTGAAATGCTAGCACCACTAACGAAATATGGGTATCGAATTAGTGATGGCGCTGAGATCTCGGAAGGTTTCCATCAGGCTATGAAGGCTTTGCGTAGTGGGCGGCCGCGACCGGTTCAGATAGAAATCCCTCTCGATGTTCAGGCCGAAACCATGACTTGGACTGACGAGATGGAAAACCAACCACCAGGTGCTCCCATTCCAGGAGCACCTCCAGCAGATCAAATTGAGCAATTGGTAACCGCTCTAATTAAATCGGAACGTCCCTTGATTTACACTGGCGGTGGCACAATTAGCAGCGGTGCCAGCGCAGAATTAACCAGGCTGGCGGAGAGGTTAGGCGCACCGGTGTTGATGACAGGCATGGGAGTAGGCGCAGTTCCTGGTAACCATCCCTTGGCTTGTGGTATTGGTTGGGCACCAGTAGCGGATATCCAGCCATTGGTCAAAGCAAGTGATCTTTTCCTAGCGATTGGTACCAGGTTTAATGAATCGATGACAAATGGATGGGATCTACCTTTGCCTTCTACGACGATCCGAATTGATATCGATCCTACCGA
>CAZLUL010000549.1:0-1377 GCA_964562635.1 uncultured Fibrobacteraceae bacterium | reverse complement strand
ACCTACGACGACATGACCAGCATTCTCGAAATGGGGTTGGTGGATCACGATTAGGGGCCAAGTTCCAGGGGATATGACCATGCACGGCACGAAAATCCTGGACCGCTGGGGGCGGCCCGCCGCCCTGGCGCTTCTGTTGACGGTCGTCACGCTGGCGATTGTCTGGACCGACCTTCCCCATCGTAGTGCCGACAGCGGCTGGTATCTCAAGATAGCCCGCGGGGAGGGCCAGGAGGTACCCGCGCCCTTTGCCGGACGGCTCGTCCACACGGGCTTGGCGCGGCTGCTCACAAACGCCGGCCTGGACCCCGAATGGGCTTTTGTCGTCCTGGCGGTGCTGGCCTTCTGGATCACCCTGACGGTCATCTTCGGTCTGCACCGCCGTGGTGGAGTGCCGGTTCCGGTAACCGTTTTTGCGGTGGTGGGCTGGTTGGCCGCCGCCCTGCTGCGGGATGCGACCCTGCCCGACATTCACGCCGCAGCCTGGCTGAGTCTGATCACGGTAGCAGCCGTTTACCGTTCTCTGTGGGTCTTCCCCCTTCTGGTGGGCGCCATTCTCTGTCGCGAATCCTTGACTCTGTTCGGTCTGGTGCTGGCCGTGATGGCCTGGCGCGATCGGCCCAGATTCGCCCTGGCCCTGATCACAACCATGGTGGTTGGCCTGGGGGCGAGCTCCCTCTTGTCCGGGGCGGGCAACGTGCACGGCATCCGCGGGCCCCTCTACCTGGCGACCAAGTTCCTTTTCAATTTCAGCCGCAATGTCTGCGGATGGGAACTCTACGTGGAAACCATCGACTACTGCGAACCGATCCGCACCTGGACCCTGCCGGCATGGGTGCCTTCGGGCGACGTGCGCGAAGTGGGGGTGTGCGGTTTCAACCCTCGACGACCGCTATGGCTTCTGGTGGCCTGGAGCGGCCTCTTCGGAGTGATTCCGGGGTTGCTGTGGGCCCGACGCGAGCGGGTGCGCGCCGCCTGGTCTGAGACGCCAATTGGGATTCGCGCGGCCCTGGTCTTCGGCCTGATCATGGCGCTTGTGGCCCCGATGTCCGGCTCCAGCCTGGAACGTCTGGTCGGCTATGGTTGGCCTGCGTTCTGGCTGGCGACACCGCTGCTGGTCGGCTCGCTGACTGGTGATCGACGCCAAGGGATCATCCTGGGGATCCTGCAGGTGACGGCCGCCTGGGGATTGCTGCTTCTGGCCTGGTCAGCCCCCGTGTCGGTGCCGGTCTTGGCGGTGACGGCGGCCCTTGGATTAGGCATGAATGTCGGGGCGGCCGTGCTGGTCGAAGGAAGGCGGTAGCGATGGTGGGGTGATCAACTCACGCACCAGAACGTCCGCACATGATGCGGTCGGCGGGGAAAAACCGGGAAATC
>CAZLUL010000548.1:0-1397 GCA_964562635.1 uncultured Fibrobacteraceae bacterium | reverse complement strand
GCCTGGACGAGAATTACGGTTGGGCAATCGTGGGCACTCCGGATCGCAAATATGGTTGGGTGCTGGCCCGGACTCCCCAACTGGAAGCAGAAAACATGGCTCGCATCTATTCGATCCTGGCCCAAAATGGCTATGATAAAGACGCGTTTGAAATGAGTCCCCAGTAGCGGGCTTCACCCCATCCCAAGGAGCCGACGCTGCGCAGCCACGTTTGAGCAGCCATCTCATGCCTACCTCTGCGATCATCGTCTGGTTTCGAAGAGATTTGCGGTTGCTTGACAACCCCGCCCTCAGTCATGCCTGCCAAAGTGGTCGGCCAGTGGTGCCGGTTTTTGTGTTGGAAGACTGGCTGCTCGCCGCCGGGCCCGAAGGCCTTGGCGCGGCCTCGCGCTGGTGGTTGCACCAACAGTTGGCGGACCTTGCCCAAAATCTGGCCGCCCAGGGGCTGCCGCTCGTTTTGCGCCGCGGGCCGGCCGGTTCCGTCCTGGCCGAACTGGCCGGGCAATGCGGCGCCCGGGACGTTGTCTGGAACCGGCTCCACGAACCGGAGACCGTCAGGCAAGATTCTCTCACTGCTGATCACCTGCACCAAGCTGGACTCGAAACCCAGACTTTCGCCGACGGTCTGATGGCTGAACCCGGCTGCCTGTTGACCGGGTCTGAAACGCCCTTCCAGGTTTTTACCCCCTTTTACCGGAAATTCCGTCAGACCCATCACGTGGCTGAACCATTGGCGTCGCCGACCAGCTGGAAATCGTTCCCAGAAACGCTGGACAGTTTGGATCTGCCCGCTCTGGGCCTTGAACCCAAACATTCCTGGGCTGAAGGCTTAAAAAATCAGTGGCCAGTGGGTGCAGAAGCCGCCCGTCAGCGCTGGGAAAAATTCCGCGCTTCAGGTCTCCAAGAATACGTCCAGCAGCGGGATATTCCCGGCTGCGAAGGCACCTCGCGCCTTTCCTGCGATCTGCATTTCGGAGCCATCAGTGTGAAGCATCTCTGGCACCAGGGCCTGCGCGGCTCAGGGGCCGCGGCGGAAGACTTTCTGCGGCAGTTGGTCTGGCGTGAATTTGCCCATCACCTGCTGCACCACTATCCCCACACCACTACCGAGAACTTGCGTCCTTCGTTTGCCAACTTTGCCTGGGACGGAGATCCGGCCCTGCTGCAGGCCTGGCAGCGCGGCCAAACCGGCTACCCCCTGGTGGATGCGGGCATGCGTCAACTGTGGACCACCGGCTGGATGCACAACCGGGTGCGCATGGTGGTCGCGTCATTTTTGGTCAAGCATCTGCTGCTGCCCTGGCAGTGGGGCGCCGCCTTCTTCCAGGAAACCCTGGTGGATTACGACTGCGCGAACAACACCTTCGGCTGGCAATGGAGCGCCGGTTGCGGGGCCG
>CAZLUL010000547.1:0-1410 GCA_964562635.1 uncultured Fibrobacteraceae bacterium | reverse complement strand
GTGAGTCGAGTCGTGATGGGACGGATGTCGTCGCCTTCGAGGGTGACGGAGCCCGACATCGAGGGCCCGAGTTCGGACAGGATCGGTTCGACGCTGACCCGAACCGGTGTCGGCGGAAAGAGGATGACTCCGGGGTCAAAGGCAACGGACGCCGCGCGGGAGGCAACGAACTCACCGAGAAGGGTCGGTGAGATGGCGAATCCTAGTCCTTCGGTGCGCATGATCTTGGCGTTGACCACGCCCACCACCTGGCCTGCATCGTTGATCAGCGGTCCGCCGGAGTTGCCCGGGTTGACCGCGGCATCTGTCTGCACCATTGCGAGCTTGCCGCTGTCGTCGCGGCGCAACGACGTGACCATTCCGGAATTGACGGAAACCTCTGGGTTTCGTTCGAAGCCCGGGGAACGACTCTGGTTTCCGAGAGCGAGCATCTCGCCGAGCGGAAAACCTACAACCCAGACTCGATCGGTGACCCTGGCAGAACGGTTTTCAGTGACATCGAGGTGCGCGGGTGCCTGAGTAGCGACCTTCAAAAGGGCCAGGTCGCGCGCGCGATCGAGGGCTACGATCCTGGCCGGCAGCACCCGTTCTTTCTCGGTGCCGCTGTGGATCACGGCTTCGAGGTCGAGGACTTTGGCATTGACGTCCCGGGGGACGCCATCCATGTTGATTTCGATAGTGTCGGCAACGACGTGCCAGTTCGTGATGATGTAGCCCTGGGGATGGACGAAGAAACCGGTGCCTGACGACGTGAAGTAGGCGTTGCCGAACGTCCGGTTCATCCTGAGAAAGACCACCGAATCGATTGCGTTGGTCAGGGCTGCGTAATCGTGGCTCTGGGGGCGGGCGGTGGAGCAGATCGCCAGCGCGAGAACACTTGCGGCGAGGACAACAACCTGTCGTTTCATCGTCGATTCTCCCTTCGAACACAGTTCTACGCAATTCCAGTGCCAGTATTTCCTGCGGTATTGAGAAGGAAGATATTTCAATTCGTCATTTTTTGAACCCTCTCTGCGGCGGTCGTTGTCTCGCCCTGGTACGTCGGTGGATTGCCCGTGCGCCGAATGTCGACGCGGCCGTCCGAAGTTTGGGATGACCATGAGTCTCCCTCGATTTGAAACCTGAAGCCGGATTCTGCGAATACTCAAGGGTGAAAACGAGGAACGAGCGTCGCAGTCGACGCCGATCGAACCGCGCTCCGGCCGCGTACAGTGGCCGGTCGTGGGACCGGAATAAAACCAACGAGATAAGAAGGAGGATCGTCATGAAGAGGGTATTTGCCTGTTCTCTGTGTCTCGCACTGGCTGCGTGCGGTCAGCAGGCGAGTGAAGAAGAGGTGGTGCTGACCAGCGGGGTCGAGCTCGCGAACATGGATACGTCGGTCAGGCCGCAGGATGATTTCTTCCGCTA
>CAZLUL010000546.1:0-1412 GCA_964562635.1 uncultured Fibrobacteraceae bacterium | reverse complement strand
CTGCAGATCACAGAGGCCCAGGGCGGCGAGGTCACGGTGGTGACCTACGGCCCGGCCACCGCAGAGCCGGCCCTTCGCGACTGTCTCGCCCGCGGCGCTCACCAGGCGGTGCACGTGCTTGGCGGGCAGAGGACCCTCGGCGACAGCTTCACCATCGCCAAGGTGCTCGCGGCGGTCATCAAGGATCGCGAGTACGGTCTTGTCCTGTGCGGCGTCAAGGGCAGCGGCACCGACTGCAGCCAGGTCGGACAGATGCTTGCGCAGATCCTCGATATCCCGCACGTGGCCAATGTGATCGAGCTCGAGGTCGGCGATGCTTCGTTGACCGGGGGACGCGATGTCGAGGGCGGCAGGGAAGTCGTTGAGAGCCCCCTGCCAGCGCTCGTGACCTGTCAGAAGGGCCTCAACGAGCCCCGCTACGCGGCCCTCAAGGGCATTATGGCGGCCAAGAAGAAACCGGTCGAAAAGATCGAGGTCGCGAGTCTCGGTATCGAAGAGGGGGCCGACCCGTTCTACGTGGTCACCAGCCTCACGCTTCCGCCCGAGAAATCGGCCGGAGTCATGATCAAGGGCGAGGACGACCCGTCGGCCGCGGCGGCAGAGCTCGTCAAACTGCTTCGCGACGAAGCGAAGGCGATCTAGGGGGGCATGATGGCTGGCATTCTCGTATTCGTGGAGCAGCGTGGTGGTGAGATCCGGAAAACCTCCCTGCAGGCCATTTCGCAGGCAAAACGCGAGGGCGGCGCCGGGGGCCCGGTGACCGCGGTCGTGGCGGGTTCGGGCATCGCTGAAGCGGCGGCTGGCCTCGGCGCCTGGGGCGCCGACAAGGTCTTTGTCGCCGACGACCCCAATCTCGAACTGTACTCATCCGAGGGGTACGCCGAAGTGGTCGCCAAGGCGGCCGAACAGGCGCAACCCTCGGCGATATTTTTCTCAGGAACCGCGATGGGCCGTGACCTCGCACCGCGGCTCGCGGCCAAGCTCGGCGTCGGCGGCATCCCGGATGTCGTGGCCTTGACTGTCGACAGTGGAGCGTTCACCGCACAACGGCCGGTCTACTCCGGCAAAGCCGATGCTACGGCCACCACCGCGGGCAAGACGCCGCAGGTGATCAGCCTGAGGCCAAATGTGTTCGCGGCGGAGGAACTCGGCGGGGCGGGCGAAGTGGTCGCCCTCGACGGGCTCAGCTTGTCGATTCGCGCGGTGGTCAAGGAGCTGGTTGCGGCCGGCGGCGGCGAGCTTGATGTGGCCGAGGCCGACATCATCGTCTCCGGCGGACGCGGCATCAAGGGCCCCGAGAACTTCGCCCTCATCAAGTCGCTGGCCGATGCCCTGGGCGGCGCTGTCGGCGCCTCGCGTGCGGCGGTGGATGCCGGGTGGATCAGCCACTCGCATCAGGTGGGCCAGACCGG
>CAZLUL010000545.1:0-1413 GCA_964562635.1 uncultured Fibrobacteraceae bacterium | reverse complement strand
GGCGGCTTGCGCATTGACCAGTTGCGCCTCGGCCATGGTCAGGTCGGCCTTGGCGGAATCAAAATTTGCCAGTGCGGTATCAAGCTCTGAAATTGAAAGCGTGCCTTTCTTGCTTAGCGGTTCCGCCCGCTCATACTCCAGCCGTGCCCGGCGCAGATTGGCCTTTGCACGATCAATGCTGGCCTGTTGCACAATAACGTTTGAGACAGCGACCCTCAAATCGGCCTTGTTTTGCAAGACCCGTGATTCAAAGGTTTGTGCATCAAGCAGGGCGAGCAGCTGATCTTTTTGGACGGTGGAGTTAAAATCAACAAAAATCTCCTTGATCTGCCCCGAGACCTGCGAGCCGACCTCCACGGTAATCAATGGCCGCACTGAGCCGGAGGTTGCCACACTGCGGTTGATGTCACCCGAATCAATCGCCGCCGTTTCTATTTTAGAGGTGGAAGAAGGGGTATCCGAGTTGCCTGATAACCAAAAAACTGCTGCGGCGACGACCGCGATTACCAGGAGCGAAATCTTTAGTTTTCCGGACATACCATTACTCATCGGTTCGGCAGAAGGTGTAGATAACAAATCAGGATGAAGAGGATAAGAGCAAAGGCCGGTTTTTACTACAGCCATGCGTAAATAAAGCTATGTTTATCGCTCAATTTACATTAATTTACACGACATTATTTGAGGAACCGGGAAGGACAGGGGTCAGGATGGCGTCAAAATCGATCAATAACGGCGGCGGGCTTCGCCTGAATATGGATTTTGATAAACCGGTTTGTATGTTGCCCGAACAATATGAATGGATTGCGAGCCCGGCCGATGGTGTCTCACGGGTGCCGTTGGAACGTATGTCGGCCGAATCCGGTCACAAAACCAGCTTTGTCCGGTTCAGTCCCGACTCCCATTTCCCTGCACACGCACATCCATTGGGTGAGGAAATCTATGTGCTCGATGGTGTGTTTTCTGACCAGTATGGTGACTATCCGGCGGGCAGCTATCTGCGTAACCCACCGGGCTCCAGTCACAGGCCATTTACCAAAGAGGGTTGCACGCTGTTTGTAAAGCTGGATCAATTTGACCCGGATGATACTGAAAAAGTGGTGCTGCGCCCGGAAGACCAACAATGGCGGCCCGGCATTGGCAATCTAAAAGTTTCGGCGTTACACAGCTTCGGAACAGCAAGCACAGCCCTGGTGTTCTGGCCGGCAAACGAAGTCTTTCAGCGGCATGCCCATTGGGGTGGTGAGGAAGTTGTGGTGCTCAAGGGCAGGTTCATCGACGAGTATGGCCAATACCCCGAGGGCAGCTGGATACGTAGCCCACATTTGAGCGAACATTTCCCCCGTGTTGAAGAAGAAACACTGATTCTCGTGAAAGTGGGACATTTGCCCCAAGCTTAAAGAGACGAACAATCAA
>CAZLUL010000544.1:0-1421 GCA_964562635.1 uncultured Fibrobacteraceae bacterium | reverse complement strand
GTACAAGGTAGTCCTTGAAAACGGCGGACGCCTTCCCTCGACCCCTGTGGTCGAAAAGATCCCCATGCCTGGCTTCGAGATGGTGGACGGTTTCAACGCCAACGGTCTCGTCGGAAAATTTGACGGCAAACAACTCGTGATCGTGAATATTTCCACCGGAGTGCTTTACCGGGTGGACACGGCAAGCGGTGAGGCATCTCCCATCGCGATCGAAGGCGCTGAGCCACTGTTTCCGGACGGCGACGGGCTCTACTTGCGCGGCCGAACTCTTTACATTATGCAGAACTTCTCCGACAAGATCGCTGTGGTCCAACTCTCGGGAGACCTCAGCGGAGGCGAGTTCATCAAAAATATTCCGGGCGAGGGTGAAATCAATCCGTTGAACGTCGCCACGACCATCATCGGTTTCGGCAACAGCCTCTATGCCATCAATACGGACATCTTTGAACGCATATTCGGCACTCCAGCCTTAGTCCAATCGGAAGTTGTGAGACTGCGGATGCGGTGATCCGGACGCGGTCACCTGTCTTGCGGATAGGTATTTAAAACGCCCTAAAGGCGCAACATCCCATGATATGGCGTATATACTGACGTAATGGGGTTCAGGGGGTCGCCGGTTCGAATCCGGCCGTCCCGACTGGTTGCAGCACAACGTTTTACGGAGGCGGTCACTCATCATGTGAGTGGCCGTTTTTCGTTGGTGCGCCAGGCATGGCGCGTGGTGCGTAAGCACCGCTCGACTGGATGTGGTGTCCAGTCGATGACTTGGAGGTGAAAGTCCTCTACGGACCCTGATGGTGGGAACCGTTAGCCGAACAGCAAGGGTGTCCGGGGCAACCCGGAATCTGAAGGAAGCTGCAGGCAAAGTCCCGGCCCGACGAACAGAAACCGCATATGAGGCTGCCACATCTGGGCGAGGGTGCCAAGTGACCCAAAGCCCAATAGCCATTCGTGAAGATGTGGTTGTAAATGCGGCGGGTATATGGGATGAAGGTCACGCGTCTTACCTTGGGAGATCTGTCAACCTGCCTCGTGCTAGTTGCACCGTAAGGTTCAACGATGGGGTGACAGAAGTCAGCAGACGTCATATTAGCTGACCTGACCAGTCAGTGAAGGACTGATCCTGATGAGTGGACCCGACTCGCCTTTCTATCTGTCCTGAGCAGATGCCTCTTCGGAGGACCTTGAAGCTGGAAGTAATGACCGGAAGTCATGAGGTAAAGCTGGGTGCTTATAGGACAGAAGGTATTGCGGGGACCATGGAAGAAATTCGTCAGGAACCGCCGTATACGGATCCGTTTGTACGGTGGTGTGGGGGGACGGGGGCCGCGAGGCCCCCTCCCACCCGATTAGGTACCACATAGGACCTGTGCCTACGGCCAGTTCAATAAGCAAGCGCAACACTTTCCATATTGGCAGCC
>CAZLUL010000543.1:0-1424 GCA_964562635.1 uncultured Fibrobacteraceae bacterium | reverse complement strand
CCGCGGCGATCCGGTCGGCGATCAGGGACGTGCGCGTTTCGATCAGGCCGCCGTGCGGAGCGATGACCGCGATGCTGGACGGGCGGCGCTGGGCGTGAATCGCATAATCCTCACCCAGGATTTCGTTCTTCGCCAACTCGTCGAAACTCCGATAACGATCCACAGTCACATCCATCTCCCGAAGTCAGACATCCCGCCCGTTCGCACTTGTTCTGGCAGCGTTCGCCGAATCAACCTACTCCGGAATCGCCGATGTGCAAAGACGGCACAACACAGAAAACGGACCCCGGGAAACCCCAGGGCCCGCAAAGAAACTAGTTCTTAGCTTCAACCTGATGCATATGCACATCTCGCTGAGGGAAAGGAATGGAGATTCCATTGGCGTCGAAGGCTTCTTTGATACCCTGGGTCACGTCAAAATGGACATCCCAGTAATAATCAGGATTAGTCCAGGGACGGACCACCAGGTTCACCGAAGAATCGCCCATCTCGGAAATGGCCACGGCCGGTGCAGGCTCTTTGAGCACGTGCGGGTGCTTCTCCAGAACTTCCATGCACAGTCGCTTGGCCAGATTCATGTCGTCGTCGTAGCTGATGCCGGCGGTCATGTCCACCCGGCGCAAACCGTTGGCGTTCACGTTGTTGATCACGTCACTGGTCAATTTGCCATTGGGGATGATGATGCGGCGGTTGTCCAGAGTGTTCATGATGGTGACGAACAATCCGATCTCAGAAATTGTGCCCAGAAAACCGGAAGTTTCCACCAGGTCGCCCACCTTGATGGGCTTGAAGAGAAGAATCATGACGCCCGCGGCGAAATTTCCCAAGGAACCCTGCAGAGCAAAACCCACGGCAAAACCCACAGCCCCAAGCACCGCTACAAAGGAAGTGGTTTCCACACCGAACTTGGCCAGGGCAGCGATCACTGAAAAGACGATGACAGCGATTTTGGTCAGGCTCACCAGGAATCCCACCAACGAGGGTTCCAATTTGCCTTTGGTCAAGGCCTTGCTCACCAAAGAGCCGAGAATGTTCGATAGGATGCGACCGATGATGAGAATGAGCACAGCACCGATAATGCGCATCCCGTAGGTGGTCACCAATGGGACGGCGCTGTCCATGGCTTGCTGGATGGTATCCTGATTCATGGTTGAGAATCCTCTCCTGATTTTATGGAATGACGCTGGCAATTGTTGGCAGTATATAATAGACAACGGAGAAAAGTCGAAAGTCACATTATTTACGATCAGACCATCATTTGAGCACGGTCAGTTTTTTTGTATGCCTGTCCCTGAAGAGCCCGCAAGTTGGCCGCTCGGTGCTGGGCCATGCTGTTACCCAGAATTAGGTGAGTTCGCCAGATGAGTAGAAAGATTGAATTATTAGCACCCGGTGGGGATGTTGAAGCCATTAAAGCGGCCGTT
>CAZLUL010000542.1:0-1435 GCA_964562635.1 uncultured Fibrobacteraceae bacterium | reverse complement strand
CAAGGCGGCCTTGGCCACATCGGCCAGGATGGTCAACTGGACCAGATCCGCCTTTTCGTAACTGCCGTTTTTCCGTCGGCGTCCCGTGACGATCACACCCAGGGTGTGGTCGCCCGACCCCAGCGGAGCGTACATGTGTTGCCCCGTCTCGGCCTCATCTCCACACCAGTTCAGATCGCGGACGATTTGCCCCGGGTCAGTCACCGCACAGCCGGCCTGCATGAAGCGGGCCCAGCCGACGTTTTCGATCACCGGACGCACCACGCAGTTGCCCGGGTTCCAGCCCATGGCACCCACGGGCGTCAGGGCTCCCTGGCCATCGCGCAAGAGCAACGCCACAGCACGCGAACCGGTCAGCTCGGCCACCAGGCGCAACAATTCGTCGACCAGGATGCGGGCTTCGGCCTCATTGGTCGCAGGCCCCAGATTGACAGGCATTTTTTCGGCGGCGCCGGTTTCCTTGGGCACCATGAAACGGAAGTCCGAGCCCCCGGTTTCCCGGCGTTGCACCTCGATGTGTCCTCCGTGCAGGTCCACGATGTGGCGAGCGATGGTCAGGCCCAGCCCCGTGCCTTCCTGCTTGGCGGTCGTGCCATCGGCCCGGTAGAATTCGCGGAAAATCCTTTGGATGTCAGAAGCGTCAATGCCCGGCCCGTTGTCCGCCACGCTGACCAGTACCGAAGACTCCAGTTCCGAAATCGAAATCGTGATGGCGCCCTCTCGAGGCGTGAATTTGACGGCGTTGCCAACCAGATTCACCAGCACCTGCCGGATGAGATCGGCATCCACCTCGGCCCGCGGCAGGTCGTCATCGGCCAGGATTTCCACCTGCAGGTTCTTGTCCTGAATCGCTGGTTGCAGTCCGCGCACAGTCTCGGCCACGAGGGGTTCAAGCTCCGTCGGCTCGCGATTCATCAACTGCGACCCGTATTCCATGCGGGTGAAATCGAGAATGCGATTGACCATGCGCAGCAGGCGGTCGGCCTCGGTCTTGATCACGTCCAGAAATTCTCCGGCGTGAGGAAACTGTTCGTCGGTCAGTTCGTTGCGCAGGACATCGGTATAGGCCGTAATACTCGTCAGAGGCGTCTTGAATTCGTGGCTGGCCATGGCGACAAAACGGCCCTGCAGGCGGTTCAGCCGGGTCAGCGATTTTTTTTCTCCGCGGGCCTGGGCCAGTTCGGCCGTCAGCGAGGCCGTACCCGCCCACAGGCTGGTCACCACATTGAGGGCGCTGCTCACCGCAGCCAGGCTACTGCCCACAGCCTCGATCCGGCTGCTGTCCTGCCCCGGTTCCATTTCCAGGATCATCACCGCGACGGTGTGGCCCACCACATCGATGGGCGCCAAAAACCAGCTGCCCTGATCGGGATCCGGCACGACCGACCAAGGCGTGCCACCGGGCAAGGCGCCCTGTCCCGGCACGATTTCCCCG
>CAZLUL010000541.1:0-1436 GCA_964562635.1 uncultured Fibrobacteraceae bacterium | reverse complement strand
TGGGTATGTCGAACTCCATGTAGATCTCGGATAGAGTGCCCACGAGCACCCGTACCGCGTCCACGGTTTCGGTGCCGCTGTCGACCCGGGTGAAGCGGGTGACCGGATGAGGGCCTGCCGGTTCAGGAATACTACCCTGGAAGACGCTGCCGGGGCAGTAGTTCCCATCCTGGATGGACCATATCCAGACCCGGAGATCGTTGGCATCCTGGTGGTCGAAGGTGAACGAACCCACCAGATCCTGGTCGTTGTGCAGGGACGTCACGCTGTCGTGGTTGAACGAGATGTCGTAGACGCCCCACTCGCGCCAGTGGCAGTCAAAGGGAACGAAGAATTCGTCGAGCAACGTGGAGTTGTCCAGGGCGTAGATACTGAACCGGATGTCTGTAATGTCCGCATCGGCATCAAAGGAAAAATGCTGGTCATAGGCCCCGCTCGGGGGCAGATCGATCGAGCCGCCGGCTCCATAGTCAGGGGTCAACGAACCATCAGTGAAAGGTCGTGCGAAGATCTTGCAACCTAGGGCGTCAACCTCGTATTCGAAGGTAATGTTCAGGTCCATGCCGTGGGGCAGGCGGCTGTACTGGAAACGGCTGGTCTCGATGTTGTACACGCCGTGGGGTCCAAAGCGATAGAACACCGGAATGAAAATCTCCAGCGGGGTCTCGGTGAATTCGGGATCACGCGAGTAAACCCGCACCTCGTCCACGACGATGGGTAGGCCGGTGGTAACCGTGAAGTACGAAATGGCCGTTCCGGTACCCTCGGGGTACAAAACTGATCCGGACACTCCATATCCAGGCGTGGGGCTGCCGTTGGTGTAGGGCCTCACATAGATGTGGCGACCGGCGGGATCGTCGATCTTGTAATCGATGGAAACGTACACGCGGAGATAGTGGGGCAGAAAGCTGTGCGTAGGCTGATCGAAGGTCACGTTGCCCAGGTATTCAGCCTGGGCGGCACTGGACAGAAACAGTGCCAGAAGAAGGACCAGGGGAAAGCTCAACCGGTGGAGACAACGAAAGCTGAAGGACATGGAGAACCTCCTGGGTCAGACGCGCGGTTAAACCGGCTTAATGAACCGAGGTCCCCCCTGCGACCGATCGGTTCCCCGGCACCGTAGCTGGGATGCGATTTCAGAGGGCAGTGACTGAACGGAAAATACCACAAGCATGGCCCAATGGGGAATTTTTGAAAACCCGTCGGCAACATGGACGTTGTGATATACTGATTTCCGTTAGACCTCGACCCAATTCGTGTTTCACGTTCTTTATGTCCAGGAGACTGGATCTTCGGGGAATGACTCAAGGGGGATGTCATGAAGTGCCATATTGCCACGGCTCTATTGTTATTACTCATTTCCAACCCTGGACCAGCCACCGCCCAGGATAGCCAGGGCGTTGATTTTGTCGGCTATCTGCCCGGAACCATCGAGG
>CAZLUL010000540.1:0-1441 GCA_964562635.1 uncultured Fibrobacteraceae bacterium | reverse complement strand
TGCATTGACCTCATTGAGATCTGTTTCTTGAGATCGCTAAACCTCTCCATTGAGGTGAAGTGACCCAGACTCAATTGGTCGGATCTTGATACCCCATTCCATGAGAGTTTCCTGGGCCTTGTGAGCAAAGAACTCGCGGCCCCGATCTGCTTATATCCTTTGGAGAGGGAAAGGCTTTTCTCGGGGGAGACGGCCTTGGCTTGTGGCTATGAGAGGCTAGCCCTTCGAGTCCGGCTGGCTGAAACCTAGAAACCCATTTCAGGCGCATTATCACCTCAGCATTCATGGATTATCTATATCACAGGATTGAAAATATGTCTATGAATCACACAATTATTAAATTAAAACTTCATACGCTGAGCACATGAGGTGAAATACGCAAGGTGTGTTCGGTCCGGTTTTTTAACTTATCACGTCACGTAGGGCAGATTGCAAGATCTCGCAGTAAGACGAATAAGCGGCTTCGCGATAGTAGCGATGATGGGGTCCGCCGAGGCTGGGTTTGCTGGCGACAGTCCCGTCAGCCGGTGTCTGACTAGTCCTGGGCTCGGGCGTGTCTTTCTCTAGCCATGATTATTCATGAATCGCCATAGCGAGGAGGTGCAGGATGAGTTTGAACATCCCAGTATGCTATACTCGGAATCTTGCAAATGCGATGGCACCAACGCGGATGGAATTATTGGTAGGCACAGCTAGGCTCGCTGCCCCTTCATCACGATACCGACGGTACCACTCGTAGAACGTACTCTTGCTGACACCCAGTTGAGCCAATGTCCGCTTGGCAGGTAGATCTGACCCTTCAACCATGCGGATGATCTCAAGCTTCTCGGCGTGGGTGTACCTCATCGCTCGTCTGACCCGTTGCCCGAGCCTCCGTCCATTTTTTTTAGAATGACGTTCTCAAGCGAAAGGTCGGCCACCAAGTGCTTGAGTTGGCCGTTCTCCTGGCGAAGGCGGGTTACCTCGGTTGTGTCGGCCTGGCGCTTGGTGTTGCCCAGCAGGCGTTGCTTGCCGGCCTCCAGGAACTCCTTGGACCAGTTGTAATAGAGGTTGGGGCTGATGCCTTCACGGCGACAGAGCTCGGCAATGGTCTCTTCACCCCGCAGTCCTTCCAGAACAATGCGGATCTTTTCTTCGGCAGAAAACTTGCGGCGGGTCTTGCGCTTGATCTCTCGGACGATCTTCTCAGGGTCGATGTTCTTGGTCATGGTACACTCCTCTGGTCAGCTCATTATAGCCCAGAGTGTCCATTAACTTTTAGCTTGAATCGGTCCGGACGTTGCTGGCAGAAAACAGTGCAAACAAAAAGGGAATCAAGTATTCCTACTACGCCTGCAGAAAGAGACTGGAAACCAGCGACTGCGATCAGGACTATGTCAGGGCAGACTGGATCGAGGAGAAGATACTTGCCGAAATCCAAACTGTATTCCAAGACGAAGCC
>CAZLUL010000539.1:0-1454 GCA_964562635.1 uncultured Fibrobacteraceae bacterium | reverse complement strand
TTAATAACAACATAATCTGAACCTTGTGGGACGGGCAAATCCTGCGAATCCGGAAGCAACTGCAGCGAGGTCTCTGCTGCAGCGGTGACCGCCGGCCCCAGCAATTCTGCATAAATGGTTTTCTCGGTATCCACACAGTGGCGGTCGGCCCGATGTTGTGGGTTTACCAATGGCCGGCCACAAAATTCCCGGTGATGCACGAACTTGATAAAGTCATCGCATTCGCCGCCACACTCGAGATTGATGACCAGGTCATAGTTGTTCTCGCGGGAGTATTGTTCGAGTTCCCGCTTAACGCGATGCAAACGCCAAGGTGTACTTCGGTGGGCAATGGGAAAGACTCTATTGATGCGTTGATCCATTTCCAGGATAAACGCCGAAGCCCCGGGGCTGGTTGCAAAATCAATTGAAACATCAGCACCATAGACCTTGTGCAAGGCTTCAATCACCGGTGTTGCAAGAATGGTGTCACCCAGGCGGCCGATACGGACCACCAGGATTCGCTGCATCAAAAAATCTCCGGCACAAACTCCTGGTCTTCTATCGGCGGTCGCACATAGCCAACCGCCGGCTTCGGCCGTGCTGATAAATCAATATGCCTGGGGGTCAGGTCCTGGTAATCGACAAGGCTCAAAAAATGTGAAATACAGTTCAGCCTGGCATGCTTTTTGATATCGGAGTTGACCACATACCAGGGCGCCTGCTTGATATCGGTATGGGCAAACATGACATCCTTGGCCCTGGAGTATTCCTGCCATTTTTTTCTGGATTCGAGATCCATCGGACTCAACTTCCACCTTTTTGTCAAATCAGCGAGGCGGGCCTGGAAGCGTCTTTCCTGTTCCTGATCACTGACTGAAAACCAGTATTTGATCAACAGGATACCGCTGCGCACCAACATGCGTTCAAACTCCGGACAGGAGCGTAAAAACTCCTCATATTCATCCGCTGTACAAAAACCCATGACCTTCTCCACACCGGCCCGGTTATACCAACTGCGATCCAGGATCACCATTTCACCGGCGGCAGGAAGATGAGCGGCATAACGCTGAAAATACCATTGTGTTTTTTGTCTTTCAGTAGGCGCTGGCAAGGCTTCCACCCTGCAGGTTCTCGGGTTCAGGGGTTCGGTCATTCTCTTGATCGTCCCACCCTTCCCCGCAGCGTCACGTCCTTCAAATATTACAACGATCTTCAGCCCTTTGTGCTTAATCCACATCTGCAACTTGACCAGTTCAACCTGCAAACGGGCAAGCTCAGCTTCATAAACCTTTGATTTGACGGTTCCTCTGGCGGTATAGTTGTCACCTCGCTTGATACGCTTCCTTGGGACTGCTCTTGTCATGATCGCTCCTAATTTACCGGTAACAATGGGCACCGGCAGGTCCAGCACCTAATCAACTGCAATAGCATACAAAGCCTGCAACAGATACTCCAGCAGAATCCCCGAGAAA
>CAZLUL010000538.1:0-1458 GCA_964562635.1 uncultured Fibrobacteraceae bacterium | reverse complement strand
GCAGATCCGAAAGAGTCTCAAACAGCGGCACCACCCGCATGTTGTGCCTAACCCCCAACTCCCGCAGCAGCAGGATGACCGACAGCACGTCTGAGGGCTGGCTCGCCATCGAGATCACGTAAGAGCCCAGTGAGGTCGGGTCGCTCTCGGCAATCACCCGACAGGTATCGAGCACCTCCTGGATTTCGGCATCCGGTTGCCAACGGTCCGGAAGCAGGGGCCGCTTGCTCTGGAGCTCCTGCAGTAGGAACTCCTGCTTCTGCTTTTCATTCCAGGCCAGATAGGAGCCCAGGTCATAGTGTTCGGTCAGGGCCGCAAAGACCGTGCCGTGCCGCTCGGCGTTCTGGCGAATATCCAGCCGAGCCAGGTCCACACCGAAGCAGGCAACGCGCCTGATGACATCTACCAGCAGACCGTTGGCAATGATCGGCATGTCACACTCAATGAGTGAGCGGTGGCACAATAGCAGCGGCTCCAGCAACTCATCTCGCGTCAGCAGGGGGGAGGCGTCGGTCTCCGCTCCGGCCAGGATCTGACGAATCTGATCCTTGGTCGCCTCCAGCCGCTGCCTCAGATCAGCCAGCAGATGCCGATAGGGCTCCGCCGCTTCACCGACCTGGGCGCGCAGTTCGGCACTGCACTGGTGCATGGAGAGCTCGGAGCGCAAGGCGTTGAGATCCCGGTCATAAAGATCGGCCGCCATCCAGCGCGATAGCATCAACACTTCCCGCGTGACGCCGGCTGTTACGTAAGGATTGCCATCGCGATCTCCACCCATCCAGGAGGAAAACCGCACCGGCGAACAGTCCAGGGGCAGGGGCTGACCCAGCAGGCCCTGCATCTGTTCATCCAGTTGACGCAAATAATCCGGGACGGCCTGCCAGAGCGAACTTTCAATCACGGCAAAGCCCCACTTGGCCTCGTCGATGGGCGTGGGGCGTTGCTGGCGTATCTCGTTGGTGTGCCAGATCTGACTCACCAGTTCATCCAGGCGTCGCGTGCGATGCTCGCCCAGTTCGAGGTGCCGCAGACAGTCGGTGATGTCGTTGTACTTGCCGATCAGGGTGCGGCGATTGATCTCGGTCGGGTGGGCGGTCAGCACCAAATCCACATCCAGGCGGAGGATGGCCGCCGTGATCTCCGGTTGAGTCAGGCCGCTGGCCAGGAGCCGCTGCAACTGCTGGGCAAAGGAGTCATCGGAATCCAGCTCACAAACATCCTGGTGCAGGCGGACCCGGTGAAACTCTTCCGCAATATTGGCCAGATTGAGGAACTGGGTGAAGGCCCGGGCAACCGGCAGGATATCTGCTTCACTCAAGCCGGAGAGTTCGGTCAACAGGTCGGCGTGATTCGATTCGGCACCACTGCGGCCGGTCTTGGCCAGATGGCGAATGCGCTCGATTTTGGCCAGAAAATCCGGGCCGAGGTGGTTGGCGATGGTCTGCCCCAGGCTTTCGC
>CAZLUL010000537.1:0-1459 GCA_964562635.1 uncultured Fibrobacteraceae bacterium | reverse complement strand
CATTGAAGAAGGTATACCATATCAAACACTTATTTCCAGTCTTGTGCATAAGTATTTGAATGGTTCCTTGACACCCCGGTCATAGAAAAGAAACAGAACATTGGGTTTGAGAAGGATGTGCGGAAAAAGCGCCCGTGCACCTGTCAACCCAGGCGTTGATGAGGCTGCGCTCCGCCTGATCAACGGCCAGGGTGCCAGGTTCCCGGTCGACTCCGTGGTTACCGGGCTCCGCTGCGCTACGCCCGATAACCACGGAGTCGACCAGCAATTTTGCCCCAATAACCAATCACCGCGTGCCTGTTTTCAAGGCAAAATCGCCGGTCACCCCGGCCGTTATGTGCACATAGCATATTATCAATGAGAGGTGTTAAAAGTGCCATGGGTCTATGCCGAAAGCTATATTGAGGATATAAACCTAAACGTATTGTCTTCGGGTGGGTTTACCAGAAATGTTAGTTTTTGGCACGACCTGCGAGTTCTATATGGTGTTGATGTTCGCCTTGTAAGCGAAGGCCGCGCCCCTCATGTTACATTTAAAGTATTTCAAAATGCAGACAAACCTATCGCAGGTAAACCTAAAATACGGGTTTACGGCCTACTCATTGCCGCATCCGAGGTCGACGCTTATACAGAGGCAAGAACTATCCCCGCAAGAGTTACCTCGCTCGTTTCTTTAGCACTTCGTATTCCTTTGCGGGCAACCGGTGATCTTCGAATATTGAATATCGCAGAGTCGGAACATGGGTGGCTACCTCACTTCGAAGATGAGGCATTGGTTGGTATCGATGTGCTGGAATCACCTCCAGAGATAATTGGCGAGGAGCGTCAATATGAAGTAAGACGTTATTTCCCATACCACCAACCAACTATTGGATCCGTTACAAACAAAAACAATCTGTCAATTTATTTTACAGATGTTATGCGTCAGGTTGATCGTAATACAAATGTAAGCGTTGAGTATCTACACGTTGAGAATGAAGAGTTTCATTGTGCAAGTGAGTGGCTATCATCAAATAGTGAGGAGGAAGGCGTTCTTCAAAATGCTCTGCCATACTATGCAGCGGCACTTACACAGTCTGGCCCTGTCTTACAGTTTTTGTTACTCTGGAATTGTGTAGAACACATTGTAAACTCAGTAGACAGTGATAGATTGCTAACAGACGAACAAATCAATAACATGCTATATGCTGAATCATTAACTGGATTTACAAGAGAAAGAACTAAAGGGGCCTTAAAGCAGTTAACCGCCATGTCATTCCGTGAAAAAGTCAAACTGGCATTCGAAACCATTTTCGGAGACTGTCTTGCTGATACTGAGAAAAGAATTCCAACTCTTAGGTCAAAGCGTAGCGCTATTGTTCATCCAAGACTTAGCGCAAGGAATGATACATCTGTAGTTTCATATATACCCAAACTGAGCCTTAACGTTTTAGTTGTTTGCCACTGCTATCGAAGCGAT
>CAZLUL010000536.1:0-1463 GCA_964562635.1 uncultured Fibrobacteraceae bacterium | reverse complement strand
ACCAACGGCGACACCCACCTCGGTGGCGACGATTTTGACCAGCGGGTCATCGACCACCTGGTGGACACCTTCGTCAAGCAGGAGGGCATCGACCTGAGCAAGGATCCGATGGCCGTGCAGCGTTTGAAGGAAGCGTCCGAGTTGGCCAAGCGCGAGCTGAGTACCTCGACCCAGACGGAAATCAACCTGCCGTTCATCACCGCGGACCAGAATGGTCCCAAGCACCTGACGCTGACCCTGACCCGGGCCAAGTTTGAGTCGCTGGTGGAGGATCTGGTCGAACGTGTCATGGGCCCGTGCCTGTCCTGCATCAAGGACGCTGGCTTGTCGCCGTCGGACATCGATGAGGTTTTGCTGGTTGGTGGTTCGACCCGTATTCCCGCCGTGCAGGCCAAGGTCGAGCAGATCTTCGAGAAAGAGCCCAATCGCACCGTGAACCCCGATGAAGTCGTGGGCATGGGCGCTGCCATTCAGGGTGGCGTGCTCGGTGGCGAGGACATGGACATCGTTCTGTTGGACGTGACCCCGCTGAGCCTGGGTATCGAGACGCTCGGCAGCGTGATGACGCGTTTGATCGAGCGCAATACCACGATCCCGACCAAGAAGTCGCAGGTCTTTTCGACCGCGGCCGACAGCCAGCCCACGGTGGATATCCATGTGCTGCAGGGTGAGCGGGAGATGTCCGGTGACAACAAGACCATTGGTCGTTTCCAGTTGACCGGTTTGCCGCCCGCCCCCCGTGGCGTGCCGCAGATCGAGGTTTCTTTCGACATCGACGCCAACGGCATCCTGTCGGTCAGCGCGGTGGACAAGGCCACGGGCAAAGAACAATCCATCCGGATTCAGGCTTCGAGCGGTTTGTCCGACGAGGAAGTCGAGAAGATGGTGCAGGACGCCGAGGCCAACGCCGATGCGGACAAGACCAAGCGTGAGCTGATCGATGTGCGCAACGAGGCCGAAGCCCGGATTCACAGTGCGCAAAAGAGCATGGTGGACCTGGGTGATGATCTGGACGCGGCCCTCAAGGAGGATGTCGAGACCAAGATCAAGGCTCTGCAGGAGATCCTGCCCAGCGATGATGTGGAGATGATCCGCACTGCGAGCGACGCTTTGATGGCTTCGGTGCAGGAGTTGGCGAGCAAGGCCTACGAGAAGGCAGCTGCCGCCCAGGGCGAAGGTGCCGAAGAGGCGCAGGCTCAGGGTGGGGGCGCTGACGCCGATCCCGGCAGCGGTAGCAAAAAGCCCGGTAAGGACGACGAGGCCGTGGACGCCGACTACGAAGTGGTCGACGACTAGGCCTTTGAAGGTTTTGGTTGACGGCTTTCAAAAAGGTGATATGGTCGGGTGACTGGGGGAATGCTCCCGCACCCGGCCAGACATCCTCCCTGAAAACGGCGCCGAGAGTCGCGTCAAATCCGACAAAAAGGACAAAAAAAGTCTTTGACCTCGGGTGCCAAATTGGT
>CAZLUL010000535.1:0-1466 GCA_964562635.1 uncultured Fibrobacteraceae bacterium | reverse complement strand
TGCACTTGACACACTGATAACAAAGGTAGACGTTTTCGCCGATTTCTTCTTTTATCTTTTCTGCCAAATTTCCATCGATTGTGATTGTTGGCTTTGTTGAGAGCTTGGTTTCCTCTGACATTTGTTTTCCTCTAGGAAATATTACTGATAAGAGAATTAATTTACTTCAGGACGCGGATAAAGACCAGCTCCTTCAACAATTGGTTTAACTGCTTCTTCCCACTCAATTGCCATGATGTGGACACCTGCTACGCCTTCAATTTCTTTGATATCCTTAATAAGATCGATACAGACCTGAATGCCTTCTGTCTGCCAGGCTTTTGAGCGGGCTTTTTTCTCTTCCGGAGAAAGGTCAGCAGCTTTTTTCCCTTTCCATTCTTTGCCTGCCTCGGTCATTCTATCGATAACTTCGTCCGGGACAAGAATGCCGGGAACATTGTTTTTCATATACTTGGCCATTCCAGGGCTTTTAAGAGGACCTACTCCAGCAAGGATAAAGGCTTCTTTATGAACACCCAGTTCTCTGACTTTTTCCATGTATATGGCAAATTCTTTGACGTCATAAACCAGCTGAGTTTGAATGAAATTTGAGCCGGCCTTGATTTTTTTCGCCAGGCGCAAAGGTCTGAAATCAACTGGATCGGCAAATGGAGCAGCCGCAGAGCCTAACAGGAAGCCGGCTGTTGTCCCTTTTACCTCATCTCCGCATTGGAAAACTGCTTTATCGCGCATTTCACTCAGCATATGAACCATCTGCAAAGAATCCATATCGTAAACGTTTTTTGCTGTGGGGTGATTGCCAAAAATTTGGTGATCTCCAGTCAGGCAAAGCAAATTACGCATGCCCAATGCATGAGCACCCAATAAATCAGCTTGTATTGCCAGCCGGTTGCGATCGCGGCAAGTCATCTGGATGATCGGCTCTAAACCTTCCTGAAGAACCAACGTGCCGGCACCGATACTGGACATCCGCACAATTGCTGTTTGATTATCGGTGATGTTAACTGCGTCTACATATCCTTTAAGCAGGGCAGCTTTTTCACGGATGACTTCAGGGTCTGCGCCTTGAGGGGGTCCGAGTTCTCCTGTAACAGCAAAATGACCTGCCCTGAGCACTTTTTCCAAATTTGAACTTACCAGATATCCGTTGTTTTTACCGCTCATCAATGATTTCTCCTCAACTCAGGCTTCGTCTGAGATTAATCTCAGGTCTTCGCGGATGATTTTCCTGGGACCGCCATCCCTGGAAACTTGCCAATTCTTCGGGGGTTGTAATTCCAATAGTGTATCTTCTTTCCCCATGCTGGTAAGACGATCATAAATTAACTGCCAGGCGCAAGGAACCTCCGGGTCGATTTCACAGTGTCCGTCTTCTGACCCACCGCAAGGTCCATTCAGCAGAGATTTTGAGCAGCGGGCGATGGGGCAAATTCCCCCGGTTATACCCAGGATGCAGTCTCCACAGG
>CAZLUL010000534.1:0-1467 GCA_964562635.1 uncultured Fibrobacteraceae bacterium | reverse complement strand
GGTCTCCGGCTTGGTGACCTCGCCGTAGCTCCACTCGCGGATCTTATCCGGCGAGGCGAGCTGGATCATGATGGCGTTGTGGTCCGTGGGCTTTTTGCCTTCGTCACGAAATTTCTGGCCGAGCATGTATTTTCCTCCTGGTAGCCCCGCTTGGGCAGGGCCACCGGATCAAGTTCTGAGCTTTAAACGGCGTCTTCCAGGTTCACATCCAGGCACAGGCTCTGGAGTTCACGCATCAACACATTGAAAGACTCCGGGATGCCAGGCTCGGGCGGGTTCTCGCCCTTGACAATGGCCTCGTAGATTCGCGAACGGCCAGTCACGTCATCGGACTTGACCGTCAGCATCTCCTGCAGGCAGTTTGCCGCGCCATAGGCTTCCAGGGCCCAGACTTCCATTTCACCAAATCGCTGGCCACCGAATTGCGCCTTACCACCCAGCGGCTGCTGGGTAACCAGGCTGTAGGGACCGATGCTCCTGGCGTGGATTTTCTCCTCGACCAGATGATGCAGCTTGAGCACATAGATGACCCCCACGGTCACTTCCTTATCGAAGCGCTCGCCGGTGCGGCCATCGTACAGCACGCTCTTGCCACTGGGATCCTGACCTTGTTCGACCAGAGCTTCCTTGATCTCGGCGATCGAGGCGCCATCGAACACGGGGGTCTGGATTTTCACACCCTTGTGCAGGGCTGCGTAACCCAGATGAGTTTCGAGGATCTGGCCCAGGTTCATACGACTCGGCACACCCAGCGGGTTGAGCACGATATCGACACCGGTGCCGTCGCCGAGGTAAGGCATGTCCTCTTCGGCCATGATCTTGGACACGACGCCCTTGTTGCCGTGACGGCCGGCCATCTTGTCACCCACGTTCAGCTTGCGCCGACGGGCCACATAGACCTTGACCAGCTTGACGACGCCCGGCGGCAGTTCGTCACCACGCAGGGCGCGCTCGCAGTTCTTCTCGTATTCCACGTCGATGCGTTCGCGCTCGCGGGCCGCAGCCTCGAACACTGAACGGATGCGGGCATCCTGCTTGTCGTCCTTCACCAGCGGCAGTCCCCAGTGGATCGAGTTGAAGTCCAACTCCTCCAAAGAAGCCTTGGTGAACTTGCGACCCGACTTGAGCAGCACCTCGCCGGTATTGGCATCGATGATGTGATGGGCGGTCTGGCCCAGGAACATCTCGCTCAAACGCTCTTCGGCAATGCCGTTGATCTTGTTGCGGTTGCGGTCGCGACGGCGGCGCAACGCGTCCAATTGACGGCGCTCTTCCTTCTTGGAACGGGAAGAACGGTCATGACGGCTGAAGACCCGCACATCGACGACGATGCCGTCCATGCCCGGAGGCGCCTTCAACGAGGCATCCTTCACGTCGCCGGCCTTCTCACCGAAGATGGCCCGCAGCAGTTTCTCTTCCGGACTCAGCTCGGTCTCGCCCTTGGGCGTGACTTTACCGACCATGATG
>CAZLUL010000533.1:0-1471 GCA_964562635.1 uncultured Fibrobacteraceae bacterium | reverse complement strand
GAGGCGACCGACGGTGGAGCCGTGAGTGCAGCGGACGTCGTCGGCGAATATCTCGAGCTGCGGGTTGGAGTGGACCGTCGCATTGTCAGACAGGAGCAGATTTCGGTTGGATTGGGTGGCATCGGTTTTCTGAGCATCCTGGTCGACGATGATTCGACCGTTGAAGACCGCCCGCGACGAGCCCGAGAGAACACCCTTGTAGAGCTGGTGACTGTTGCAGTTTGGCTGTGCGTGGCGCACCGTCAGGTGGGTGTCCGCCTGCTGGTCGCCGTCCACCAGATAGAGGCCGTCGAGCGATGCCACCGCGCTTTCGCCGTCGAGGACGACGCCGATGTCGGTGCGGGCGAGCGCGCTGCCGAGAGAGACGGTCTGGGCCGAGTAGCGGCTGTTTGCGGCGAGCTGTATCTGGCGTACCGCGAGATGGTGAGCCAGAATTTCCTCTTCCTGGACCACCACGTGATCGAGGACAGCATCCTCGGCGAGCACGATCTCCGACACCGGACAGCTGAGTGAGGCGCCGCCGTCGCCGAGGTACTGCTCCACCACCGTCGCCCGGCTCGCGGCCTCGGCGACGATCAGGATGCGGGGAGCGCTGACGGTCGATCGTCCCTCTGATCCGGACACGAAAACGAGCTGAATTGGCCGCTCCAGCTCCACCCCGGCCGGCACGTAAATGAAGGCGCCATCGGCGACGAGGGCTGTGTTGAGGGCGGCGAACGGGTGCCGCTCGCGTCCTGCCAGGCTGCCGAGGTGTTCGGACACCACTTTAGACTCTGACGCGGTCGCCAGCACGAGGTTGGAAACGACCACGCCGTCGGGGAGGCCGGAGACCTCGGAGATGTCGGGTGAGAAGATGCCGTCGACAAAGACCAGCAGGTAGGCACCTTCCACACGCCACGGTGAGATATCGATGCTCGACGCGACCACATCGGGAGGTTCGAAAACCTCATCCCCGATGCCCTCGAGCCGAGTGAACCGCCACTCCTCCTGGCGCCGGCTCGGCAGACCGAGGGTGGCAAAGCTGTCACGGCCCCTCAGCCTCAAATCCTTGAGTAACTCGGGCGCCGGCCGATGGGCGGCAGATTCGAGGACGGTCTCGAAGACCTCGGTCTCGACGCTCATGCGCCCGCCGCCTGTGTGGGCTCGGTCTCGAGCCACTCATAGCCCTGATCCTCGAGCTGGAGAGCGAGCTCACTGCCGCCCGAGCGGACGATTCGTCCATCGATCAGGACGTGGACGAAATCCGGCACGATGTAGTTGAGCAGGCGCTGGTAGTGAGTGATGAGAACGAAGGAGCGCTCCGGGTTGCGCAGCGAGTTGACGCCCTCGGCGACGATCTTGAGGGCGTCTATGTCGAGACCTGAGTCGGTCTCGTCGAGAATCGCCAACTTGGGTTCGAGCACCGCCAGGTGGAAAATCTCGTTGCGCTTCTTCTCGCCGCCCGAGAAGCCCTCGTTGACCGGCCGTTTGA
>CAZLUL010000532.1:0-1486 GCA_964562635.1 uncultured Fibrobacteraceae bacterium | reverse complement strand
GAGCCAGCCGGTTCCGGGGGATGCTCATGATGGGTGCCTCCTCTCTATTGAACGTCACCACGTTCGATTGGGTTCACGGAATCTCAGGCCGCTGCGGCCTTCTTGGAGTCGCTGCGATTGGTGACAAAAATGAAAACCAACATTGCGAGAAGGGACAGAACGCCGATGGTGGTATAGGCGTACCACAGGTAGTTGGCGTGGGCGTAGACTTCTGGCATCGGCGCCTGGCCCGCGAGGGCCAACGTGTGCTGTTCCTGGATCGCGATGGGAAGCGTCGTCGGTTCCGGACAGTAGTTCTTGAGCAGATAGCCGGAAAAGATAAAACCGAAGATCCAGGCAAAGAAGGTGTTGATGTGGGCGAAGCCGAGAAAGACGCCCTCCTTGCCGCGTGGTGCCTGTTTCGATGCGAACTCGAGCCACTTGGGCGACAGGAAGCACTCGGCGAGACCCTGAATGGCGATACCCACGACCATCATCAAGGTGATGGGGTGGACCTCAAAACCGAGAATGCGGACGTTGCCGTGGAACCAGGAGGATGACGCCATCGCGAGCGAGGACAACGGGATCATGGCCATGGCGACGAGAATCGAGTTCTGCGGTTTCCATTTGCGGACCATCTGGGTGATGGCGACCACGAAGAGGACGACCACCAACGGGTTGACGTTGGCATACCATTCGGGTTTGTAGGTCTCGCCGGCCATCCGTAGGACATAGTCCGGCATCGAAGCATAGAGCTGGCCCTGAATGGCCCAGAATCCGGCGGTGATCAGGATCAGGGCGAGAAAGCGGACATTGCTCATGGCCATCCACATGCCCTGGAGGACCTCGCTCATGTTCTTGGGCTGTGCGTGGCTGTCGTCGGGCGGGCGGTAGATGATTATCACGAGGATGAGTGCAAAGAGGCTGGCGCCGGCAGAAAAGAAGGGAACGGTCTCGACCCCCATCTGAATGCGCATCGGGGCGACGATGGTCTTGCCGGTGAAGGAGCCGATGTTGACCACCATGTAGAAGATCGAGAATGCCCTGGCGCGGTTGAGCAAGTTGGAGGACTTTGCCACCGTGCCGGTGATCACGGGTTTGACGAAGGCGCCGCCGAGGACGATCAGCGCGAGTCCGGCCAGCACGGGTCCGAGGGTCGAAAACACTCCCAGAGAACTGTAGCCGACGGTCAGCAGGGCGAAGGCGAGGATCAACGCTTTGCGGAATCCCATACGATCCGAGATGGCGCCGGTGAAGAAGGGAACCAGGTAGATCCAGCCCCCGAAGAGGCCCGCCACAACGCCGGCCTGCACGTCATCGAGCCCGACGACCCGAATGAGATAGGTTCTGAGGGCGATGAACGTGCCGTAGTAGGCGGCGCGCTCGCACAGTTCGGCGGCATTGCCGGTCCAGAACGTCTTGGGGTAACTCCAAGTGAGTTTTTCGGCCGCAGTCTCCTCCGCGGTGATCTCTTCGCTCATCTCATTTCCTCCAGATCTTGCAGACG
>CAZLUL010000531.1:0-1488 GCA_964562635.1 uncultured Fibrobacteraceae bacterium | reverse complement strand
TCCCGCGCGCCAGAGTGCCACGAACCGGGCGGCGTGGTCGGTAGGATGGACCCATCAGTTTCGCGACCATCGGTTTCGCCCTCTTCCTGTTGCTCGTCGTGCTTGGCTATTGGCTGCTGCCGCGACGCTTGCGCACGTGGTGGCTCTTCGGGGCCAGCCTCGTCTTCTACGCCAGCTGGAACGTGGGCTACGTGCCCGGTTTCCTGCTGCTCATCGGCGCCAACTACCTGTTGGGCCTGGCTGCGGCAGGGCGTCACAAGCGCGCGGCCGTCATCACCGCGGTCGTGCTCGACCTGGCCATCCTGGCCGTCTTCAAGTACCTCGATGTGGCCCTCGGCAGCAGCGCCTCGCTGGTCACCCAGATCACCGGACAGCCCATCGAGTGGGGCGGCCTGGGCATCGTCCTGCCGCTGGCCATCAGCTTCGTCACCTTCACGCTCATCGCCTACGTCGTCGATGTCTCGCGGGGCCAGGCGCCGGAGCGTGACCCGCTGCACTTCGCGGTCTTCATCGCCTTCTTCCCACGCGTGCTGGCCGGGCCCATCATGCGCGGCTCACAGTTCCTGCCGCAACTGCGCTTCGAGCGACGCTTCAGCCTGCCCCTCCTGCACATGGCCGTGCCCCTGCTCGTCTCGGGGCTGTTCAAGAAGTCACTGGCCGACCAGCTCGGGCCGGCCGTGCGGGCGGGCTTCGCCGACAGCGCGGAGCTCTCTTCGGTGGCGCTGCTGGCCGTGGCCACCGCCTGGACCTTCCAGCTCTACCTCGACTTCGCCGGCTACACGGACATGGCCCGCGGCGCGGCACGCCTGCTGGGCATCGGTATGCCGCGCAACTTCAACTGGCCCTACCGGGCGCTATCGATGGCCGAGTTCTGGCGGAGCTGGCACATGACCCTGGGCGCCTGGCTGCGCGACTACCTCTACTTCCCGCTGGGTGGCTCGCGTCGCGGTGGGGCGCGCACCTACCTGAACCTGATGATCACCATGACCCTGGCCGGCCTCTGGCATGGCGCCGGCGCCGGCTACGTGCTGTGGGGCGTGTTCCAGGGCCTGGGCCTCTCGGTCAACCGGTGGTGGCGCCGCTGGCCGCGACACCCCGTGCTCCCCGCCCTCATCTCCTGGGCCATCACCTTCACCTTCGTGGTCCTCGCGCGCGTGCCCTTCGTGGCCCCCGACCTGGGCACGGCCTTCGGCTTCTACGAGCGCATGCTCATCCCGCACGGCGGCACCATGCCCAGCCTGGTGCTGGTGCTGGCGCTGACCGTCTTCATCGCGGCCCAGTGGCCGGGCTGGGAGCCCATCGCGCAGCGGCTGGCACCGCGACGCACGGCCCGACGATGGCTGGCCTATGGTGTGGCCATCGCGGTGGCCGTCCTGCTGCTGCCGGCCGGTGCACCCGACTTCATCTACCAGCAGTTCTGAGCAGCGCACGATGATCGCTCCAATCAAGGTCCTGCTCGCCGCCCTGCTCCTGTTCGGTCCGGTGCTG
>CAZLUL010000530.1:0-1498 GCA_964562635.1 uncultured Fibrobacteraceae bacterium | reverse complement strand
GACGGGTCAGCTTACCAACGGCCGCCACCACCGCCCCCGCCGCCACCGCCACCGCCGCCACCGCGGGGGCGATCCTGGGCTTCGTTGACGCGCAGGGCACGGCCGCCCACTTCCTTGCCGTCCAAGGCAGAGATCATGCCTTCGAGTGCATCATCGTCGATTTCGATGAAGCCGAAGCCACGGGGACGTCCGGTTTCGCGGTCATTGATCAGCGCCACTGAGTGGACCGTGCCGTGCTGTCCGAACAGTTCACGGATTTCGTCTTCGGTCGCGGTGAAAGGCAGGTTGCCAATGTACAGTTTCTTCAAGATCTTATCTCCAAGTGCCGGCTTGCCGGCTTAACCAAGCAGTCAGGATCGCCAGCTTCTTCCAGCTAAACCCCTCGCGCTTCCCCCTGGCTCGGCTTTCGAATCGAGAACCGAACCCCATTCCCCGATGGTCGAGGAAATATTGTGACCCGCAGGTCCGCAGGTCCGGACCGCTGGGTAAAATCTGATTTACGCCATTCAGGTTACCATCTGTGGATCTCATTGCCAATAGGTTTTCAAATTGATATCCCGAGGCCGAAGGAAGCTGGAAGGTGGTCTTGTCGCTGGTGGCGGCTTCCATTCCTCAGTGATACGAACGACCCGATCACATCAGCGTTGAAATGACCTCTTCCAGGGGCGTCCCACCACCTCCCACCTGCACGAACCGCACAACCCCACGGTGGTCGATGATGAAGTACGTCGGTATGGAGCGCACCCCAAATATCGAAAAATTGAATCCGGTTGGATCATGCAAGACCGGAAACGTGTATTCATTTTGCCGCATGAATGGCCGCACAGTCTCGTCGTCCTCGTCATTGATCGTCAGCACCTTCAAACCCTGGTCGCCGTAGACCTCAAACAGCCGTTGCGTTTCCGGCAACGCTGAGATGCATGGCGGACACCACGTCGCCCAGAAGTCCAACAGGACGGCCTTTGTACCCGGCGACGGATCCGTGGTTTGGGTGACGCCGTCCAGATCGACCATCGTTGCTGTCGGCGCAAAATTGCCCACGTTCAGCCCGATACCATGGCACATCAAGACTTCAGCCGACAACTGCTGCTCATTTGCTCCGGCGTGAACCGTGACATCCCACGTGTGATCGCCGGGGCTGTGATTGACAAGGGCCACGGGCCAGACGAACGGCGATTCCATCACCACCGCGAGTCTTGCACCGTCCAGAAATATCACGATGCTGTCGACAGCATTGGTGCCGATGCTCAGGTCAAAATCGGTGGTGAGAACGGCGCCGTCAGCCGGATAAAGAGTCGGTTCCAACGGCCCAACATCAGTGGGGGTATCGCTTGAGCAGGCAGCCAGTCCGAGGGACAGAAATAGTGACAGCAATAAAAACAATGTGATGTAGCGAGGGTTTTTAAATTTGCCGCGCATTGTCGTTCTCCGTCATTTTGTTTCCCCATCCCCTTCATGAGCCAAAAAAAACCCCGTCACTCAAAGAGCAACGGGGTTC
>CAZLUL010000529.1:0-1498 GCA_964562635.1 uncultured Fibrobacteraceae bacterium | reverse complement strand
CTCCCTTCAAAAATCTAGAGGCCATAATAGCCGAATGTGAAATTCTGCACAAGCCTGCGACACCGTATCTTTTTCGCGACGACGCCTCTCAGCATTCAGCTCATTCAGCAAGAACAACGAACCACCAGATCGAGCATCGAGAGACATGACGTTTTCGTCCGAGAAGAATGAGAATGCCTCAAAATCCTTCGTGAATCATCCGACCGATGGCTCCCAGGAGCCGAATTGTGCATCGAGCCCGCCGATGAGATGATCATGACGCGCTGCGCACGACTTATCGGCGGGATCCCAGAGAATTCACCTTTGAAATGACGACGGGAATGGAGTCAGAAATGAATCTTGAAGGACAGGTTGCCATCATTACCGGCGCGTCCAGTGGCATCGGCAGGGGCGTCGCAAAAGATCTGGCCGCGGCCGGGATGAGGCTGGTCATTACCGCAAGACGGGCCGACCGTCTGGAGGAGTTGGCCAACGATCTCGATAGTGTGGTTTCAGTCGCGGGTGATCTGGCCGAGCCGACGCTGCCACAGCGGCTCATCGATTCCGCGATCGAACACTTCGGGTCTCTCGACGCGGTATTCAATAACGCCGGGATCATGGACACGGCATCCATTGAAACGACTGACGTGGACCGCCTGTGCAACAACGCCCGGATCAATTTCGAGGCCGCCACCCGAATGGCCTACACCGTTCTCAAATTTTTTAAGGCCCAGGGGAGCGGATACCTCATCACGACATCCTCGATTCTCGGTACCAAGGTGCGGCCGACGGCAGGCGTTTATGCGGGCAGCAAATTCGCCATCGAGGCACTCACGGAAGCCCTGCGAATGGAGGTGGCCGGCAGCGGTGTACGGGTCGGGTGTATTGAACCCGGTTTGGTCAATACCGAGCTCCAGGACCACTTCGAGATTCATCCCCGGGACATGCTGGGTATGGAACAGCCACTTGAACCGGCGGATATCGCCCGCTGTGTTCGATTCATGCTCGAGCAGCCACCACATGTTTCGATTCCGCGCATGATGGTGCTTCCCTCGGAACAGGCAATGTAGGCCGGCCCCGCGAATTCCGTCGCCCCCGGAAATGGTGACGCCTCACGGCCGTTTCGATTTCTGCTGCGATCGGTGCGAGCGATTCGGCCAGGAGTCGCTGTCGAGCTGACAGCTCGCTGCTTTACCCCTGGTGCAGTTGGAGGGCTTTCAATCCATTGTGTAGCAGGCCAACCAGCGCCGAGATGCTCACGCCGAGAGCGACACCCAGAGGGAGCCACCCTCGTGGCAGCAGGTGACCTTCTTTGAAAAACGGACGGTCCTGGACAGCTGCGGGCTCAGAAAGCATGGGTTCAGGAGCGATGAAAGGCGATTTCAACTTGGCAATATGTCCGCAAGCGGCGAGCCCAAAATTGAGAGAAATACATCCACGACATTCGACTTCGAGCCACAAATCGGCGCCCCTTCGAGAGGATACGAGCATAATGAAAGCGAGGGGACGGCCCCGGCAG
>CAZLUL010000528.1:0-1499 GCA_964562635.1 uncultured Fibrobacteraceae bacterium | reverse complement strand
GGTTTTTGACCCGGCCGGTTTTTCGATACATTGCAAAAACCCGAAGCGGTGAGATCTTCATTGCAACGGCACTTTTGGTGATCGTAGTCATTACGCTGGCAATGGGTGCGGTAGGCCTGTCGCCGGCCCTGGGCACTTTTGTAGCCGGGGTGGTAATGGCAGATAGTGAATTCCGGCATGAGCTCGAAGTCAGTATTGAACCTTTCAAGGGACTATTGCTGGGTCTGTTCTTTATTGCTGTGGGTGCAAGTATCGATTTGCAAATGATGCTCGAAGAACCGATCCGGATCGTCGGCCTGGTGGTGGGCTTGATGGTCCTCAAATTCGTCATATTGTTCGTATTAGGCCGTGTGTTCAAGTTGCAGCTGGCAGATAACCTGATGTTCAGTTTCACACTCGCCCAGGGTGGCGAGTTTGCCTTTTTGCTGGTCTCATTTGCCTTGCAAAGTCACGCGTTGAGTTTTGAAATCGCCAATCAGTTGATCCTGGTGGTTGTGCTTTCCATGGTGTTGACACCTATTGTGATTATTGCCTTTGAAAAAGTGATCCAGCCTCGACTTGTCAGTACTTGCGACGAGCGTCAGGATGATGAGATTGATGATGATGGCAATCCGGTAATTATTGCGGGGTTTGGGCGTTTCGGACAGGTTGTTTCCCGTCTACTCAAGGCCAGTGGATTTGAATCGACACTGCTGGATCATGATGCCGGTCAGATTGAGCTCACGGGTCGCTATGGCAGTAAAGTGTTCTACGGTGATGCTGCCAATGTTGAGTTATTGAAATCAGCCGGTGCTGAAAACGCGCGTCTGTTGGTCATTGCAATTGACGAGCGGGACAAGGTGGTCAGTATGATCCACAGTGTCCGGATGCATTTCCCCGGATTAAAAATCCTGGTTCGTGCCTATGACCGCACGCATGCTTACGAGCTAATCCACGCGGGTGCAGATTTCATCGCCCGTGAAACCTTTGGATCGGCACTGGCGATGGGCGAAGAGGCACTCAAATTACTGGGTACCAGGGAAGAACGTGCAAAACTCATGGTCGCGAGGTTCGATAAACATGATACTGCAGGTATGCACAAACTCTCGGAAGTATGGGGGGATGATCACGAGTACGGTCTGCGCATCCGCCAGAACCTGGAAGATCTCGAACACGTTCTGCAGGCCGATATGGATTCAACAGAAAACTAGAGAAGCGAAACACCCGGAACGGAACCCGGGGAGTCCGGTTCCGGGAATCGTGTCATTAATAAAGTGCTTAGCGCTGGCAGTGATCCACAATCACCTGCGAGACACAGGTCGTGAGTTTGCGGGCAAATGGTATATGCAAAAACTCATTCGGCCCGTGCGCGTTGGATTTTGGCCCCAGCACACCGGTGATCATAAACTGTGCCTCCGGGAAGAAGTCGCCCAGCATGGCCATAAACGGAATCGTTCCGCCTTCACCCATATACATGACACCACGGCCGTAACTGGCCTGTGAACCCTTTTCCAGGGAGG
>CAZLUL010000527.1:0-1515 GCA_964562635.1 uncultured Fibrobacteraceae bacterium | reverse complement strand
AGCTCGGGCTCGAAGAGGGACTCACCTCGGAGCCGCTGCCATCCATCGCCACGAGCTATCTGGGTGTGGTGCCGTTGGTGCTCACGATCTACCCGGGCCTTCTGCTTGGCATGAAAGCATTCAGCAAGCGTCAAGAAGAGATAGCGAAGCGTGAACGGGAAGAGGCGGTTGCCCAAACGCTGGAGGCGGCCGGTGAAGAGACGCAGAAAAAGCTCGCCGCAGCGGCGGAAAGGGCTACCAAGGACAAGGAGCGGGCGGTGGCCGCGGCGGTGAAGAAAGCGCTCGCGGAGGCCGGGGAGGTGGCTGACTCATGACCGACGCAACCTTTGATACCAGCCCGTTGCCGGCCGAGAAACCGGGGTTCCTGACTCCGTTCAACATCATCACGAGCATCATTCTCGCCGGCGGCGCGGTGATCCTGGGAATCCGGTTCACCCAGGGGCTCGAGGCAACCACGAACCTCTCCAACAACTACCCGTGGGGCATCTGGATCGGTTTCGATGTGATGAGCGGGGTAGCTCTTGCCGCCGGTGGGTTCGTCATTTCAACCGCGGTCTACGTCTTCGGGATGAAAGAGTACAAGCCGGTTGTCCGCGCCGCACTCCTGACGGGCTTTCTTGGTTACTTGCTGGTCGTCCTTGGTTTGCTTGCCGATCTCGGCCGCCCGTGGCGGCTGCCGTATGCGTTCACCAAATCGGCCGGGCCGACCTCCCCGCTCTTCGAGGTCGCGCTCTGCGTCTCTCTCTACCTCACCGTGCTCTTCATTGAGTCGACTCCGGCGGCATTGGAATGGCTCGGCCTCAAACGGTGGCGAAAAGTGGTCGGCAGCATGACGCTCGCGCTCACCATCTTCGGGTTGATCCTCTCGACCATGCACCAGTCGACACTGGGGGCGATGTTCATGTCGGTTCCGACGAAGCTCCACCCCCTCTGGTACTCACCGCACATCCCGGTGCATTACTTCGTGTCTGCAGTTGCGGCGGGTATGGCGATGGTCATCGTTGAGGGCATGTTTTCCCACCGCGCCTATCACCACCAGGTCGACATTTCGCGCCAACACTTCGAGAACATCAACTTCGGTCTGGCCAAGGGGGCTTCGGTCACCCTCGGTATCTACCTGGCCATCAAGATCGTCGCCCTGGCCCTCGAGGACGAGTGGCATTACCTGGCCTCCGGTTGGGGCGCGTGGTACCTGTTCGAGGTCATCGGTTTTTTTCTTGTGCCGTGTTTGCTGTTCGCGGTCGGTTACCGCGAACGAAAGCTGGTGCTGGTGAGAACGGCAGCGGTGATCACGGTGCTGGGTATCGTTCTCAACCGTTTCAATGCCACCTTTATCGTATTCAACTACCAACTGCCTGCCAGCCAGCGGTACGTACCGTCGTGGATGGAGGTCTGGGTGACGGTGGCGTTCATTACCTTCGCGGTGGTGGTTTTCCGGTGGATTGCGAACCGGATGCCGATCATGTACGAGCACCCCGACTGGCGCGGGCAGCACTAGGGAGGCGATGATGCACA
>CAZLUL010000526.1:0-1523 GCA_964562635.1 uncultured Fibrobacteraceae bacterium | reverse complement strand
TTACCGCAGGCATATAGTTGATATTCCGAGGATAAAATTTTGAGCATAACGCAGACATCGGGCAAAATAACCGTTTCTGGATAGGCACTAACTAAAAGTGACTCAGATCTTGATGTAGCACCCTCCAAGTGGTAAAATTATTGGATAGTATCAAGTAAGCATTTTCCGTTTGATTTTTCTATATTTCTTACCGACAACGCCAGTATACAAATATTTTAATCTTTTTAGATAGTTATTAATATCCATAGGACCTGATGAAACATTCCAATGAGATAATAGAATCGGCATTGAAGGTATTTTGTACGACCATTGGGTCTATTCCAAAAAAGTATCATGCTCCTCTTGCACTTCTTTTAGGACGGTTTTGGTTCTTTTTTGATAAAAGACACAGGGACATAACGATCAACAATCTGAGAAAAGCATACCAATCAGAAAAAAATCATGCCGAAACTGAAATTTTGGCTAAAAAAGTATTCACAAGTTTTAGCCAAACAATATTTGAAATATGTTGGGCGATGTCGCAAAAAATTGAAGACATAGACGTTTTTATCGATCGAAGCGATATCAGCTTCATGAAAGAAGCGCTTAGCAAGAAAAAGGGTGCACTGATTCTTACCGGACACTTGGGGAATTGGGAATTGATGCCTTATGTGGTTTTTCTTGAAGGCATAAAAAGTCATGCAGTATATCGACCACTTGATTTCAAACCGATGGATCGTTTTGTCATCAACATGAGATCCCGATTGGGATCGAATCTCATACCGGCAAAAGACGCTTTGCGAAAAATCATCACAGCACTGAGAAAGAATGAGATTGTCGGGCTTTTGATCGATCAAAATTCTGACCCCCGCAATGGCGTTGTAATCGACTTTTTTGAACGCCCGGCCTTCGCCAGCAAAGGACTTGCCATCATTGCCAGGCAAACCGGCGCGCCAGTTATCCCCGCCTTTTTGGTAAGGGAAGATGGGAGATTCAAGTTTCTTTCTGGTCCGGAAATCCCGTTTGTTCGAACGGGAGATCCTCGGAAAGATATCGAAATTAATACGCAACGATACAATATAGCGATTGAAAAAGCCGTTAGGCGGTACCCCGACCAGTGGTTTTGGGTACATCGAAGATGGAAAACAAAGGTTAGCTCTCCTTGGCCTCGCCAATCAACATAGGGTGGTTTTTTGAAATCTCTTAAAATTTTAGCAGTTACGGACAACCGGCCGGGACATGTCAAACAGACGGAAGCAATCATCCGGTCAATATCTGATCTCACCCCCGTCGACATCGAATACATGGGTGTCAATTGTGATTTAAAATCAGACCTTAAGAATTGGACATTGGCAATCATATCCCTGCTCAGGCAGTCTAAAAAGCCATCGAAAGGCCCTGACATTGTCATCGGAACAGGAAGTCATACGCATGCGACCGCAATAAGGATGAGCATTCCACACGGCTCGAAGAAAATAATATGCATGTCACCGCCAACCGGTTTTCGATATCTTTTTGATTTATGCCTGATACCCCAGCATGAC
>CAZLUL010000525.1:0-1528 GCA_964562635.1 uncultured Fibrobacteraceae bacterium | reverse complement strand
CGACAGCGGTCCCGACCGCGACAAGGCCGCGACCTGTCTCGATCTCTCGGCGCTGTCGCCGGCGGTGCGTTCGCTTCAGGGCCGCGAGCTCGCCGGCCTGCTCAAACGGGTGCTCGACCGGACCCGGCTGGTCGACCTCAAGACCATACCGGACGACCCGGAGGGCGGCCCGTGGATCTTCGAGCGGTACGACTCGGGATCGGTGGAGATCTCGCGTGGCGAAGGCCGCCGCTGGCTGTTCAGCCCCGACACGGTCGCCGCGCTGTGGCGGATCCATGACGAGATCTCGGATCGCGAGATCGTCGCCGGGGTCGAGGAGGCGCGCGACATCGTGACCCCGGCCATGTGGGTGCGCAGCATGGTCCCGGATGCGCTCCGCACGCGGGTGATCCTGCTCGAGGGCTGGCAGTGGATCGGCGTGCTTGCGGTGATCCTCATCGGTGTCATCGTCTCCCGGATCTTCAGCGCAGTCGCCGCGACGGTGATGGAGCGCGCCATCGCCCGCCGCTTCCACGAGATCGACAAGAAGCTGCTGACCGCCACCATTCGCCCGGCGTCGGTGCTGCTGATGGTGGTTCTATGGGGCATAGGAGCGCTGTGGCTGGGGCTGCCCACCGTGGTCTTCAAGATCTATGTCGAGGGCATAGTCGTGGTGTTGGTGGTCGCGGTCATCGTCATGGCGTACCGTCTCATCGACGTCGCCGGCGCGGTGGCCGAGCGACGGACGGAACAGACCGAGAGCCGGTTCGACGATCTCCTGGTTCCGCTGATCCGCAAGAGCCTCAAGGTGCTGGTCGTGGCCATCGGCCTGGTCACCGTCGCCGGCAGCGTCGGAATCGAGGTCGCGGGGCTGCTGGCCGGTCTCGGCCTGGGCGGGTTGGCGTTTGCGCTCGCCGCTCAGGACACGGTGTCAAACCTCTTTGGCTCGTTCACGGTCCTGCTCGATCGTCCGTTCCAGGTGGGCGACTGGATCGTCGCCGGCGATGTCGAGGGCACAGTCGAGGAGATGGGCTTTCGATCGACCCGGATCCGAACCTTCTACAACTCGCTCATCACGCTGCCCAACTCCAACCTCATCAAGGCGTCGGTGGATAACCTCGGGGCCAGGAGCTACCGGCGCTGGAGCACGCGGCTCGGGATCACCTACGATACCCCGCCGGAGATGGTCGACGCCTTCTGCGACGGCATCCGCGAGCTCATCAAGCGCCACCCGTACACACGCAAGGATTACTACCACGTCTACTTCAACGAGTTCGGCGCCTCCAGCCTGGAGATCATGCTGTACGTCTTCTTCGTCACCCCGGACTGGGCCACGGAGCTGCGCGAGCGCCACCGGCTGGCGGTCGACATCCTCCGATTGGCGCACGAGACGGGTGTCGAGTTCGCTTTCCCGACCCAGACGGTCTACCTCCGCCGGGAGGACAGGGACGCGCGCGAGATAGCCGGCGCCGGCTATCCCGAGGTGAGCCGCGACGAAGGCGCGCGGGCGCGGGCGGCGGCCCGGCGGCTGGTCGACGATGCGCTCGGC
>CAZLUL010000524.1:0-1534 GCA_964562635.1 uncultured Fibrobacteraceae bacterium | reverse complement strand
ACCGGGCGACCTCCCCGCTCCTGATACTTTCGGGCGCTTCATCTTCCAACCAACCGTAACCGGTCTTCTCCAGCTCAATGGCCAGCTCCTTGCCCCCGGAGCGCGCGATGCGCCCATCGGCCAACACATGCACATGATCGGGCACGATGTATTCCAGCAGGCGCTGGTAGTGGGTGATCAGCAGAACGGAGCGGTCTTCGCGCCGCAGGGCGTTGACGCCCTTGGAGACGATGCGCAGAGCGTCGATATCCAGCCCCGAATCGGTCTCATCGAGAATGGCCAGGCTCGGCTCAAGCATCGCCATCTGGAAACACTCGTTGCGCTTTTTCTCGCCGCCGGAAAACCCGACGTTCAGCGAGCGGCTCAGCAGCTCCGGATCCAGTTCCATCAGGGTCATTTTGTCCTTGGCCATGGTGCTGAAATCAAAGGCATCCAGCACGGCTTCACCCCGGTGCCGGCGTTGGGCGTTGATCGCCGTGCGCAGGAATTTCTCGTTGCTGAAGCCAGGAATTTCGACCGGATACTGGAAGGCCAGGAAGATGCCCTCGAGGGCGCGCTCGTCCGCCGCCAATTCCAGCAGATCCTGGTCCTTGTAGGTCACCGAACCGGACTGGACCTCATAGGCCTCGTTGCCGGCCAGTACTTGGGCCAGCGTGCTTTTGCCCGAGCCGTTGGGGCCCATGATGGCGTGCACTTCACCCGGCTTGATCTCCAGGTTGATGCCCTTGAGAATGTTCTGGCCTTGCGTGCTCGCGTGCAGGTCTTTGATCCGCAGCATGTCGTTCGTTCTCCTTGGTCCATTTTTTCAGGTCAAAGGCGCCGGATCAGCCGGCCACCCACCGATTGTTAGCCAACACTGCCTTCGAGGCTCACGCTCAACAGCTTTTGCGCCTCGACAGCAAACTCCAGCGGCAACTCCTGGAAGACTTCGCGGCAGAAGCCGCCCACGATCAGGGAGATCGCGTCTTCGGTGCTGATGCCCCGCTGGTTGCAGTAGAAAATCTGGTCATCGCCGATCTTGGTGGTCGTCGCTTCGTGTTCCACCCGCGCCGTCGCGTTGCGCGATTCGATATAGGGCACGGTATGCGCCCCGCAACGATCGCCCAGGAGCATGGAATCGCACTGGGTGAAGTTGCGCGCACCCACGGCTTTCTTACCCATCTTAACCAGGCCGCGGTAAGTCTGGTCGCCCTGGCCCGCACTGATGCCCTTGCTGATGATCGTGCTGCGGGTATTGCGACCGAGGTGCACCATTTTTGTACCCGTATCGGCCTGCTGGTGGTTGTTGGTCAGGGCCACCGAGTAGAATTCGCCGATGGAATCGTCGCCCTTCAGGATGCAGCTGGGATATTTCCAGGTCACGGCCGAGCCGGTCTCGACCTGGGTCCAGCTGATCTTCGAGCGGTCGCCCGCGCACAGGCCGCGCTTGGTGACAAAGTTGAATATGCCACCCTTGCCGTCCTTGTCGCCGGGATACCAGTTCTGCACCGTGGAGTACTTGATCTCGGCGTTGTCCAGCGCGATCAGCTCGACC
>CAZLUL010000523.1:0-1536 GCA_964562635.1 uncultured Fibrobacteraceae bacterium | reverse complement strand
ATGTCGTCGTCGGTGTGGGCGGCGCTCACAAAGCCCACTTCCCAGCCCGAAGGGGCCAGGTACACGCCTCGTTCGATCAGGCCGCGATGCAGGCGGCCATAAAGTTCCATTTTTGAGCCATCGATGGCGTCAAAACTGCGCGGGGCTTCGTCCTGGAAAACGGTCCAGATCAACGAGCCCTGCCGCACCACCGTGGCGGTGATGCCGTGGTCGGCCGCCGCTTTTTCCAGGCCGGCCTGCAATTTGGCGCCCTTGCGCTCGAGGTCTTCGTAGAAGCCGGGCGCGCCGGTCTTTTTCAGCGTGGCCAGGCCCGCGGCCATGGCCACCGGGTTGCCGCTCAGGGTGCCGGCTTGATAAACCGGGCCGTTGGGGCTGATCTGGTCCATGATTTTCTGACTGGCCGCATAGGCGCCCACGGGGAAACCGCCGCCCATGATCTTGCCGTAAGTGCCCATGTCCGGCATGACGCCCAAGACGGGCGCAGCCCCGGAACGGCCGACGCGGAAGCCGGTGATCACTTCGTCGAAGATCAACAACGCGCCGTGTTTGGTGGTCAGGTCACGACAGGCCTGGATGAACTCGGGCTTCTGGATCAGCAACCCCGCGTTGGCCGGGAAAGGCTCGACAATAATGGCCGCTACTTTGTCGCCGTGCTCGGCGAAGAAGGTTTCCAGCGCCGGCACGTCATCCAAAGGCAGCACCGCGGTGCTGTCGGTGAAGCCGGCGGGCACGCCACCACTGCTGGGCGTGCCAAAGGTGGCCAGACCGCTGCCGGCCTCGACCAGCATGCTGTCGGTGTGGCCGTGGTAACAGCCCACGAACTTGACGATGATGTCGCGACCGGTGACGCCCCGGGCCAGGCGCAGCGCGCTCATCACCGCTTCGGTGCCCGAGCTGACGAAACGCACCTGCTCGAACTGGGGCATCCGGGCCAGGAAGGCCTCGGCCAACATCACTTCTCGACGACTCGGCGCGCCAAAGCTGGCGCCTTCGCCGATGGCCTCGATGGCCGCTTCCTGCACATCGACATCGGCGTGGCCGAGGATCATCGGACCCCAGCTGAGGCACCAGTCGATGTATTGCTTGCCGTCTTCATCGATGAAGCGGCAGCCACTGGCCCGCTTGAAAAACAGGGGATCACCAGGCACCGATTTGAAAGCGCGCACCGGCGAATTCACGCCACCGGGCAACACCTTCACTGCACGTTCCCACCAGCTCGCGTTGCTCATGTCTGGATCCAGCCCTTCGACAGCGCGTCGCGCCCGTGGTAAGTGATGATCAGGTCGCTGCCTGCCCGGCGCATGGCCAGCAGGTTCTCGCGCACGATGGCTGCTTCGTCGACCAGGCCGGCCGCCGCGGCGTTCTTCACCAGCGAGTACTCGCCCGAAACGTTGTAGCAGACCACCGGGCACAGCGCCTGCTCGCGCACCTTGACGATGATGTCGAGGTAGGCGAGGGCCGGCTTGACCATGACCATGTCGGCGCCTTCGGCGATATCGAGGTCGATCTCACGTTGCGCTTCACGAACGTTGCGAT
>CAZLUL010000522.1:0-1536 GCA_964562635.1 uncultured Fibrobacteraceae bacterium | reverse complement strand
AGATATAGGCCGGATCCTCGTGGTGGGCGATATAGTCCGCATCCGTGGCATTTCCGGGGCTGGGCTGCTCCCTCCACCAGCGGCCGAGGAAACCGATGACCTCGTTGGCGGCATCGTCCCCATCTTCACCCCAAATACCCGACGGTTTACCCTCCAGCTTCATCTGGTAGGCGAAGTTGGGCTTGAGGTTCACCGCCAAGAGATGCCCCGCGAGAGTCACCGGATCACCACCGGTGCCGTAGGTCAGCGTGACCGTAGCGGCATCATAGTTATAGGAGGTGCTGTAGGCGGAGTCGAAAACATACGACGCCACGTCCCACCAGCGCAGGTCCAACACGTTGACCCCCGCAATCGGCGTCAGCTGAGCCTCGGAACCAAGACCGGGACCCGCTCCGGCCATGAGCACCAGAAGAAAGATCCCCACCAACAACGCCGTTGTTTTCTCCCGTCCTTCATGATTTCGCACAACATCCCCCTTCAGGAGCCCAAACCTTATTTCAGAAGTGTCATCTTGAATGTCTTCGTGTATGTCCCCGCTTTGAGGCGATAGAAATACGTGCCCGCGGCGACTATCTCTCCACGATCGTCGCGACCGGTCCAGGTCACTTCGTGGCGGCCGGCGGGCATGACCCCATCCACCAGATTGATGATTCTCCGCCCGTCCAATCCAAACACCGATAGCTGGACCTGCTCCGTGGCCGGTAACTCGAATTCGATCCGGGTGGAGGGATTGAAGGGATTCGGATAGTTGGGGAACGCCTGGTGCGTGGTCGGCATATCCGGAATCTCGGTGCCGATTTTGACCTCGCAGGGAATGGCCCCGTTGCCCGAACTGCGCGCATCGACGGTCACATTGGTCGGGACCTGGCCGTCGGCCATTCTCACGCGTAGCAATTCTCCGGCGCCCTGGATGCGAGCACCGTCGCTCATCATGGCCAGACCGGTGTCCAGGCCGTGGCGGTCGATGTTCTGCAGGAAAACCGGGCAGTCCTGCCCCGCCAGCAAGTCGCCGACCGAAAGCGAAACAACCGAGCCGGCAGGCAGATCCGAATTAAGGTTCAAACCCTTCAGGTCCCCGCACGGTTGGTCCAGAACCAGCGACCAGGTGCCGGTTTCGACCTCGGTCCAGAAGAACTTCGCAAACGCATCGCCGGCGGATGGGGATTTGGTGAGCTCCGTGTCGAAGTTGACGGCAAGGATCATCAGATCGTCAAAGCCGATGGCGTCGTCAGGTTGCGGAATGCCGGTGCCGCTATTGTCGTCGGTGGGCCCCACGTCACATTCGTTCAAGTAGCCGTTTAACGGGATATCATTCCCGTCATCGACCGTGCCATAACAAAGCGCGAGCCAGTTGTTGATGTCCGGGACGAGCGTGATCGCGCCGTCATCATTAAAGTCCCCCAGCAGATAACTGGTGGCCCTGTCATTGGCATCGGCCCGGGGGCTGAAGAGTCCCTCGGAGTCGGCTGCAAAAACTTCGTAGTAGTAAATCCCTCGAGCCAGGCCACCAAGGCCGTCGGCGTCCGTGAATGACTC
>CAZLUL010000521.1:0-1539 GCA_964562635.1 uncultured Fibrobacteraceae bacterium | reverse complement strand
GCCAAGGTGCAGGCAGCCCTGCTGGAAGCCATGCAGGAACGCCAGGTCACCATCGGGGGCGAAACCTTTCCCATGGCCGACCCGTTTCTCGTTTTGGCGACCCAGAACCCGATCGAGCAGGAGGGCACCTACCCGCTGCCTGAAGCTCAGGTTGACCGTTTCCTGATGAAGCTGCGCATTAGTTATCCGACCAAGGCTGACGAACGCCTGATCCTCGACCGCATGGCTGGCCGCGCCGTGCCCGAAGTGAACAAGGTGATCGACGCCCGCACCATTTCGGAGATGCGCGCTGCCGTGGGCACCGTCTTTGTGGACGACAAGATCAAGAGTTACATCCTGGATATCGTTTTTGCCTCGCGTGATCCCGAAGAAGCCGGCCTGGACCTGGGGCCGCTGATCGCCTGGGGGGCTTCGCCGCGGGCGACCCTGGCCTTGACCCAATTGTCACGGGCGCGGGCGCTGCTCAAGGGGCGGGCCTTCGTGATTCCAGAAGATATCAAGGCCGTGGGCCACGATGTCCTGCGCCACCGCATCCTGGTGACCTACGAGGCCGAAGCCGAAAACCTCAGCAGCGACGACATCGTGTCGGCCCTGCTGGACAACATTGAAGTGCCCTAGAAATCATGGTGCTCAAACGAACCACAACGGCCATCTCCCCGGAAATCCTGGCCTCGGTGCGCCGCATCGAGATCAGGACGCGCCGTTTGGTGGAAGAAGTCTTCTCCGGTGAATACCACTCGGTCTTCAAGGGCACCGGCATGGAATTTCGCGAGGTGCGCGAGTACGTGGCCGGCGATGATATCCGCTCCATCGACTGGAACGTGACCGCGCGCACCGGTGATCCTTTCGTGAAGCTGTTCGAAGAAGAACGCGAACTGACCGTGATGCTGGTGGTGGACATGAGCCGCAGCGGTTGGTTCGGTTCCGGCGAGCGCACCAAGGTCGAAGTGGCCGCCGAGTTGTGTGGCGTGCTGGCTTTTTCGGCCATCGCCAACAAGGACAAGGTGGGCCTGGTGCTGTTCAGTGACCGGGTCGAAAAATACATTCCGCCGGCCAAGGGCAAAAGCCACGTGCTGCGCCTGATCCGCGAACTGCTCACTTTTACGCCCGAAGGCCATGGCACGGACATCAACGAACCGTTGCGCCTGCTCGGCTCGGTGCTCAAACGCAAGGCGACTGTTTTTCTGGTTTCGGATTTTTGGGCCGGCGATTTTACGACGAGCCTGTCGGTGCTTGGACGGCGGCACGACGTGGTCGCGGTGCGGGTGCGCGATCCCCGCGAAACGACCATGCCGGATGTGGGGTTGGTGCGCTGGGTCGATGCGGAGTCGGGCCAATCGGAACTGATTGATACGTCTTCCGCTGAAACGGGACGCCAGTTGGCCCTGCGGGTGCAGGCCCATGACGGGGCGCTGGCCAAGACCCTCGCCTCGCGGGGTGTGGACGTGGTGGACGTTGATGTGACGACATCCTACGTGGAACCGCTGCTAAGGGGCCAGCTTCGCGGTGGAGAACTGGGCCGCCGCCGGTTTCTGGAAA
>CAZLUL010000520.1:0-1547 GCA_964562635.1 uncultured Fibrobacteraceae bacterium | reverse complement strand
CTCCTCGCGCATAACGGCGGGCGAGGCTGGTTCACCTGTTTGGGGAACTCGCCAATCAGGGTATCCTCCCAGGAACCAAATGCCAGACGGAATGACATTTCCAGACCCCATTCGGCTGCTGCAGCGTCCCGGGCAAGAAGCAAACGACCAGGAATCCCTTGATCCGTTCAGCCGCTTCTCCTCCACTACGCATCCACTGCAGGCCTATCTGGCCTGTCTTGAGGTTGACGGCCGGGTTCTCGTGCCTCATCTCACGATTCTGATGGAGCAGAATGAGTACCCCGGATCGAGAACCAGTGGCGTGCGCGCACCGATCAACAACCTCCAAGTGGAGCGGATCTGGCGCCAAGGATTTCGCAGGCATCAAAAAATCGAATCAAAGTACGTTTCGCGCCCGGAAGAGAGGGCGATTCCTGCCGAGTGCGGCGATGGAGATGTGCCGCGGCACTCCCCTTTGGCCTGGTGTCGGAAGACCGGAGCCTATGTCACCCCCCTTTGTCCGACCTGTCTTGGTGTCATGGGGACCTGCCGTGACGAGGTGCTGCTCCGCACAAGTGGTCTGCCTTCCTACGAGAGGACTCTGAGCCGTTTCCTTTACTGCAGCGCTTGTTGTTCCGATAAGAAGCGGCCGCCCGTTTTTTACACCCTTTCTTTGCGGAAGATGGATGGGCTCGCCGAAGGCGTGCAGTTGCGACGCGGATCGGAGCTTTATCGGGATCTCGGTCCCAGGATCGTGAGCGCGGAGCCGCTTGCAGGCACTTCGCCCGCTGGCTCAGACTCTGGCCCGACCAATGCGGTCGGTGATCTCCACGCATGCTTCAAATGTGAACACCAAACGTCTTGCTACCCGGTTGGCCGGCACGTAGGCGATCAGCTTCCTGCCGAAAATCAGCTCTTCCCGCTGGCCTACTACGATTTCTATTGGCTACCACTTGAACCGCTCCCTCTCGGTTTTTACGAAATAGCGGCTCTTTTGGGCGGGGCGTTCCTCAGTGATCTGACTACGGCCCAAGCAGACTCACGGGCGGCCAGCGCTCTTCGCCATGAAGTCCTGACCGCTTTGGATCACGCCGGCAATCAGTTCTTTTTCGCCGGCGATACCACCGGACTTTTTCTACTTGAGTCGCTTTATCTGAAATTGTCGGCAGTGGCAGATACGGCGCGCGGTGCCCAGGCCGTGCTCGAGAAAACCGGGTCTGCCCACCTCGCCCTCGCGCCAGACCGCCTGCGGGGCTCTCTGTCGCTCGGGCCTTCGATCCTTCCGGTGCGCTGGGGGTTGTCGCTCAAAATTGCAGACCTTCTGACCACCGCTTTTCCGGTTGAATTGGAAGCCGACCGGGTGCCTGGCGAGTCGACAGTGGGAAGCTTTCCCTACCCCTGTCACAAAGCCTTGCTTCCCGAAGGGATGCACCGGCCGCAGATAGAGAACCTCTGGATGCGCCTGGCAATTGAGGATCTTCGTACCGAAATTTCGAGTGGAGAGCGGAAGGCTTATCTTCGGGCCCGCATGACCGCACCCGATCTCTACCGCGCGGCTGAACATGGCA
>CAZLUL010000519.1:0-1556 GCA_964562635.1 uncultured Fibrobacteraceae bacterium | reverse complement strand
TACCGCGAAACCCAGGTCTGGCTGGCGCTTTGACGGTTGGCAGGGTTGCGATAGCACTGATGAACGCTGTGAATTTAATGTGCCCGCCAGTAGTGTGCAGCAGTTCTGGGGCCAGACCATGGTATTGGTCGCGAAGTTTGAGCCGCTGTCGACAGTGCGAGTTGATTCCGGAAGCGACCAGACGGTCACCGAGGGCACTGAGGTGGTGTTGAGGGGCGCGGTTACCAATAGCGGGGGCGCAGCCTTGAGCTACGAATGGCGCCAGACCAATGGCCAGCCCACTGCGCTCAAGAATGCCCAATCCCTGCAGCCGAGTTTTGTGGCGCCGGAAGTCAGTACCTCGGAGCAATTGCAGTTCCAGCTATCCGTCAGTGGCGAAGCGGTCGCACAGGCTACCGATACCGTGGCGGTCAGGGTCAATCCTGAAACTGCCGGCAGTGGTGATGGCGCTGTCACCTGGAGCAAGGAAATCGCATCCCTGGGTAAACATCGCATCTGGGAAGTGCGCTACCGCTCGCGCACCAATTTGGGCGCTGCAACCACGGTATCGGGTTGGATTGCCAAACCCGATCCACGAAAACACCCCAGGCCCGCCGGCGGTTACCCGGTGCTGGCCTTTGCTCATGGCACTACCGGTTTGGCCGACTCTTGCGCACCCACCCGGCGCTCTAACCCGAGCGAGACCATTCCACTATTGCGAGAATTCCTCGACAAAGGTTTTGTGGTAGCGGCAACTGACTACCAGGGTCTAGGTACCGAGGGCCTGCACCATTACCTGGTCGGTCCCACCGAGGGGCGCAGCGTGCTGGATTCGGTGAGAGCGGCGCGGGATTTTGCCCAGGGCGGAGCCGACGCGATTTTGTTTGGTCACTCCCAGGGCGGTCATGCGGTGATTTTTGCCAATGAATTGGCTGCCAGTTATGCGCCCGAGTTGAATGTCGTCGGTACCATTGGCAGTGGCACCGGTGTTGTCGATAGTGCTGGCAAAATGCTGCAGTATATCAAGACGTCGCCCTACAAAGGTTACCTGGTGATGGTGGCACTGGCGCAAAACGCGGCCTACGGAAGTGAAGAGGTGCCGTTGTCGAGATGGTTTACTCCCGCTGGCATCCAGGCTGCGCAGGCAATGAACTCGATCTGTGTCGACCAATTGGTGTCCACATACGGTTCACTTGATGCGGATTACTTGTTCGTGGAGGGGGCTCCTCTGCCGACGACCTCCGATCGCTATGACCCACTCAAGGATGCGACGCCAGGACTGCGCGTAGGGGCTTCGCCAATACTCATGATCCACGGTCGCAACGATCCCCAGATTCCCTCCGCCGCGCTGATTCCCTGGGTAGAGGAGACCTGTGCTCGCGGGCAAAAAATCTACCTCAAGTGGTTTGATACCGGTCACCGGGTGCCCTATGAGGCGCCCAGTGTGGTTGAACCGGTATTGACCCGCTGGATCCAGGACCGCTTTGCCGGTCGCTCGGCACCTTCTAGTTGTGGTTCGGTGCCGCGCCCCTAGGCGTATTGCCTGGCGCCACCAGTTGCTCCGCTGAGGCTTTGAT
>CAZLUL010000518.1:0-1566 GCA_964562635.1 uncultured Fibrobacteraceae bacterium | reverse complement strand
CTCAGGGGGAATCTTCGAGCGGCTCGGGACGATGATCGAGCCGGATAAGGTGAGGGAGGAATTGGCTGACTTGCCGTAACAAGGGCTTGCAGAGGTACTTGAGGAACCCTGTGACATACAAAAAGCCCCCCACCCCACGGATAACGGGTGCTGCTGTCTTCTATCTCTGGAGAAACAGCCAATCATGGCTATAAACCAACCCAGTGAGGTAGCAATCATGGAAGAAAATATCTACAGACAAAGGGTGATGGAAGATCCAGACAAACCCGCTATTATCATGGCGGCCAGCGGGCAGGTCGTCACAGCTATGGAACTTGAACACCGAGCCAACCAGGGCGCACAACTTCTGCAGTCCCTGGGACTCAAACCCGGAGACAATATTGCCCTGCTCATGGAAAACAGCCCTCAGTTTCTGGAAATCTGTATTGCGGCCTCAAGATCCGGGATTTTCTTCACCCCCATCAGTACCCATCTAAAGCAGGACGAACTCGAGTTCATCATCAATGACTGCGGGGCCAAAGTGTTCTTTACCTCGATGGCAATGGCCGGTGTGGCCGGCAGCGTATCGGCGGACACGCCTGAATTACTAGCCCGGTACATGTGCAACGGGGTCATTGACGGATATGAGTGCCTGGAGGAGACACTGGAAGCCCAGTCCACCCAACCCATTGCCAAGGAAGTTTTGGGTTTTCCCATGCTCTATTCTTCGGGCACAACAGGCCGGCCCAAGGGGGTAAAGAGAGACTGGAAAGAAACGCCATATGGCGAACTTCCGCCGGAGTGGGTCATGATGATGGCCCTGTTCGGCCTGAATGAGGACGCTGTTTACTTATCGCCCGCACCGCTCTATCACACTGCCCCTCTGGGATTCGTGATGCTGACCTTTCTTGGCGGCGGTACGGTAGTGGTTATGGAAAAGTTTGACCCCCTCAATGCCATTCACCTGATCGAAAAATATAAAATCACCGTCAGCCAGTGGGTGCCGACCATGTTCATCAGGATGCTCAAACTCCCGGATGAGGAACGACTTAAGTGCGACGTCTCCTCACAGAACATCGCCATTCATGCGGCTGCGCCGATTCCCATCCCGGTAAAGGAGCAGATGATCGACTGGTGGGGACCGGTGCTGTTTGAATACTACGGCGGAACTGAAACCGGCCCTCGGACATTTATCACATCTGAGGACTGGCTGGCTCACAAGGGATCGGTGGGAAAGGCCGTGGTCGGGGCGGTTAAAATCCTGGACGACGTCTTTAATGAGCTTCCTGCCGGAGAGATGGGAACCATCTATTTTGCAGAAGGGCCTTCCTTTGAATACCACAATGATCCGGAGAAAACCAAAGACTCCCGTTCTCCCCAGGAATGGAGCACTGTCAACGACGTGGGGTATCTTGATGAAGAAGGCTATCTCTACCTGACCGATCGCAAGACAAACATGATCATTTCAGGCGGAGTCAATATCTATCCCCAGGAAACGGAAAACATTCTGGTTACTCACCCGGACGTCATGGATGCAGCCGTGATCGGTGTGCCGAACGAAGAATTTGGTGAAGAGGTTAAAGGCGT
>CAZLUL010000517.1:0-1573 GCA_964562635.1 uncultured Fibrobacteraceae bacterium | reverse complement strand
AAACGCCTGATGACCGTCAGCGCGCTCGGCGAAGAATCGACGGCGCAGCGCCTGGGCGAACGGGCCGATTTTAACCTCTTTTTTCTCAGCCCAAACGCTTTGACCAAGGCGGTGCTCAACGGTATCTGGGACTTTCTGGCCGGTATCGCACTGTCCATTGTGGGCCGTTTTGATGCCGACCGTCCGCGCTTGAAATTCAGCTTCCGGCGCCTGGGACAACGCTCGATCGCCAACGCCTTTCTGCGCGATCTGAGCTTCTTCTGGCTCAAGCAGGACATGGTGCGGGGCGTGCCGGTGATCTACTCGAATTTTGTCGGCTACGATGAAGTGGCCCATCATTCTGGCCCCGATACGTACGAAGCCCAGATCACCTTGTCGTCCTTTGACCGCCGCCTGCGGACCCTGGTGCGGCGGGCCCGCCAGCAGTCGCCCATCCGCTACGAAATCATGCTTTTGTCGGATCACGGCCAGACGCCGAGCATGCCGTTCCGGTTGCTGTACGACGAAACCATCGAACAGGCCCTCAGCCGAATATTGGCCGAAGTGCAGGGCGATTCGTCCATACCGGCGCGGGTTTTTGATCCGGGTACCGGCTATGCGGTGTCGCTGCTGGCCGAGATGGAAGAAGTGGGCGAGCAACAACTGGGCTGGTTGGCCAATCGCAGCCGCCGGGCCCTGGCCCGGATGGCCGAAGGCGAGACTGGAGGGATCAGTGTCGGTGATCAGGACGAAGTGGTGGTGTGTGTCTCGGGCAGTCTGGCCCATATCTATTTCACCGGTCCTGAAGAGTCGCTGCATCTGGAGGACATCGTTTCGCTTTACCCGGGGCTGATCGAGGCGCTCGCCCGCCACCCCGGCATCGGATTTGTGGCCGCCAGTCGACGCTTTGGTGACGCGGTGGCGATATGCGACGACGGCATCCGCAACCTGATCACCGGTGAGATGGGCAAGACCACCGACCCCCTGGCGAATTGCCGGAATAAGGAGCGATCTGCGGCCGAGTTGGCCCAGTTGGTGGGCTATGCCGACAGCGGGGATTTGATCATCAACGGGGCCTGGTTGGAGGACCGGCAACGGATCGTGGTGCTGGAAGAACAAACCAGCAGCCATGGGGGCATGGGCGGGCGGCAGAATGAGCCGTTTGTGCTGGTGCCCGCGGCCTGGAATGTGTCCGAAAGCGGCCTGGAATCGCCGGAAGCCCTGCACCGGTTGGTGAAGGGGGAATTGGACCGCTATCGAGCCTTTGAAGGGCCTGGAATGGACACCGAAACGTCGATTTGACGGCCTGAGCGGTGGCCAGCGCATTTTTTTTGGAAATAGAAGGGCATCCTGAACTTGCGCCCGTGCGCTGACCCGTATATATTTCGCCATCGATTGCCCGGTCGTTCAATGGTAGGACAACTGACTCTGGCTCAGTCGATGAGGGTTCGAATCCTTCCCGGGCAACCAACTTGCTACAATTCCCGAATTCTGGTAGATTCGGGTTGAGGATCGGCGGCAATGCGATCCGGACATATTGTGGCCCCTTCGTCTAGTGGCCTAGGACGCTGCCCTCTCACGGCGGTAACAGGGG
>CAZLUL010000516.1:0-1575 GCA_964562635.1 uncultured Fibrobacteraceae bacterium | reverse complement strand
CTGAATTGCCGCCGCGGTGGGCTCAGTACTATGACCGGGCTGTTGAAACGAGGGCATTGGAGAGGAATTCAAAGCATGAACTAGTGTACGGGTATTAGAAAATCTCCCCTTGCTGGAGAAACCAGCAAGGGGAGAAGAAAAACACAATCTCGGAGGCACAACCCAACTATTTGGGATGGTCCGCCTTGGCTTCGGACGTATCGGCATCAGCTGCCGGATGTTCCGCGGTCGGATGCTCCGCAGCCTTGTCACCGGTCGGATGCTCGGCATGTTCGGCCTGGGCAGCATCTTCGACCTTTTCGGCAGTATCGGCAGTATCGCCGCCACAACCGGCCACAAACAGAACCAGCATGAGGGACAGGGCGATCACGCTCAGAATTTTCGACATTTTCAGACTCCTTGTCATCAGTTTTGCAAACAAAACAGCCAACAGTGCAGAGAGTGTGCCTACCACAGATGCGAGCCTCTTGAATCAGAGCGTAGCCGCAGTTGGGGTTTGTCGCAATGCCTGTCTCCCGGGACTTTGGCGCCCCGAGGAACCCCGGGGCGCTGCGCCTCCAACCAACGGTGCAGCTAGCCCAGCTTCTTATGCCCCTCAATCAAGGCCTCAACCACCGAAGGATCCGCCAAGGTCGATACATCCCCCAGCCCGGTGTACTCGCCAGCGGCAATCTTGCGCAAAATCCGCCGCATGATCTTCCCACTCCGGGTCTTGGGCAGGCCCTCAACCACCATGATCTGATCCGGCGTCGCGATGGGCCCGATCACATGCCGCACCTGTTCCTTCAAGGCACCGATCACTTCGCTGGTGCTGCCGTTGGCATCCACGCCACAGATCACGTAGGCAAAGATGCCCTGCCCCTTGATCTCGTGGGGGAACCCGACCACCGCAGCCTCGGCCACCGCTTCGTGGGCCACCAGCGCCGACTCGACCTCGGCCGTGCCCATGCGATGCCCCGAAACATTGATCACGTCATCGACGCGACCAGTGATCCAGTAGTAGCCGTCCTCGTCACGCCGACAACCATCACCGGTGAAATAGTAGCCCGGATACTGGCTGAAGTAGGTCTCCTGGAAGCGGCCATGGTCGCCCCAGACGGTGCGCGCCTGCCCCGGCCACGTGCGCTCGATGCACAGATTGCCCTGCACTCCATTGCCTTCGATGATTTTCCCGTCCGGATCCATCAGCAACGGCTTCACCCCAAAAAACGGCATGGTCGCTGAACCGGGTTTCAGGGCCGTCACACCCGGCAGGGGCGAAATCATGATGCCCCCGGTCTCGGTCTGCCACCAGGTGTCGACAATGCAGCACTGGCCCTTACCCACCTTCTCGAAATACCACTTCCAGGTATCGGGGCTGATGGGCTCGCCAACGGTGCCGAGCACCTTCAGCGAATCGCGGGACGAATTCTCCAGAAACTTGTCTCCGTCACGCGCAATGGCCCGGATGGCCGTCGGCGCGGTGTAGAAAATGTTGACCTTCAAGTCATCGACAATCTGCCAGTAACGGCCACTGTCAGGATACGTCGGAATCGATTCGAACATCACCGTGGTGGCGCCGTTTGCCAGCGGCCC
>CAZLUL010000515.1:0-1579 GCA_964562635.1 uncultured Fibrobacteraceae bacterium | reverse complement strand
GTGCGCCTCGCACAAAGCGTGACAGACGCGATTGTCGGCTGCAAGCGTTTGTTAGCAAACAGAACCACATCCTGCTTACATAATCACCTATAACTGCTCTTCAGGGCGCCCCAAGAGCTTTCTTCAATAGCGACTGCTCCGCAACCGCTAGCATTCGGCTCCGGCACTACCCGCGACACGAGCAGATATGCAAACGGAGGCGTACTTTCGACGACCATCCGCCCGTAGAAATTTACAACTTGGTCCGAATTCGCATAGGCCTCCCAACCAGGATCCGCTTCGGTGAATACTGGCCACCTCCACACCCAGCAAGCGCCTGGACACGGTCGCCAGTCATACGCCCCCATCCACTCGATGAGTTGCCCTCGGCCAAAGATTGAACTCCCAGAACAATCCAGAATATTGAAGTGCATCCCGTCGACTGAATCCGACAGTACGAACTCGGAGCCGTCAACGTCGACACCGAAAAGTTCCAAGTACATGAAGCGGTCCTGGCTCAATGCCGGCACCATAAGAGTCACATCGGAATTGGTCGCAAATGGCGGCCACGATATTGGAACCGTGTTGACAACTATCGCAGGGTCACAGGACCCAACTACACTAGCGCGCACGTTAACCGTTCGGCCCTCGTGTTGCGGTATTGTCCCATGGATCCTTATGTCGAGACGCAGAGAATCGCCGCGGCACTCGACGTTAAGCGCCGCTGCAGATGCGAACGAAGGATGAAACGCTACACAAACAATGACAACCAAAAATTTTATCACATTGCCCCCCTGTTTTGCTAACGTTGGCTTCAGCTGCGAGCGTGGCTGGCGCGCTTTGTGCGCCTCGCACAAAGCGTGACAGGCGCGATTGTCGGCTGCAAGCGTTTGTTAGCTGGTCACGAAACCTTCTGTTCTAACATCTCAGCAATCCAAATTTTAATAATCGACTGCCGCGTAACACCCAATCGCTTGGCCTCCCGATCAAGGGACTCAATCATCCAAGTCGGAAAGTCGACATTTATACGTTTCGGCTCCTGGTTAAGCCGCCGAGCCTTTGAAATATCCAGATCCGATGTGAGATCTTCGCCTCTGTCAAACTTCTCGTCAAAATCACGGGCCTTCATAGATCTCAACCTCCTCTTTCCGCGAACGCCGAACCGAGATTATTCGAATTCGATCCTCGCGATACGTTACGACGCCAGACCAATGCCCATCGCCGATTCTTCCAATTATCACAAAGCGCGGTTCATCCGAAGTACGCGCCGGAATCTCTAGCAGCATTGAGTCCAGCCACAGTATCTGCGCCTCAACAAAGTCGATACCGTGTTTCTCTTTGTTAGAAGCACTTTTTACCGGATCAAACTCGAATTCCACTAGGCCCTCCACGTGTTCAAGATGTATATATTATATACCTTTTTTGTATATTATCACAACCTTTTTGGTATATTTTTTAAATTTCTCCAAGTAATTGTACTGCCGCAAGATACGAATTTAACCAAATCCAGCTAACGTTGGCTTCAGCTGCGAGCGTGGCTGGCGCGAGCCTGGCGTAAGCCAGGGTCGTGACAGACGCGATTGTCGGCTGCAAGCGTTTG
>CAZLUL010000514.1:0-1584 GCA_964562635.1 uncultured Fibrobacteraceae bacterium | reverse complement strand
CGATCGGCCACACAAACATGTATACAAAAGCAGCGATGGGAACCCACCTCAGAAGCCGAGATCGCAGAGGTTTGGGCCGGATTCCAACCTTGATCAACAACCATCTACAGAGATCCTGCATGGCAATGATGTGGCAGCCCCAGCCACAGAAAAAGCGGCCAAACACCGCAGTGATGAGCGCCGCCCCAACCAGCAGAATGAGTCCGAGGTTGATGACGCCGTGTTTTGAAAACTCCATCGCCTCCGACGGCTCAAGACCGCCGATCGTTTTTCCCGAGCTGAGCCAATGCGCGATGTGAATAAGGATCAAGACGTGCACACCGACCAACACGCCCGCACGCCATCGCGAAGGTTTTTTCACCCGGAACTGAGGCAGATCTACCACCCTGACGTATCTCCAGACTCAAAGCCATCGACGAAAATTGTCGAGGGGCTTTCGAATCGGCTGACCGTGCCGCCGAACAGATCGGCCACATAGATCTCGCCGTCCTCGTCCTCACCAAAAGCGCTGATGCCAAAACTGGTATTCGTCCAAACCGTCGCGGACCATCCGCCGTTCGGTGTCGCAAACCAGATCTCACCGGTCCCAAAGTCAGCGAACATATAGGTGCCGTCGAATCCCGCGATTCCGTGCCCTCGGTAGGCATAGCCGCCAGTGATTGAGTTGCGGCCATTTAGGTGTTGATACTCCAGGATCGGATCAATGTATGGCCCGGAACACCCCGTCGTGTTGTACTCGTGTGTGCCTTCGTAGCACCGCCACCCGTAGTTCTCGCCGCCTGAGCTTGAAGCCGGCTGAAGGTCAATCTCTTCCCACATGTTCTGTCCAACGTCACCGATGAACATCGCTCCGGTGCGACGGTCAAAACTGAAGCGCCATGGATTGCGCACGCCGTAAGCCCAGATCTCGTCACAGGCGTTGCCGTCACCGACGAAGGGATTGTCTAAGGGGATCGCATAGTTGGCTACGAGCCCACACCCGGTGATCACGCCACGGGGCGGGCCGTCAACGTCAATACGCAGCATTTTGCCCAGCAACTGAGTGCGGTCCTGAGCCCGGTTATTGGGATCACCACCGGAGCCACCATCACCCATGCCGATGTAGAGGTAACCGTCTGGGCCGAAATGAATGTCCCCACCGTTGTGATTAGAAAAATCCTGATCAATTTCCAAAATCACAGTTTCTCCAGGATCGGCCACGTCGGGATTCCCTGCCGAAACACTGTAACGGGCGATCCGGGTGCGGTCGTCGACGCTGCCGGTTGGATCGAAATCGTAGGTGTAATTGACATAGAAAAATCCGTTATTTCCATAGTCCGGGTGGAATGCCAATCCCAATAATCCCCGTTCGCCGCCACTGAGGACCGCCGACGTAATATTGAGGAAGGGCGTCGGCAGCATCGCGGTACCATCCCAGGTCCGGATGACCCCCCCTTGCTCGACGATGAACAAGCGTCCACTGCCGTCACCGGCATGACGCACGGCCACCGGAGAGTTCAGACCCGAAATCAACGGCGCCAAAACCAGATCACCGGGGGGCGCTGCCCCAACCGGTCCGGCCAGACACTGAAGAAAGAAAAGAAG
>CAZLUL010000513.1:0-1596 GCA_964562635.1 uncultured Fibrobacteraceae bacterium | reverse complement strand
TCGTTTTTGCCCTGGATTCCCGCCGTCCTGCTGGCCTTGGCCCTGGCCGTGACCTGGTTCCGCTCGGCACCCGAGCCCGAACCCGGGTTCCGGCACCAGTATGATCTGGCCCTGCCTGAATTTATCGAAAGCGAGTCGGCCTATATTCCCGTGGTTTCGCCTGACGGCCGTTGGGTTGCCATCTCGTTGCAGGACTCCCTGCGCACTGTCCGCCTCCTGTTGCATTCGCTGGAGACCGGCGAACAGATCTTTCTGGAAAACAGCGTCGATGCCACTTTCCCCTTCTGGTCGCCTGATTCGCGCTTTCTGGGTTTCTTCCAACCGGGCGGCCTCCGCAAGCTGCACCTGGAATCGGGCACCGTGCAGATCGTCACGACCGACGCCAAGTACGGCGCTCGCGGTGGCTCTTGGTCAACCGACGGTAAAATTATTTTTGCGCCGGGATCCAACGATGGCCTGCTCTTGGTCGATGCCGAGGGTGGCCCCACGGACGTCATCACGACCGTCGACAGCACCATGGTCGATGGGTCGCATCGCTGGCCGCAGTTTTTGCCCGATGGCCAACACTACGTTTTCACGATGTGGAGCAACATCCTGGCCGGACGCGCCGACAAAGGCGGCATCTATCTGGGTTCCCTTGACGGATCGCCACCCCGGCGGATACTGCGTGACCTCTCGGGTGCCGTGGTTTCGTTGGCTGGCCAATTGTTCTTTCACCGCAGCGGTCAATTGATGGCCGTCGATTTTGATTTGGCTACGGGCTCGGTGACGAGCGATCCGCAACTGGTTGCCGAAGCGGTCGGTTTTCTCGACTCCAACGGTCTGGTGGGTGTGAGTGCCGATGCCCAGGGTTCGGTTTTTTATTGCCAGTACGGCCCCAAGGCTGACCTGATTCTGGGCTGGCTGGGCCGGGACGGCCAAAAAATCGAGGGCTTTGAGCAGTCCTTGCCGTTGACCGCGGGGCTGGAACTGTCGCCTGACGGGCGTCACTATGTCACCGAGATTCTGGATGACGAGGGCTCGGTCCAGGTCTGGATCGGCGATACCCGGCGCCAGTCCTTCACCCGGCTGTCCCGTTTTGACAACGATTGTTGGGGTGCCACGTTTTCGCCGGATGGCCGGGAGGTTCTCTACGGCGTGCAAACCACCGGTGGTGGAGCTCTTTACCGGCACGACATCAGCGGGGCCAATGCCGCCCAACTGGCCCGGGAGTTCACCACGTACAACGAATTCAGCACGGCCGGCCATTGGTTCGCACCCGATCAGGTGCTGGTGACTACTGCGGACTCACTGACCAATAGCGCGGGAATCCATCTGCTCAATCTGCAGGACAATAGTCTGGAATCGGTGCTCGTGGCGGAATTTGATCAGCGGGATGCGCGCCTGTCACCGGACGGCCGTTGGCTGGCCTACGTCTCGACCGAATCGGGTATTCCCGAGGTCTATGTGCGCAACTGGCCCGACCTTGACAGCAAATGGGAAATTTCCCGCCGCGGCGGCAACCTGCCCCACTGGAATGCAGCCGGCACCGAAATTGTCTTCCAGGCGATCCGGCATATGGAAATCCGGGCGGTCGATTTCAAGGTCGAAGACGGG
>CAZLUL010000512.1:0-1606 GCA_964562635.1 uncultured Fibrobacteraceae bacterium | reverse complement strand
TCGGGGTGATCGCACCGATCACCCCGAACGGGGCCCACTCCATGAGCGTCAATCCGTTGTCGCCCGTGGTGGTTTCAGGCCGGAGGGCTTCCGTGCCCGGGGTTTTCTCCGTAACCAGCCTGTTTTTGATGACCTTGTCCTCGTAGCGTCCCAGGCCTGTTTCCTGCCAGGCCTGGCGCGCCAGATCATCCCCTTCACGCAACATGGTTTCCCGGATGGCCGTGATGATTTCCGTTCTCTTGGCCAACGTGGCTGCGTTCAGGCTGGTGAAAGCGGTGCGGGCCGCCTCAATACAATTGTCGATCGTATTGAAGACCCCATCGCCTTCACCGTGACGACTCATGAGCGCCGGATCCACCACGGCGGCGGGTGCAGCGAGCACTCCCACCGGAGCGGCGTACCCGGTTTGCGCTGGGCTGGTTGCCGAGGGCGTCCCTGCCCCCAGGCGTCCAGCCAGTTCCTGGGCAATGCGATCCACCTGCTGATCCGTCAGCCGGCGCATCAGTCATTGCCTTTCTTGTAGCGCTCTTTGCCGTCAATATCCCAGCTGTCGACGATAGCCATGATCACCGCGTCGACCGGTTTGCCATCCGTGGCCACCGTCTGTCGGGCCGATGATCCCGAAGCGTACAGGACGTACTCGCCCTCGCCGGCACCCACCGCGTCAACCGCCACGACACTGCCACCAGTGGGCTTGCCATCGGGTCCGGCGATGCCGAGCATGAGCAGCTTCAGGCCATCAAGGCTGGGCTCTTTGTGGGTGGAGACCACCCGTCCGAGAACTTTTGCGAGATTCATGTCGGCCTAGCTTTCGTCCTGGCGACCCAGCGGAATCACCTGGTCCACATTGGCGTGGGGCCGGGCGATGACGTGGACCGAAACCACTTCGCCCACGCGGGTGGCGGCGGTTTGACCGGCGTCACAGGCGGCTTTCACGGCCGCAACGTCGCCGCGCACCATGACCGTCGTATAACCACCGCCGGTTTTTTCGTAGCCAACCAAATCAACCCGCGCCGCTTTCACCATCGCGTCAGCCGCTTCCACGGTGGCCGCAAAACTTCTGCATTCGATCATTCCCAGTGCGTCTGCCATTTCTTTTTCCTCCTGTCAGAATTCCCATGACTGTCTATCTGTTGTTTGCGACTTCTATTTCTGAACTCGTCCGTTGATGGCCTCAAGGGCCGCGATCGCCGCGGGCCGCGCCACCTCCACGTCTTTTTCTTCGCCACCGATATACACCCGGCCGAACGCGCCCACGGCCCGCACTTCCAGGATGTTGATGTCGGCGGCCTTCTCGGCTTCGTTGGCGGCCAGGGCCGCGTATCCGGCGGGTTCCACTTCCAGCACGAACAGCGTCTGACCCGCGAGGATCAGGTTTCCGTGGCGCATGCGGTTGATCAGCATGCACTGGTGGTCATCCAGATGACGCACCACCTGGTCCGAAATGATGCGTGGCTTCAGGCGCTGGTCTTCGCTCAACTCCAGCGTATCGAGGATGGCCTGGCCGGCCTGGCGCACATCCGCCTGGCTGTCCGAGTGCACTTCGAGCATGCCGAAGTTGCGCTCGACGATCTGCATGCCGGGCGTGACGTGGGTGCTTTTGAGC
>CAZLUL010000511.1:0-1607 GCA_964562635.1 uncultured Fibrobacteraceae bacterium | reverse complement strand
GAGCCGCCGGACGACCTCTCAGTGTCGGAGCCTGATCACACCTGATGGTTCGAGGTGCTGGTCCACATAGTATTGGTGCCAGGCTTTAGAAACTTAGAAAGTTGAACGATGGATGGTGGGTGCCCAAACTTTCTAAGTTTCTAAAGCCTGGCACCGAAACTATCCCTTGGCGCTAGTGTGGAAAAGGAAATTCCTATCCCTCAGGCACAGGTAGCTGTAGGGTCGTTCGTCGACGAAGACGACACGGTTCGACAGGGTGTTGGTGTCGCGGTTCTTCCACAACACCGGAGCGCCTGACACGGTGGCGGCGGGTCCGAGCACGGCCGATGTGCACTCCTCCCTCTGAGCCAGAGCCGGGGCGGTCGGAACGATCAACGTCAACAGGGCGATCACGGCGATTCGACGAGCTGTCTGGTTCAAAATCACTTCTTCTCCGAGCGGGGTTCGTCCTCGACAAGACCGAATCCCCGGGCGCGTTTCTTCCACTGGGCGCGGGCCAGGGCCCGCATATCGATCGTTTTGTCTGTTTCGTCGACGATCTCCAGCCCGAGCAGGGTTTCGATCAAATCCTCCAGCGTCACGACGCCTTCCGTTCCACCGTATTCATCCACCACCAGCAGGATGTGCTCGCGTTTCTCTAAAAGAAACTCAAAGAGACTGGACAGGGACGCCATTTCGGGGATGGAGCTGATCTCACGCTTGAATGTACTTAGCCGCGTCTCATACTGATCTCGGGCCTGGGCCAGGAGCACGTCGCTCTTGAGCACAAAGCCGTTGATGTCGTCATGGTTGTCCTTGAATATCGGAATGCGTGAAAAGGCGATCTCGGAATTCTCTTCGAGAGCTTGATCGATGGTCATGCTTTCCTGCAGAGCAAACACCACGGTTCTGGGAGTCATGATGTCCTTGACTCTCAACTTGGGGAACCTGAGCAGGTTCCTGACGATACGCGATTCCCGCTCGTTGATCTGTCCTTCCTGCACGCCGAGCCTGACCATCGCGGTGAATTCTTCCCGGGAAAAAATCTCCGCGGCATCCCTCTTCGAAAGCAGATTGGTCAGCTTTTCCGACAGCCAGACAAGCGGGTACATGAGCCAGATCATGATCATGACCCCTCTCGCCACCGGTGGAGCAAGCCTGCGCCAGTGAACCACGCCCAGTGTTTTTGGAATGATCTCCGAAAAAACCAAGATCAAAAACGTCAGGATGGCGGAGACGATACCGAGGCTCGCGCTGCCGAAAATCACGGCCGACTGCATCCCGACACCGGTTGCACCGACGGTGTGTGCGATTGTGTTCAGGCTGAGAATGGCGGCCAGAGGTCGGCCAAGATCCTCATTCAGTTTCCGGAGCAGTTTCCCGGACCCTTTCCCCTTTTGTTCGAGTAAGGCAACGTACGACGGTGTCACACTCAAGAGCACGGCTTCCGCTATGGAACAGAGAAAAGAAAACCCCAGTGCGACCAAGACGAACATTGCCAGTTTGAACATCTATCGCCTTCCACATACACTGAATCCCGTTCTTTTCATATTATGCCCCAAAGCCGGATCGACCGCGCTCTTCGAGCGCGGGTTTTTTGTTTTCCCGATCGGAAAGGGTGAGGACGG
>CAZLUL010000510.1:0-1608 GCA_964562635.1 uncultured Fibrobacteraceae bacterium | reverse complement strand
TTGTTGTCCGCCGCGCAGCAGGTGCTTTTATCTTGTGCCCGCAAAGACGAGGTTCGCGAAGGGCAGATGTTGGTAACTGTAGTCAGCTCTGGCGAACCGGCGGGCAAGCCTTTGTCTGCGATGAAGAAACGGTCGGTGGTTTTGACGGTTGATGGTGGGCTGGAGGACCTGGCTGTTTTGCGTCAACATGGTTCAACTGGCTTGCGCCGGGTTAGGGTTTTGCGCATGACCGAAGAAGCCATGGACCAGGGTGGAGTATTAACCCAGGAAGACTTGGCGCGTTTGCTTCAGACGGGAGTGCGCACGGTTCGCCGAGACGTGTCTCATCTGCGTGCCGATGGTCATTGGGTTCCGACGCGCGGGACTGTTCAGGATACTGGTCGAGGTCAATCCCACAAGGCGAAGATCGTGGAGATGTATTTGCAGCGCATGACCTTTTCTGTGATCTGTCGTCGGGCCCATCATTCTGCCGAGGCGATCAAGCGTTATGTGCAAATGTTCGGCCGCGTGTTGGTTCTGTGGGAGAACGGTATCCGCGATACGGCAGAGGTCGCTTTTGTGGCGGGAATAAGTGAACGATTGGCGGGGGATTATCTTAATCTTCGCCAGCGTTACTCTACCGCTCAGTATGCCGACCGCCTGGAAGAGATCTCCAGACAGGTGCGTCGATCCCTGACTCGCAACAGCGAGGAAAAAGGGGGGCTACGATGAGTTCACGTCCAGATCGTTACAAGACAATCAGCAAGCGCACTTTTGCTTCGGCGATGGAACACCTTCTGGAGACAGAGTTTAAGCTTGTCGGTAGTCATCGTGTTATCCGGATGATGGTCGAGTCGATCCTGGAATTACATCGAGAGTTTTACCCGGAGACTCGTCATCTGACCCCGGGGACGATCCTGTGGGCGACGACGAAAGCCGGCGAAGGAGCAAAGGTAAGCTGGGGTAAGCGTGCCGAAGAGTACGGTATCAAACTGGTTCACCTGCCGTTGGTGACGAAGGCTGAGATCGAGTCGCGTCAAACCCCTGGTCGTGTTCATAATCCCCGGAACAATCGACAGAAGCAGGCGCAGCGCGACATGCATACGATGGCCCGTCTGGTTAAGAGTGCTGCCGAACAGGGTGGGCTTTTGACCGGTGCGGAAGTCTCGGTTCTGATGAACCGCTCCCTGGGTAAGGTCCAGGAGTATATCCGGACCTGGGAAGTGGAGACGGGGGAAACTCTCCCGCTGAAAGGCTACGTGTTGGACATGGGCAGTTCGCCGACTCACAAGGGGATCATCTGCCGCAAGTTCGAAGAAGGAATGAGCCCTCCGGATATCGCCCGGGCAACCGGCCACACACTACAGGCGGTGGACAACTATCTGGGCACCTACGAGCGAATAAAAGTATTACTGCTTCGTGGCTTTGACGTGCCGACGATCAGCCAGGTAACAGGCAAGGCATTGCGAACGATTGCACAATACCTGGTGATCGTTGAGTGCTATCAGCCAGACCTTCTGCAGGCCTCTCATCACCAATGGATGATTGATCGGCGCAAGGGCAAGAGCCTGGTTACACCACCGGAGACCTTGGTGGCAATGACGGAGTCTCTGGAGAATCCAGATCCCT
>CAZLUL010000509.1:0-1609 GCA_964562635.1 uncultured Fibrobacteraceae bacterium | reverse complement strand
CAATGATGAAGCGATGGAAATGGCGCGGGCCGCCGCCCAGCAGGAAGGCCTGTTCGTGGGCATCAGTTCGGGCGCCGCTCTGGCTGCGGCCATCAAGGTGGCCAAGCGGCCCGGCATGGATGGGCAGCGCATCGTGGTGATCCTGCCGTCGTTTGGCGAGCGGTATCTGACGTCGGAACTTTACCAGCAGTTCATGATCTGAGGCGAACCGTGACCAACGAAGACCGCAGCCGCAAATTGCGCGAACTGACCCGCGACGTGGTGGACACCTACCACGACGTCGGGGGCATCAATCGCATTGGCGAGAAGAACCTGCCCAGCCAGGCCGCCGTCGTGGACATTCTGGAAGAGTTGCTGGCGGTGATTTTTCCCGGTTATCACGGTGATCCCCTGCCGATGAATGCCGACCTGGAGGTATTGGTGGGCGCGCGCCTGGACGCGATTGCCCGCAACCTCAGCGCGGTCATCGAACGCACCCTGAAGTTTTGCCACCAGTTGGATTGCGAGTGCGAGAAGCTGTGGCAGATGGTGGGCAAGGTGGACCCCGACCAGCGGTTCAAGGTGGCTGCCGACCATGTGACGATGCTGTATCTGGGCCAGTTGCCGGAAATTCGGCGCCTGTTGGCGCTGGATGTGCAGGCGGCCTTCGAGGGTGATCCGGCGGCGACCAATACCGAAGAGGTGATCCTCTGTTATCCCGGCGTGACGGCCATCTCGGTGCACCGCCTGGCCCACCCGTTGCAGAAACTGGGTGTGCCGCTGGTGCCGCGCATGATGAGCGAGTGGGCGCACCACCGTTCGGGGGCCGATATCCATCCCGGCGCCGACATCGGCGAGAGGGTTTTTATTGATCACGGCACTGGCGTGGTGATTGGCGAAACAACTTCCATTGGCGCCGACGTGAAGATCTATCAGGGCGTGACCCTTGGGGCGCTCAGCTTTCCGCGCAATCCGGACGGTACGCTGATCAAGGGTGGCAAACGGCACCCGACCATCGGTGACCGGGTCACTATTTACGCCAATGCGACGATTTTGGGCGGCGAAACCGTGATTGGCGACAACGCCGTGGTCGGGGGCGGAGCCTGGATCACCGAGTCGGTGGCGCCGGGGGAAAGAATCCTGGCTTGAATCGAGGCCTGATTTTCAGGTCCAGACGTGCTAGATTCATGACATGAAAAATACTATCCGCATTGCCCTGCCCCTGGTGTTGATTCTGGTGATGGCTGCCGTTGTGGTCGCCGAACAGGAGTCCCACCTCTTGCCGCATGCTCCCATGACCCGTCTTGATTTTGTGACAGCCAAGTCATTGACTGCTGGGCAGTTCAGCCAGAAGAATGGCGAACTGGGAGATGCCGCGGTGACCAGTGGGCGCTACGACGTGCTGCGCAACGCGGTGGACCTGCGGGTTGATCCGGCAACCCGTTCGATCGCTGGCGCGGTGCAGATGGTGTTTGCCAACGAGTATGCGGGCCTGACCGAATTTGTTTTTGATTGCGGGGCGAATCTTACGGTGAGTCAGGTGAGCCATCTGGGGGGCGATCTGATTTTTGCGCACCAGGCCGACTCGGTGGTGGTGACCTTGCCGGCGCCGATGATTGTCGGCAGTGTC
>CAZLUL010000508.1:0-1613 GCA_964562635.1 uncultured Fibrobacteraceae bacterium | reverse complement strand
CTTTGCGTCTTCTCATATTGGAACATCCGACTCATGCCAGTGCCCCAGCGAATTCCACCGTATGCGCTGATCATATTGGAAACGATAGCGCCGGCACCGACCGCTTTGAACAAGTTTGTCTTGGTAACCATGTAGGCAATCTGGTAGCCACCCCAACTATGCCCCTGAGCCGCGATATTCTCTTCATCCACGTAGTCCTCTCGCGCCAGCTGCAGTACGCCGGGCAAGATCGCGTCCATCGCACTCTCTCCGGGATACCCCACCTGATACACGACATCGGGAACGAACACCAGGTAGCCGCGACTGGCATAGAAGATTGGCTGGACGACGGACCTGTGTGGGATTGGCGCTGCGTGCGCGTGCAGGTTGTCGGAGTTCCGTTCGTAGAAAGTCACCATAAGGGGGTATTTCTGCGACGGATCGAAATTCTCGGGTTTGTAAAGCAATCCCTGCAGCGGAATACCATCCGTAGAGCGCCATTCCATCAATTCGACGGTGGCCCAGATATACTCTTCCTGCTGCGGGTTGGCTTCGCTTACCTCCCGCATGTTGTCGAATTCGAGGTTGCTCACCCAAAGATCGGGGAACTCCGCAACACTCGACCGCGTGAACAACACCACGTTGGCGTCCTTCGCCTTTGTGGGTCTGGAGAATCGGAAATCCATCGCAACGAGACGTTCGGGGGCTCGGTCTCCATTCACACGATCGCGGTAAAATCCCGCTGCCTTTGTCTCAGTGTTAAACACGGACAGCGTCATCGGTTGATCGGAGGCGATCGTTTCATTTTCCCGATCCAGGTCCACGTACCGGAACCGCAAGTTCTCGCGGCGTCCGACTCCTTCGGTGATGGAGCGCGGGGAGCGCTGGCCTGCGGGATCCAGGGCCCAAATGTCGTAGCGATCGTATACAAGGAACTCACCGTCGTCCTCGGTCCAGCCGGCGGTCCCGTACGCATTCGGACGATACGGCCAATCATGATCCTCATTGTGCACGGGGTAGGTCATAGAGGCGGTAAGGCTGGTCGCTTGCCCCCCATCCACAGTTCTACCGTACCACGCCAGCTCCTGATTGTCCCACCACACCGCGTAGGTCCCATTCGGTGACAGGTCCATGGTGCCATGGAGTCTCTCGTGGAAGAGCTGCCGACTCCCGGTCGCGACATCCACCAGGTAGTAATCGTTATAACCCGGCGTGTCCCAAGACATGAGCTGTCGATAGGGCAGATCGGATCTACCTAGTGCCACAGCAGCATCACCGTCCTGGCCGACGTCGACCGTGGGTACCTCAGGCGTGGCGAGTTGCACAACGTCTCCGCTCCCGAGATGCACCACACCGAGGTAGGTCCGCCGTCGCTCACGATTGGCCTGAATGAGCTGCATCGGCTGGATGTATGGATCCTGCCAATTCCATATATCCAGTTTCACACGCTCCTCATCCAACAAACTGTCTTCTACCTCAGGTTCGGGCCTCGGGGCGGTCCCGAAGAAGAGTCGCTCACCGCTGTCGGAAAAAGAGATACTCCCGTTTTCGCTTACCCACCAACCGTCACGCACAGCCCCCGTGGCCTCCGTCACGAGAGCCCTGGCTCCGTCGGCCCCGGCACTCCAGTGAAA
>CAZLUL010000507.1:0-1622 GCA_964562635.1 uncultured Fibrobacteraceae bacterium | reverse complement strand
GGCGAGCATCAGAAACAGGACCCCCACCGGGGCCAGCCGGATGACGGCCATTGTCATCCGCATCATGACTTCGAAGGCCGCGGCAAACAGATCGTGCATCTTGCGGGCGGTCGACTGGCCGGCGGCAATCGTGAAGATGCCGAAGGCGAGGCTAAAGGCGATGATCGACAGGAAATTGCCTGCTGCCAGCGCCTGGAACGGGTTGACGGGGATCATGGTGTGGACCTGCTGGAACAGCACCGTCCCAAGACCCTTGCCCTCTCTGGTGCTGGCGTCCCCGTCACCGTCTGAGGGCGGCTTGGGTTGGTCCGCAGCGGCGTTGCCTGCGGCCGCTGGTCCGCCCGCATCGTCCGCGGCGGCGGCCGCCGGCTGGTCGTCCATGCCAGGCCGGATCACGTTGACCAGCAGGAGCCCGACGACGATTGCCAACATACTTGTCGTGAGATAGTAGACAAGCGTGCGGCTGAACATCTTGCCGAGCTGATCGAGTTGCCCCAGGCCGGTGATTCCGGTCACCAGGGAGGTGACAATCAGCGGGATCGAGACCATTTTGAGCATGCGGAGAAACAGGTCACCCATCAGCTGGGCCAAGTCGCCTACCCAACGGGCCCAAGAACGACCGTAGAGCTGGTGCAATGCGTAGGCCTCGGGATCCTGCTGCTTTAGCTGCCCAAGTGTGGGGACCTGGATACCGGCGACCACGGCTTCCGGGTCGAACTGTGCCGGCAGATCGGGCCAGGCGTGGTCGACTCGGCGATTCGGTCCGCTGACGACGATCCGCCGAGTCACAAAGCGGTCCTCGTCAGCGGCGCTGTTGACCTGGATGAGGACATTATTGGGTGTATCGGCGATCCAAACCGTGCCGCCTTCAAGAGGTACCGACTGGTCCATGTCCAGCAGGTGGACGGTCCCTTTGCTGAATGGCACGGGGGCCGGAGTCGTACGGTCTCCGTAGAAGCCATTGAGCCACAGCCCAATGCCGGCCCCAACGACCATGCCGATGAGAATCTGCCAGTGAAGTGCAAGTCGAGTCATATGCAAAAACGATTTCCCTGGGTCGTCACGGCTGACAGGCTGGAAGAAAAAGGAACCACGGATTGCACGAACAACACGAATATAGGGTGAAAAGAGTCAAGGGAGTAAAGAGGGAAAAGGGAAGCTGGCATTTCACCCTTTTCGGCCCCTTCCCCGCGTATTTCATGTGATTCGCGTGATTCGCGTGATTCGTGGTTTTTCCAACCTACTTGCCCCGTGAACGGCTATCGTGGCTCGGATGGTGGCCCAATTATCGCCAGCACCGCCCCAGCCGGCAAGCGGGTGGCGTGGACGCTCGGCGAAGGGCTCCCGGCCTCGCCGTAACCACCCGTCCCTAAATCACTAATCCGTCCTGGAATTCTTTTTGAACAGGAGGGAACAGAGGAAACGGAGAGAGGGCGGGCAGGATTGTCGATGGTGGCACCAGCCGGTAGGCCAATTCTGCCACCTTCTTCTCTGTTCTCTCTGTTGCCTCCTGTTCAATCTTCCCTTACCACAGCCACACGCCGCCACCAGGTGCCAAGCCGGACGCCGCTCGGCGAAGGGCTCCCGGCCTCGCCGTAACCACCCGTCCCTAAATCACTAAT
>CAZLUL010000506.1:0-1632 GCA_964562635.1 uncultured Fibrobacteraceae bacterium | reverse complement strand
TGATCAGCGACAATGAAGATTCCCGCCCGCATTGACTCAATGAAACTGTTACTTGACGATGCTCGTTGCCTCATTAGAATGTTACCCGACAAACCATGTCGGGAGGCTCAAATGGGGAAGCACATCAGCATGACGACGCGCAGAGAGATTTTGGGGGCACTCACTGAGCGATATCGCAGGACGACTCGCCCTGAAAAGACACGGATTATTAATGAATTTATGGCAATCACAGGCTATCACCGAAAGCACGTGATCAGGCTGATGAGGAATCATCGCTATCTGGATTCACCCAAAGTCGCCCGGGTCGGACGGCGAGTCTATAATGACGCGGTGAGGGAGGCTCTGATCACGGTCTGGGAAGCAGCCGACCGTATCTGCAGTAAGCGACTCAAGGTGGTCATTCCTGGATTCGTAGAGAACATGGAGCGAAACGGTCACCTTTCACTCGATCCTATCGTGCGGGAGAAACTCGGGACAGTGAGCGTTTCGACAATCGACCGCCTGCTTGCCCCTGTTCGTGACAAGGCGAATGGCAGCCGAAGGCGGCGACGCCGGCAAAACTCATTGATAAAGGCGCGGGTTCCGATACGGACCTTCTCGGATTGGGATAACGAGCCTCCGGGCTATTGTGAAGCAGACTTCGTTGCTCATAACGGTGGAGTCAGCACGGGGGCCTGCGTACACACTTTGGTTGTGACCGACGTGGCTTCAGGCTGGACAGAGGGCTTGCCTCTTGTCTCAAGACAGCAGGAACTTGTTGTTGAGGCGCTGGAGGTCCTGCGAGCGCAGATGCCAATGAAGCTCCTGGGACTGGACACGGACAACGACAGTGCCTTCATGAACGAGACAGTTTTCAACTATTGCCTGGCGAATGACATTACTTTCACTCGTTCTCGCGCATATCGGAAGAACGATCAGGCCTGGATAGAGCAGAAGAACGGCTCTGTTGTCCGGCGGTTTGTTGGCTATGGCCGTTTCGTCGGTATAGTCGCTGCGCATACCTTGGGCCGCCTATATCAACTGAGTCGTTTGTACGTGAACTTCTTTCAGCCTTCCTTCAAACTCCGTTCCAAGACTCGAGAGGGGACAAAGATCACGAAAAGGTACTTCAAGCCAGCAACGCCCTGTGACCGTCTCTTGTACAGCGAAGAAGTATCTACGGCGACCAAGGATCGTTTGCAAGAGCAGCGTAGGGCACTTGATCCTGTCCGGCTGCTGCACGGCATTCGCGAAATACAGGGAACATTGGTTGCGCTGGCAAAACCGCCCGGTTCCGAGTACGGGGATGTCCCTGCCTCACAAAGTATCGACGCCTTCCTTGAAAAGCTTCCTTACCTCTGGCGCGATGGAGAAGCCCGGCCTACTCACAGAAGCAAACCGGTATCGCCCCGCACTTGGAGGACACGGATCGACCCCTTCAAGGGCGTGTGGCCCACAGTGCTCGGTTGGCTTCAAGACGAACCCGATGCAACAGCAAAGGAGATTTTCGAGCGGCTTAGCCAGAAGTACCCAGACGCCTTCCAACCAGGGCAGCTCCGGACCCTTCAGCGTCGCGTTCGGGAGTGGCGACAAGCAATGGCGAGAGAGCTCATCTATGCAGGGGCCGCGAAGGAAGGTGAACCTGAACAGATG
>CAZLUL010000505.1:0-1648 GCA_964562635.1 uncultured Fibrobacteraceae bacterium | reverse complement strand
GGGGGAATGAGCGAGATGCCGTTGACAACCGGAATTCATTTGACTATCCGTGTGTAGGAATTGCCGACCACCCTGTTCAATAATCGCTGCACCGCCCTTCAATCCGTTCTTTACCGTTTGGAAATATTCAAGCCCAAGAGTTGAGGAACTGCATCGATGGTGCCGATCAAGATTTTGTGTAGTGCAATGATTCGGCGAGAGCAAGGGGGATATCATGAAAGCCTTAATTATTCTCAACGCTACGTTTTTCCTTCTTTGTGCATTTCAGGCTTCGACCGCCTCTGCTAGGATCTGGTACATCCTGCCCGATGGAAGCGGTGATGCTCCCACCATTCAAGCCGGGATCGACTCCGCCGCGGCGGGGGACACCGTGCTCGTCGGCTGTGGCACGTACATCGAGCATGACATCACGATAACGACCGGCGGACTCGTCGTACGGAGCGAGTCTGGTCATCCAGACTGCGCAACCATTGACGCGGAACTACAGGGCCGGGTCATGTACTGTCTGGGGCTCGATGCATCGACTCGAATAGAGGGGCTCACTCTGACTGGGGGTTTGAGCGCCAGAGGTGGCGGAATCGGATTCGAGTCCGCTTCACCCACGATCACCAACTGCCGGTTCATCGGCAACGAGAGCACGTTCTTGGGCGGTGGGGTCGACTGCCGGATTTCATCCTCCCCCACAATCAGCCAATGCCATTTCATCGAGAATTCGGCCGCTGATTCTGGCGGAGGGCTATACTGCGAGAACTTCTCTTCACCGACATTGGACGACTGCGTCTTTATCGAGAATAGCAGCGGCCATACCGGTGGAGGGATGCGTTGCGAAAGCAACTCAGCCTCTGTCCTCACGAATTGCACGTTCTCGGGGAATGTCTCTGACTTTGGTGGCGGGTTCATCTGCTACTCATCTGCAACGCCCTCTCTCGCAAATTGCACCTTTTCCGCGAACACGGCCCACGCGGACGGTGGTGGGGTGTACTGCGGGGGGTACAGCACACTAGCGATGAGCAACGTCATCGTAGTCTTCAGCAGCGCTGGCGTCGGTGTGTTCTGTGAAGGCAACAGCACGGCAGAGCTTTCGTGCTGCGACCTGTACGAGAACAACGGCGGGGACTGGGTCGGTGAGATCGCCGGTCAGAACGGAATCAACGGCAACTTCAGCGCCGATCCGCTCTTCTGCGGCTCCCTGAACCCTGGGGAGCCATTCTCCATCGCCGGGGAATCTCCCTGTGCGCCGGACAACAATCCCGGCTGCGGGCTCATCGGCGCCCTGCCGGTAGGATGCACCGTGACCGGGATCCCGGCCAGAGCAAGACCGCTGCACCTCCATCAGAATTATCCCAACCCGTTTAACCCGGCCACGACCATCGCCTTCGAGCTGGCCACCCCGGCCACGGTCACCCTCAGGATTCTGGATGCCTCGGGGCGACTGGTCCGGATCCTGATCCGGGACGAGATGATGGGGGCGGGATTCCAGAAGACCACATGGAACGGCGCCGACGATTCCAATCGGATGGTGGCCGCCGGGGTCTACTTTTGCCAGCTGAAAGCGGGCGGTTTCAGGGACATCGGGAGGATGACCCTGCTCAAGTGATATGGAACAGCTAGTCAAGCCTAGTACCGGCCCCGGGAAATTCCTGGGGCC
>CAZLUL010000504.1:0-1649 GCA_964562635.1 uncultured Fibrobacteraceae bacterium | reverse complement strand
CAGGTTGAAGCAGGGGCGTGCATGGGGATCAAGATAATACCACAATGCCTTTTGCTGGGCATCGTACTGGACCTCGACCTGATCGTAAGGGCCCCACACCGCGGCGGATTCTTTTTCGATGTCTTGTCTCATTGTTGCCTCCCGGCATCACATTGTTCTGTTGACCGTTGCCAACCAAAACAAAATGTTAGCCAGTGCGATCTTATCTGGATTAGAAATCAATTTCTTCCCTTATATCTCCCCATACCAAGGATAATATCATATAAAATCTTTGTTGGTAAAACTATATATTGTTTAGAGTTGTACGGCCTTTCCTTAGTTGTTTCTGAAACCCCTCTCTCAAAGCGTTGAAATTCAGCGCAGTTGATCACCATTTATCTCAATGTTTGCCGCACGAGGTCGATAATCCATGTATGGGAATGCAGAAAAAAATACGAAAGATCAGATGGTTGTTTGAGTGGGAGACAAGAAAATGGCTGAGACAAACGCTCCAATATACCAAGCAAATTCGGAATTTGCGCCGCCAACTTCGGCCAGCAAAGCCTCCGGGACGGACCTGGACTACTGCGCCCGGTTGATTCGGCGGGCTGGCCGGTTCCTGGAAGCCGGTGATGTGGAGTCTGCCGAAGCGAGCTTGCGTCAGGGACTCGAACGCGTGCCCGGGCACCCGGAATGTGTGGCTTATCTGGCAGTGTGTCTGGCGGCCGGCAAACGCAAATACGTCACGGCCGAAAAACTCGTCACCAATATCATCAACAATAATCCCTGTGATCCGACCGCTTGGTACGCGCTCGGGAGGGTCAACCTGTTGGGCGGCCGCCGCGATCAGGCCTTCAAGAATTTCGAGAAGGCCAAACGCGTTTCGCGGGGCGACCAGAACATCGATGTCATCGTCGACGAGATGGATCCCCGCCGCGAACCGGTCATGTCGTTTTTGCCCCGCAACAATTTCATGAACATCCTGTTCGGTCGGCTGCGGGCCAAGCTCAATCTGTAGAGAGACCTAATCAGTCTTCTGCCATGCCGACATCTGGCTTACCGAGTGCTGGTATTTGCGCCGCGTCTCGCGGATCACGAACTCCACGTCCCTGGCCTCACCGATTTGTTCGAAGTGGGGGGCCAACTCTTGTCGCAGGCCTTCCAGTGTGGTCACATTTTCCCCGTTGACCTTTTTGCCACCGAGCCATTTTTCCACCGGCGTGAACTCTTCCAGCCACGTGTAGGGTGAAAAGAGTACCAGCACGGCACCCGGTGTCATGCGCTCGCGGATATTGGTCAGGAAGCGGCTCGGCTCGTAGAGGCGATCGATCAGGTTGCAGGCCAGCACCAGATCGTAGTCCTTGAACTGGGGCTTCAGGTTGTGGGCATCGCCCTGCCAGAACTCGACCTTGTCCTGGACATCGGCCAGGTCCATTTCAGCCAGGGTCTTCTCGTGGTACGACATCAGTTTGCCCTCTTCGGGCAAGGCGTAACGGATGCGCCCATTTTCCTGCATTTCGTGGCCCACCTTGATGAACCGCGCCGAAAAATCGATACCGGTGACGAAGTCGCAGAAGCGGGCCAGTTCAAAAGCGGCCCGGCCGGTGGCGCAACCCAGATCCAGGGCCCGCCGGATGGGCCGGTCGCCAATGACCTCGCGGCACAGTTCG
>CAZLUL010000503.1:0-1652 GCA_964562635.1 uncultured Fibrobacteraceae bacterium | reverse complement strand
CGGAAACCACCTTCTCGAGCAGCTCCTGCCTCTTGGCAAAGATCTTCTCGTTGGCCATGGCGGTCTCGACCTCCTCAAAGGCGCCGAGCACGGTCAGCCCATAGGCGGCGACGGCTGCCATCTGGTCGGCTGTCGCCACCTCGAGCTGGCCTTCGAGGGCGCCGCCGGTGTAGAGCGGGGCGACGATGCCCGCCGCGAGATTGCCGATGAAGTCGGTCAGCGAGGTGTAGCCACCGGCAGCACTGAGGTTGAAGCTTGGCAGTTTCGCGAGGCGGGCCTCCTCGGTCAGGTGGAATGCGGCGCGCACGCGCGCCTCGGCGGCCCTGAGATCCGGCCGGCGCTCGATGAGGTCCGCCGGCACTCCCACGGAGATTCCTGGCGGCACCGGCAGCTGCTCGTTCGCAGTCTCGATCTCGGCTGCGGGGTAGCGGCCGAGCAGCACCTCGAGGCCGCGCATGATCGACTCGCGCGCCGCAGTGGCCTGTTGCGCCGCCTCCTCGGCCAAGGCGACGTCGGCGGCGGTGAGGTACACGCCCTGCATGGACACCTGGCCGACCTCCTCTTTGGCCTCGACGATTTCGAGGATCTCGGAGAAAATCTCGACGCTCTGGTCGGAAAGCGCCAGCTGCTGAGTGATCTCGGTTGCCAGGAACCAGGTTTTTGCGGTGGTCGCGGCAATCGACTGGCGGGCGTACTCGAAATCGGCGGCTGTCGCCTCCAGACCCGCCTCACCGGCGGCCTTGCGCGAGCGCAGCTTGCCCCACACATCGGCCTCCCAGCTCACGGTAAGGGCGGCGTTGTAGGAGTTGCCGGAAAGGAGGTCCGTCTGCGACCAGGTCTCGCCGTAGTTCCCGCCGAGACCGACCGCCGGTTTCAGTGAGGCGCCGGCCAGGCGTGCGAGCCCGGCAGCACGGTCCACCTGGCTCGCGGCCAAGCGCAGGTTGAGGTTGTTGCGGATGGCCTCATCGACGAGGTCGTCCAGGGTCGGGTCGCCAAAGGAGGCGATCCAGCCGTCGTCAACGCGCCCGCTGTCCTCGGCGCCGGCCGCCCAGTCATCGCGTATCTCCGTGGTCGCGGGCAGCGCCTCGTCGATGACCTCGGCGGTTTTTGGCGGCGGTGTCGTGGCGCATGCCGTCAGCAAAATCAGGCCCAAGGTGCAGGACCAAAAGGCGAGTCTTTGATTCGAGTTTCGTTGCTTCATGTTGGTTGACCTCCTCATCTATACCCTTCGTCACACCGGCAGAATGTAGGCGAGCCAGGCATCCATGCGCATCATCACTCGGCGGATCATGTAGCTGACTTCGAACTCCCCGGTGTAGATCGCCGCGGTTCCTACGGCGCCCGTGGGGAGGGACATGGCCACCTCCTCGTCGTCGAGCGTGAGGCGTACGAAGTAGGGCGCGGGAACGATCTGACTCGGCACGGGCAAGACACCGCCCGGCACCACCTGGCCCGTGGCCAGGTCCGAGACAACATGCTTGACCGTGGCCGTGAAGATCTGGCCCGGCCTGACCTTGAAGATCACCTCGGCCTTCTGCCCGGGCGCCACGTGGCGCAGGTTGATCTGGTGAATCGAGGCTACGACGGTCGTCTCGGAATCGTCGACCAGCGCCATCGCCACGGTGAACGGCGCCGCCATCAGCATCGAGCCC
>CAZLUL010000502.1:0-1657 GCA_964562635.1 uncultured Fibrobacteraceae bacterium | reverse complement strand
ACCGGGGCGGCCGGATTGGAGATGTCCACCACCAGTAAATGGCTGCTTTCGTCCATGAATTCGTTGGCCGCCAGATAAGCAAAGGGCCAGCGGCAAGCCACGTCGACGACATACCCCGGCAGATCACAAGATCCCACGACAACCGGCTGAGACGGACTAGACACATCCACCACCGTCAAGCCGTTCGGACCATTGGCCACGAAGAGATGGTCACCCGACAGGGCACTTTGCTGGGCTCCGGATGGGAGGTCCAGCCAGGCGATCGCTGCTGGGTGGGCCGGATCGCCCACGTCGAACACCTGCAGACCTTGGTGATCGATGGTGCTGTAGGCCACGCCGTCTTTCACCGTCAAGTGGCCGTGGTAATCAACCTCAATTGAACCGACCTCCACCGGCAGGGATGGGTCGCTCACCTCCATGACAACGAATCGGCTCCCTGCAAAAGTGTAAGCATGGTCACCATCCACATCGTGGGCATACCCAGCGGTAGTGGTTGGCATGAAGCCAACTTCTGTCGGGTTGGTGGGGTCGGAAATGTCCTGGATGCGGATGCCCCCGAATTCGTTGGACAGGTATGCGTATTGCCCTGACAAGGCGAGGTGGCTGGGCTCCAGGCCGGTGCTGCCGTAACCGATCACGCGAGGCGATGACGTCTCCGTCATGTCCACGACAAACAAACCCGCGTCGTGAGTACGCTGGGATTTTTCATTGGGGAGGGATTTTTCATCGGTGGGTGAATAACCGCCCGCCACCCAGGCTTTGCCGTCGGCTGCCTCGAGGTCCGTCACCATACCCAGCGTCCAGAACTGACTGGTCACCAGCGGCACGGCAGGGATACCTATGTCCACCACGACCAGGCCGCCATGGGAGGCCGATACGTAAGCCCGGTCATTGAGGATGGCCATGGCGGACGTGGTCCCTCGAATTTCCTGACGCACCACATCCACCGGCGCGGTGGGATCGCTGATATCAACCAAACCCAGGCCGTACGAGCTGAGTCCCACGCAGGCGTGATCACCGGCCAAGCTCACGGACCTGGTCCAGACGGAAAAACCCAGGTCGAAGACCATGCTTTTTTGGGCGATCTGCTGGGGAGCCGTCGGGTTCTTCACGTCGAAGATGCGCAGACCATTGAATCCGCAGGCCAGATAGGCCAGGCCGTTCCGCACGGCCACCTCCCGCACCTGGCCCGCCAGGTCGACAGTTGTGATCAGAGCTGGGGCCGAAGGAGTGCTGACGTCCAGAATGTGAAGATCGGAAAAGTCGCCGGCCACGAATACCACCCCGTCTTCGAAATCAAGGTTGCGCAGCTCCCCCGGCAAGGCATGGGTGGCCGCCAGCTGGGGCTGAGTGGGATCGAGGATATCAACGACACACAGACCGAGTCCCATGTCGGAAACGTAGGCGTGATGGCCCGACAGCACGATGCCGCTGGGGCGAACCGGTTCCGGGCGAATGGCCACAACCTGCGGCGAGGCGGGATCGTGGATGTCGATAACGACCAGACCCACGTCCCAGACGAGCAGGTAGGCGTACCCGCCGTCCACGGCGATACCGCGTCCATGGCCGGGCAAAGGAAGCATGGCCACTTGAGTGGATTGGGCCGGACTGGAAACGTCCAGCACCAGCAGGCCGGACGAAGTGGAACAGTAGGCAT
>CAZLUL010000501.1:0-1660 GCA_964562635.1 uncultured Fibrobacteraceae bacterium | reverse complement strand
CAGAGTGCGCTGCGCGACTGGGCTGTGGAGTTCAACGCCTTCGGCGTAAAGTGCGAGCAGCGCGCCGAAGTACTTTGCGTCAGGGCGCAGCGCCCATCGACGCAACCTCGCTCTGGGTCCTCGTTTAACCGCAATACCGTTCAAGTTTATTTAAATCGCGACTCCTGCTAGTGTTACGTTGGCAAAACCACCAACACCAGCAAGGAGTCGCGACATGGTCGAGCAAGGATGCTCAAGCCTACCGGCGGATGAGAATGGGCGTATTCTAGACCGTTTGGCAGGAATGGAGAAGATCATCCCTCCAGAGCTTTTGATGCTAGCATTGAGTGCAACCGGCAAGCTTTCGAAACGTGCATGTACGCTTACCAGTGAGGTCATGATCGGGGTGGTGTTGGCGATGGGACTGTTCACCGAAATGCCGATCCGACAAGTCTTCAAAGCATCGCGAAGATTGCGAATGGGCGAAGCGTCTCCCAGTCGTTCGAGCCTCTGTATGGCGCGTCAGCGTTTGGGAAGTGAGCCACTGGTCGAATTGCATGGTCTGGTCGTCAAACCGTTGGCAACCGAAGAGACTCCGGGTGCCTTCTACCACGGAATGCGAAAGGTAGCATTCGATGGTACCGTCTTGGATGCTCCTGACTGCGACGCGCACCAACATCTGGGACGCTCTTCGGGAAGTCGCGGCGAAGGACCGTTTCCGCAAGTCCGCAAAGTGAGCTTGGTCGAGCTCGGCACTCACATCGAATTTGCTTTTGCCTATGGCGGCTGGCACGATTCGGAAAAAAAGCTGGTCGAACAACTCTGGGACGAGATTCCCGAGGACGCAATTCTGATGGAGGACCGTGGCTTCTTCAGCTTCCAAAGCTGGAAAAAGCTGCATGGAAAGCACAATTTGCTAGTCCGTGTGATCAAGTCGATGGTGCTCAAACCGATCAAGAATCTGTCGGACGGATCGTATCTGGCTAAGATCTATGCGAACAGTTGGAATCGCTCCAATGATCGTCATGGCATTGTGGTTCGAGTGATCGAATACAAGCTGGACGACCCACAACGAACCGGGCACGACGAAGTCCACCGCTTGATGACCAACCTCTTCGATGTGGAAGAATTCCCGGCGATGGAAATGATCATGGAGTATCACGAGCGGTGGGAAATTGAAATTGCTTTTGACGAACAGAAGACGCATCAAGATCCATGCCGCGCGGAAAAGACAACGAACTTACGTAGCGAAACGAGCGATGGATTGAAGCAGGAATTATTCGCTCTTTCGCTGGGCCATTTCGTCACTCGTACGATGATGGCCGAGGCAGCGGCAACATCGAACCTGGACGTCGATCGCCTTTCGTTCAAAGGGTGTTTTCAAATCCTTAAGACCCGGCTTCCTGAATGTGATGTTGCAACAGAAACAAGTTTCGCCGACTGGTTCAAAGCGGTACTCTGGGAGATGAGTTGCGAAACGATTCCCGCCCGCCGCAACCGCATCAACCCACGCGTGATCAAACGCAAGATGTCGCGTTGGAACAAATGCCGGCCGGAGCATCGGAAGCAACCACCGTTGAAGAAAACCTTTGAGCAGACAGTAGTTATGAATAATTGAACGGTATTGCGTTTAACCGCGACCCAGAGTCGACTGCCACGCCATACCGAGCTACTTGCAGGC
>CAZLUL010000500.1:0-1679 GCA_964562635.1 uncultured Fibrobacteraceae bacterium | reverse complement strand
TTCACCAGGCTCATCTTCAGTGTTTGGCTGAAGGCCCCTGCCTTCAAACGGCAGAAGTAGGTCCCCGAAGCCACCCTTTCTCCCCTCGTGTTTTGCCCCGTCCAGGTCACCGAATGCCGCCCCGCGGGCATCGGCCCGTTCTCCAGGGTGGCGACCAGACGACCGTCCACGGCGTAGATCAACAGTTCCACCCTTTGCGGTTCGGGCAGCTCGAAGAAGATCTCCGTCGTGGGATTGAAGGGGTTGGGGCGGTTTCCGGAGAGGTTGTAAACCTGAGGAATGGTCCCCGAGGTCGAGGCGACGCTGCAGTCGACCGAGATCGTGGTCTCGTTGCCACCAACGGCCGGTGGCGGACCGCCGGGCACCAGCCCGACACCCGCTTGTTCGACGATCACATGGCCAACACCATCGGCCACCCCATGAAAGTCGATGGAGAACAGGTCCTTGTCGTTGGGGATTCCGTCGGGCAACGCGGCGTCGCCGAGTATTATATAGTCGACAGTCCAATCATTGGTGGTGGCGGCATCGGGGGACTGATAGATCTCCCAATGGTAATCGCTCGCAGGCAATCCTTCCGGAAGGACGTTCACCGTGATGTCTTCCGATCCGAAAGCGAGGACACCCTCACCCTCGGGACAGAGGACCCGGACCGTGTAGCCGCGGAACGGCCCGTCGTCGCAGTCGATGTTCAAATGGAAATCGACCTGTTTGGTCTGATCGCAAGCAATGGGAACGGCATCAACCGGAACGGGAGTGACCTGGGTTCCGATGTAGATCTTGTCGATCCCCACCTGACCGTAAGGATCGAAATAGGTCCCCTCCGGTGCGGTCGCCACTAATTTCACGGTGTGGACACCCGTGTAACCGGTCACGTCGACATCGGCCCACAACCAGGTCTCGGTGCCCGGTGGGGCCGAGATCGAAAGAACCAGCATATCATCGATAAAAAGGTCGAAGGAGTCGTCGCTGCCACCGTCCAGATGACGGAACGCCAGACACTTCGTTTCGGTGTCGGAGATTCCGAAATCCAGTTCGAGGCTGGCCCAGTTCTCCACCTGACCACCCTCTTCCAGGGACCAGATGGTACGGCACTTGCCGGGTGGCGACTCGCTGCCGATACCTCCCCAACCGCCACCGTGTGTATCCGGTTCGATGGGCCCCCAGCCGGTGAGCGCGTGGCCGGCCTCCGAGGCGGGGTTGCCGATGTCCACGTAGTCGTGGGCGTCCGGAACGGTGGTAGCCCCCGAGGTGTCGAAGGACAGGTCGTCAAAGGCCATGACGCTGGCCCAGTTCCCGCTGCCGACGCCCGATTGGTGGAAAGATTCCTCGGTCAGGAAGAACCGGCAATTGTATGGACCGGCGGTCAAGGTGGCCTCGCCGTAGCAAGGCCGTCCGGATTCCTGCCACCCGTAGACCCCCACGTCCACGGGCTCGACGTCCGTTTCATAAGCCGGATCACTCGCAGAACCCACCACGGTCCGCCACTGGAAGGGCGCGTCGCAGACACCTGGTGTGCCCTGGGAGTCGGTATACAGCACGTGCAGGCTGCCATCCAGGGCGAAGTCGATCTCTGCGCCACCCGTGCTATCGGTGATGAAGAAATCGAAAAGCATATATCCTTTGAAGATATAGGCCGGATCCTCGTGGTGGGCGATATAGTCCGCATCCGTGGCATTTCC
>CAZLUL010000499.1:0-1682 GCA_964562635.1 uncultured Fibrobacteraceae bacterium | reverse complement strand
GTGACCAATTCCATTGGGCCGGTGACTTTCGGCTTCATCATCGGCATGTTGCCCATCATGGCCTACTTCGGCCATCTTGTGCGCAGCGCGGGGCCCGAAGAAAAGCCCGGTTTGGCTGCGTTGATACCCGTCTATATTGCTGGTGGCGCATTCTTTATGGTGCTTCACCTGAGTGGCGGCCTGATCACGGTTTTTGCTGAGCACAATACCGACCGCCGCGCCGAATGGGTACCGACGGCGACCGAATTCTACGCCCAGAAGGCCGCGCCCTCCTACTTCCACAACGCTTCACCGGATCTCGAACGGCCGGATGAACGCACCCTGTTTGTGGTGCCGGACGAGACTGAGTCCATGTTTGGCGCGCGCATCCTGAGTGAGTCGGCGGTGGCGGGTATTCGCGGTGACGCCGCCAGTGGTGTCACGGTGGCCAACGTGGGCGACGAAGGGGTGGACGGCCTGTTCGCCAGCAAGGTTTTCCCCGATGCGAACGTCAACATCAGCAGCTCCAAGGATGCGCACGGTGTGGAGACGACCAGCGTCAAAATCATTCCTGAAAAAACCGAAGCGACCGGTGAGGTGGCCTTGTCGCGTCAGATTGACGGCCAGACAGTGCCGGTGGTCATGGTGGGCCAGGAGACCTACGATGGCGTATACGAAGGCGTCAATGCCGGTGCAGAGCGGCTGGCGCCCGGCAAGTACGTGCGCCTGCTCAACGCCGAGCTGCTGACCGGATTCCTGAATCCCTTCTTTGTCGTGATCTGCACCCCGCTGGTGGTGTGGTTCTTTGCCTGGCGGGCCAAGAGCGGCAAGCCGATCACGACCGCCCGCAAAATTTTTCTGGGCATGGTCATCACCACCTTTTCGGTGCTGATCATGGCGGTGGGGGCCAAGGTTGGCGGCGATGGCGCGGCCAAAACCGGCATGAGCTGGCTGGTGATGTACTACCTGATCATCACCTTCGGCGAGCTGTGCCTGTCGCCGATGGGCCTGTCGCTGGTGACCAAGCTGGCTCCCAAGCGCCTGGTGGGTTTGATGATGGGCGGCTGGTTCCTGAGCACGGCCATTGGCAACAAGATGTCCGGCTTCATCAGTGGCCTGGAACCCGGCACGATGATGTTCGTCCTGTTGGCGATTGCGATCCTGGGTGTGGCCGGCTTCATCTTCGTGATGCTGCCGCGGCTGGATGCGGCCATCAAGAAGTACGGTGGCTAGTCGGATGCGAATTGTGACGGCCCGCACTTCGGTGCGGGCCTTTTCTTGGCGAGGTATAGCGTGAAACGCGTGATCATCCTGTGGACTTTGGCCTTCATCCTGACGGCTGCGTTCCTGGTCTGGCAGAAAATTTCCGGACCCACCTATCAAGTGCGCTTCGATACCGAAGTGGCTGGCGTGCCGCTGAAGGGCGAACTGCTGCGCACCCACAGCATCAACGGCGATCTGCCGGTGACGGTGAACATCAGTGATCCGCGCGTTGAAGGCACGGTCGTCTGGCGCCGCTACCCCACGGACGAGCCATTCGTGCGATTGCCCATGGCCAACGAAAATGGCCAGTTGACGGCCATCTTGCCGCGCCAGAAAATGGCCGGCAAGTTGGAGTACAGCGTGGAATTTGCCAAGGAAGGCCAGACGGTGCACATCCCGCCGCAGGAAGCCGCCGTGGCGCGGTTCAAGGGTGACGTGCC
>CAZLUL010000498.1:0-1686 GCA_964562635.1 uncultured Fibrobacteraceae bacterium | reverse complement strand
GCGAACAGAATCGCTTTTTCAAAGTCCTTGGCATATTTGAAAGCCAGATAATAAGCTAGAGTGACATGCTGGCGCTCCAGCACCTGTCCTGTCTGTAACGTCACCCGACAGCGAGGGCGCGGGTCATGGCACCATCAAGATCCCACTCACATCCACGACATACAAATTATAGTGCCCGTCGAAAAACGAGGTGTAGGCCAATCGTTTGCCGTCGGGCGACCAACAGGGGTCGATGATATCGAACTCGGAGAATGTCAATTGCACCTCGTTGGTGCCGTCCGGATTGCGCATGACGATGTTGCGGCGCCCAGCGACGCTGCGTGTGTACGCGATGGTATCATAAACCCAGTTCCAGGTCGGATAGGCGCAGTTCTCGGCGGGGTCTGAGATCACAGTCGACGCGCCCCCGAATACCGAAACCACCATGATCTGACCGGGATCCCAGTCCCCGAATTTGTACATATAGGCGACCCGCTGCCCGTTCGGCGAAAACGTGGGGTGAAAATCGGCGTGGTTGTCGCTGATCTGGATGAGGCCCGAGTTGCCTTGGCCGTAAATATTCCAGATTGTACCGCCGTTGTGTTCCTCGGCTCGTGAGAGGGCGATGATGAAGGGGCCCAGGCTGGGGGCACGCACCACGCCGAAGTCTTTTTCCGGCGTATTGGTGATGGGTCCTTCGGCGCCGATGCCACTGCTGACGTAGATATTCCAGTCGCCGTCGTGGCTCGAGCGATAGTACAAATTGGGATTCGGTGCCCGGATGGCGGGAGAGACGGTTTGGCCTTCGGTAAATGCCGTGCGTTGGACCGGATTGCCACCGTCGTCGTCCATGTACCAGATATTGAAATTCCCACTGACGTTGGAAGAATAGAAGATGATGGTGTTGTTGGCCCAACAGGGTTGCCAGTTGTCCGCCGCATTGTGGGTCAGCCGGATCACGTTTTCTTCCTGACGATAGAAAGTGACCGGGTTGCTCTGACGGCCCCCGACGACCACGGTGACCTGCACCTGGGTCACTCCGGTCGGCTCGAGCATCGGCACGACAACCTTGATCCGATCGTCGCGCCAGGAAGGAATGCTGCCCGCAGGGACGGTGCCGAACATCACGCTGCCGGCCTTGGTGGCGCCGTCGCCGAAGTGCTGTCCAGAGAGGGTGATCGTCATACCGCTGCCGGCCCCGAGGGGCAGGATGCGATCGAGCACCGGCGTGGGACCGGAGCCCGCCGTCGCGGTGATGTAGTCGGCCTTGGCTTCGGTGTCGGCGCCGAGGGCATTGGTCGCCGTCAGCGCCACCGAGAAGGTCCCGTCCGTCTGGAAGAGGTGACTGGGGTTTTGTTGGGTGGAGGTGCCGCCATCGCCGAAGTCCCAGCTCCAGCTGGTGGGCGAACCGCTGGACTGGTCCGTGAAGGCAACCGTCAGTGGGGCTTCGCCAAGGGTCGGGGCGCCCAAGTAGGCGGCCGTCGGTACCCTGCCGGGATCCGTCGGGTTCTCATCGCCGCCGCCACAGCCTGCGCTCACGCCGGTCAAGGCCGCCGCCGCCAATACTAGCTTCAAGAATCGGAATACGAGTTGATTGGACCGCATCGCCATCCCCCATTCGACCGTATGGTATTGGATATGATAAGGCAATTTCGAATTATCACCAACCCGGTGTGCGCACTTACTGTGCTCTGAAAACGCCTCGCC
>CAZLUL010000497.1:0-1687 GCA_964562635.1 uncultured Fibrobacteraceae bacterium | reverse complement strand
TCTTCACTTGGCTGGATGTCATACCCTTCCTTGCGCAGCATCAGGATGCCCTTGGCTTCGATGGCCAATTCCACCTGAATCCGCAACAGACACATCATATCCAAAACAACCACCGGTGAAAAATGATCGCCCAACGAAGTCATGTAGTCGCCGATCCGCGATCCGGATATCTTGCCCTGGTTGATGATCTCCAACATTTCGGCGTCGGCATCAAAACCCACACCCAGCCAGTTTTCGAGGGACTTTTCACTGCTGCGATAGATCAGCGTGGTCACCAGCGGCACGCCCAGGGCCAGGGACATCGCCATGTGGACCGGTGACAGGAAGAAATGGTTGTAAAAGGAATGCAGCACCACAGCGACCATTAGCGGCGGCAACAGCTGGACGATATGTTTGGTCTTGCCCTGCTCAAATTCGCGCTGGGCCAGGACTCCAAAAATCGCCGTCGTGCTGCCGTGCATCAGCGCCGTACCACACCCGCGCAGGATCCACGAGTAGATCTTGGCGTCGGGAATCAGCTGCAGATAGAAAACATTCTCGAGGATGCCGAAGCCCGCCCCGATGGCAAAACCAAAAATCACCGCATCGACCATGAACCCGATCCGTCGCGTGCGGATCAGGAATATCACGTAGGCCGCCTTGGCGATCTCTTCGGTAAAAGGCGCGATGTAGCGGGAAAACGAAGTGGTGTCCACCCCGGTCAGATTCAACAGGAATCCATTGAGATAATTACAGACCAGCAAAGCGCCCAGACCGGCACCCACGGCGGCGATGATCGCACGCATTTTGACGAGTTTGTAGCTGTCCAGGATCACCAGCGACGAAAGATACAGGGCCACCGGTGTCATCCCCAGCACGCCTTTCAAGAGCACATGCATCAGCGCAGTATCTTCAGCGAAACCATCACTTCATCCCTGGGGTCATAGCCTTCTTCAAACGCCCGGGCATAGCCCGCCGACAGCGTTGATTCGAGTGAGAAGAACAAAATCAATTTCATGTTGAGCTGGGCCCCCACGTCCCACACTTCCTGGCGCCAGTCGGCGTTTTCCGGATTGGTCACGATCGCGTTGCCAAACAATGACAGCCGCATCCACGTGGCGTAAAAATTCGTGATGCCGAATTTCCGAAAGCGCACTGGCGGCAGGGTCCATTCAACCCCGCCTTTGGCAAAAGTGCGTCCACCGATTTCATTGATATCCAAGCCCGGCAAACTGGTCGTGCCACGGTAGCGGTTGACCCTGCCGTGGTCCACATAGTTATTGCCGAAGGCGCCGAAAAAGAAGTTCGCGAAGGGTTCATCAATGGGCCCGGTACCCGAACCGCCCGAAGCCCGGAACCACAACGACGAATGATCGATGGGTGTGAGCAGGCCATAGGTCAGATTGGCCCAGGTGCGGGTGAAAAAGTCATCGCGTACAAAGGTGCTCGTGAACCGCAGTGAACTGAGAAAGCCTTTTTCCGCCTCAATACCACCGATGGTCCCCTGTGCCGTTGAATACGCAATATTGGCGCCGAAAGACAGGAAATCCTCGTACGAAGTCGCCACATTCTGGAACTCAGGTAGCACTTCCAGACCCCAATAGCGGTTCAGGCTGAAGTTGTATTTCAACGAGCGTGGCGTTTCCTCCAGGATGTACCCTTTGAACCCCAAACCCAGCTGGTAGCCCTTGCGACTGACCTTGGTCGG
>CAZLUL010000496.1:0-1694 GCA_964562635.1 uncultured Fibrobacteraceae bacterium | reverse complement strand
ACTACGACTTCCTGGCCCAGGAGGACGATAAGATCGGCATCGCCATCGGCGATGTCTCGGGCAAGGGCATGCCCGCGGCCCTGCTGATGTCCAACCTGCAGGCCAGCCTGCACGGCCAGGTGCTGCATCCGGGCTCGGTGTCCGGCGTGGTCTCGCGGGTGAACGACCTGCTGGTGCGCTCGACCGACTCGCACATGTTCGCCACATTCTTCTATGGACTGCTGGACGCGGCCTCGGCGACCTTCACCTGCACCAACGCGGGGCACAACCCGCCCTTGCTGCTGCGCAATGATGGCTCCATTGACGAATTGACCACCGGGGGGCTGTTGCTGGGCATGCTTGGTGACCAACCCTACAAGCAGGATACGGTGACCCTGGCGCCTGGTGAAGTGATCGTGCTGTACACCGACGGCATCACCGAGGCGGTGGGGCCAAGTGCGGAAGAGGACGATCCGGAGGCCATGTTCGGCGAAGAAGCCCTGTATGAAGTGATGCGGCAAAGCCGCCAACTGCCAGCCACGGCGATCAAGGATGCAATCCTGGCGGCCGTGACGGCCCACACCCTGGGTGTGGCCCAGTCTGATGACATCACTTTGGTGGTGATTCGGCGGCAGGGGTAGTTCGGCGGAATTAGCAAGATTCCAGGTGGAATCCGCAACTCTCTCAGGGTATGTTTGCCGACCCTGAATTCAGCACCAAGTGGACGGGCCGTGGGAGAGCGGTCCTGGCCGGGAGAATGTTTATGCCTGTGTGGCTCAAGGATTTCAGTCCCATCTTGATACTGCTGGCTGTTGTGGCCGTTATTTTCTGGCGTTTGCCCGCCGTGGATGTGGGGCATGACAAAAAGTATCTGCGGCGCCGCATCATGAACTGGCTTCCTCTTGGCCTGACCTACGCCTTCCTTTATATGGGGCGTTATAATCTGAAGATCAGCAAATTCGCCTTTGAGGAAATGAGTGGCGCCGATGGCAGTCCCCTGATGGGGAACTCCGACTTCGGCCTCATCTTCATGTGGGGGACCATTGTCTATGGCGTGTCGTTTCTGATCAACGGACCATTGACTGACCGCAAGGGTGGGCGCTTTTCCATTCTGGTGGGTGCCGGCGGGGCGCTGGTGATGAACGCAGTGATGGGCCTGGCCTCGTGGAGTCTGTTGAATCACGGTCCGGCTTCGGGGTACATCGCGGCCAATTTCGTGCTCGTTTTTTCGGTTCTGTATGCGGTCAACATGTATTTCCAGAGTTTCGGCGCTGTGGCGATCGTCAAGGTGAATGCGCCCTGGTTCCACGTGCGGGAGCGCGGCGTTTTTGGTGCCATCTTCGGTATTCTCATTTCATTGGGTGTCTATTTTGCCTTCGATCTCGGGGCGATGATTCTCGAAGGCATGGGCCTGATCTGGGTCTTCTTCATGCCGGCGCTGCTACTCGGTCTTTTTTGGATCCTGGATTTTTTCATCGTGCGCAATACCCCCGACGAAGCCGGTTTGGTCAACTTCAATACCGGTGACGCATCATCCGGAGACGATGGTCCTGCCCTCGGGGCCAAGGCCGTGTTCAAGCTGATGCTGACCAATCCCATTATCCTGACCATTGCCGGAGTCGAATTCTGCAGCGGTTTCCTGCGTCAGTCCATCATGCAATGGTTCCGCACCTTCGCCAAACAGACCGACATCATGCTGGGCCTCAAGTCGAGCT
>CAZLUL010000495.1:0-1695 GCA_964562635.1 uncultured Fibrobacteraceae bacterium | reverse complement strand
CAGGAAATGCCATTACAAGCAAGAGGCCGAGCACAAGCCCGGCCCCGAGTCGTTTAGAGGATGATTCATATGGACGAAACGCGGTCATCCCGACCACGCCATCAGGTTTCCTAAGTCCCTTTTTCGATTATTATTCCGATCACCAAGCTTCTGTTTTTAGACAGTCTACCACATCCGGGCGGGCCGTTCCATTGACGCTCGCCCGTGGTGGCGCTACACTGACTACGGAGAGTCAGATGCTCGGATATCGATTTTGGGGTTCTACCCCGTACCAACCGATTGAGCCTGGCTCTCCTTCTCTGTTTCTCCCGCCTGTGCAGACAGGATATCATACACCCGCTCCAACAATCGCGCCGAAGTTGCACACATCGCCGTCAGGTAATGTTTGCCATTCGCCCGCATCCGTTGGTAGTAGGCCTTCAGTTCCGGGTCGTATTGGCGAGCGTTTTCTGCGGCCAGGAACGCCCAAGCCCGAAGGTACGGATTACCTTGCTTCGTGATCCCCTGCCGAGCCTTCGAGTGGCCACCTGAGCTTTTCACTCGAGGTGCCAACCCTGAGAAGCTGATCAGATGTTTGGCACTCGGGAACCGCCGCACGTCGCCAACTACACCGGTAATCGCAGCGGCCAAAAACTCACCCAGTCCCGACACCGCTAAGAGACACTGTGCCGGATCAACCTCGCCATACAATTCAGCTATACGACCGTCCAGTTGCACGATCTGCTTCTCCAGAGCCTCGATCTCATCTAGTTGTAGCCCGACTTCGAGCAGCAAGTCTTCCGGCTGCAGTCCGAGCCTTGGTGCGTTCTGAACACACTCCCATAACTGGTCCAGCTTCTTATCGCTGAACTTGCCCCAAGCAGCCTTCTTCAGCACCATCCCCAGTCGCTTCTTACCCAACCGGCGGGCGCGTTCAGGGGCTAAGTAGCGGCGCAGGAACACCCTGGCGCTCTTGCTGTACCGGATCGGCATGACCTTACCCACGCCGGGTACCACAACATCACTCAGATGCGACAACCGTCGCTTGAGATCTGCGATCCGGCACCGGCTCTTCCAACGCAGCCGACACATCCGCTGCAAACTTTGCACAGCTACCGATGGTCGCCAAAGTGATCGCAGGTTCGTATCAACCAGCGGCATCCGCGCCAATGCTTCGGCGTCAGTCACATCGGTCTTGGTGTGCAGGGCGTAAAACTTCCGGAGGTCGTGCGCTTTCTTCGGGTGTGCCAGATACACAACACACCCACGATCGTCTAACTCCCAAGCCAGCTCCCACCAGTAGTCGCTCGTCGCTTCAATGGTGAACACCAAGTCCGACTCTTGGCGCACCAGGAACCTTAGACGCTCGATCATCTCCTTCACTCCGCCACGGCCCCGACCAATACGGAACGTTGGAGCCAGTACTTGGTGATCCGAACCAACAGCCATCACTTGATGGAAGTCTTTGGCCAGATCAACTCCTACATAAACTTCCTGTGACATGATCGTCCTCCCTTGTTTGAGTCGGGGAGGCTCCGCAACCGACCGATCTGCGCCCAAACTAGTGCTTACCTCGGGACGAATCCCAATCTCCTCAAACGGGCTCACAGCCGGAGCGGAGTGCCAACCTGATTGGCGGGCAAATGCCCAACTTGAAGAACGACACCCCGACTCCGGCCCAGACCATAAACCATATACAAAAACCGGTCGCCAAAC
>CAZLUL010000494.1:0-1698 GCA_964562635.1 uncultured Fibrobacteraceae bacterium | reverse complement strand
GGATTTCACCGCTGCGCTGGACGATAATTCGTTGCCGCAGGCGGTCGATGCAACCTCCAGCACGAAGCGATCGCGATTCGAGCCGGAGGTGTGTCACACCGCCGCAGCTTAGAGGCCCAGAACTAGCGAGGTTTCAGCAGTCGCAATCTGTTGCCTCCATGTTCAGCCCGCTGAACGCGGGTGGGCTGTCCCAAGAAATGTCTCACCCGGGATTTAGATTGTGAGATGACTTTTTGAGACTTCAAACAAGCCGCAAACACGCAACGTCTTCAGGTGTAGCAACCCGGCTCAGCCGTTCGTGAACTCCCTTGAATTCTCTCGCGATGCTACAATCATTGCCGCCGAGGCGTCTCCGTCCGCCAAATGGTAGCCGGCGTAGAATAATGAGCTCGTAATAGAGGATGGCCCAGCGAATGGAACCGAGGGAATTTCACTGGCCTTTCAGCCTTTTCTACAGCTCCCTCACTCGGTTCATGGAACCGGGGTATCGTGACTTGGCAAGTCGGATGGCGATCCCCGACACTGCGAGAAGTGCGCTGGATCTGGGCGGTGGTGACGGCCGGTTGGCAATCGCGATTGCCGAGACGTATCCCTGGCTGCAACGGATCGTGACCGCAGACATTTCAGAAGACATGACGCGACGCGCCCGTCGACGCATCGCTCAGGCCGGGATGACCTCGACGGTCTCAGCCGAACGCCAGGATATGCATGCGCTGCGGTACAGTGAAGCGAGATTCGACGCTGTGGTCAGTTTCGGCGCGCTGCACCACGCGAGGCAGCCCGAAGTGTTCTTGGGTGAGGCGTACCGAGTATTGAGTTCGGCAGGACGAATGTGCCTCATTGATGGATATGGCCGTCCTTCGTTCAGGGCCATTCGCCAGGCTGTGAGCCGCTTCGGGGCGTCTTTCGTCGCAGCGGCGTTATACTGGTGCGGAAGCAAGGACTGCCTTTCTCGCGACGAGATCGCCGGCGTCGTTTCGGGGGCGCGTTTGCCGGGCGTCGAGGCAGCCTTCGACGACATCCTGGTCACGATCAGCGGTGTGAAGAAGGGCGTTTTCGAACAACTGGATGCACACTGACAAAGTGATGCCGCTGGCAAAAAAAGTAGGTTGGACCATCGTCGACATGAAGAACGACTGGAAAACGGTAATTCCAGAGTGACTGTAGTTTCACCAGTCATGTCCCCGCCGAGGCATAGAAAGGCATATTGCTAACGTGCGGCGGTCACATCGACCGACCGCAGTTTCGAGCTTTCGTTGGGCGCGGAGGTTGGACAAACTTCCGCGAGTTTCGGCTTGCGGAAACTGAAGGAGGTGTCGGAGACCTCTGCAGCTGCGCCATCACATTGATGACAGCACGTTCCTGACCGTGGAAGCCCCGCTTCGAAAACACCCTCGCGACCGATGAGGGCGTGGCATGGGCATCATGGCCACCACCGTTCGTGCCCCAGGACGACAACTCCTGAGTCGGATAAGGAAACGACGCTGCGCGCGTCGGTCTAACCGACATTGGCCCCCATTTTAGGTGGGTGGCACAGGACGCGCCCTCATGAGCGAGCTGGGCTGGCTGCCGTTTTTCGCTTCGGTCGCGATCACCGAACCAGTTTCGCCAGATAATGGTCGTCATCATTTCGACTGCGCGATCCCTGCTGCTTCGGATGTCGGGCCGAAGGAAGTCCGCCGGTGACAGTTTCGTGCG
>CAZLUL010000493.1:0-1699 GCA_964562635.1 uncultured Fibrobacteraceae bacterium | reverse complement strand
CCTAAATAGAATAAAAGTCTGGTCAGACGGTCTGGGGCGACCGTTTCTCATGAAGCACAGCGAGCTTCCCCTTGAGGAAGAGTTTCTGGTAGTGCTGCCGCCGCGGCTTGCCGCTGGAGGTCTTCTCGAGACTCCGAGGCTCCACGAACACCACGGATCGGGCCGATAGGCCATGCTCCTCGGAGACGGCGCCCCGGACGGTCTTGGTAGCCGAGGCCCAGAACTCAGATAGAGATTCCGCTCCCGGGCTCTCGGGCTGAGCATTGGCAGGAAGCCGGCGTTCATCCACCTCCGCAACAATAACAAGCTCTTCGACGCCATTGATATGCTCCGAGATGGCTACGCAGGCCCCCAGGCGGACCGGAGCGCCGGATCGCTGCACGGTGAGTTCGATGTCGCTCGCGTAGTGGTTTCGTCCGGCGATGATAATCAGGTCCTTCAAGCGGCCGGTCACGTAGATCTCGCCATCCGCAACGAAACCCAGGTCCCCGGTGCGGAGAAAGGGTCCTTCGTTTGTATCGGCGAGACGCCACTCAAATGTGGCTGCGGATTCCTCTGGAAGTCCCCAGTAGCCGCTGGGCACACTGGGACCTTGCACCCACAACTCGCCAACCTTGTTTGGATTGGACTGGGTGAGCGTTACGGGGTCTACGGCGATCACCCTGTGGCCGTATCCTGGACTTCCGCAACTTACGGCTTTGCGATCGCCGGGCTCGTTGTCGTCCAAGACGCGGACGGTGTGCATCTCCAAGTCCGTTGCGCTCAGCGTGAGCACCTTAGGAGGCTGGGATAGTGGCTTCAGCCCGGCCACGAAAAGCACGGACTCAGCCATGCCATACGTGGGCATGAAGGTCTGTGGCCGAAATCCGTACGGCCCGAACTTTTTGATGAACACTTCCATCGTCTGCTGAAGTACTGGCTCCCCCCCATTTCCCGCTACTATCCAATGGCTCAGGTCGAGACCTTCGCAGTCTTCAGTCTTGATCCGCCGCGCCGAATACTCGTAGCCGAAGTTCGGGCATGCGGTGTTGGCGACCTTGTAGTAACTCATCGCGCGCAGCCACCGCACCGGCTTTAGGAGAAACTCCATAGGAGACATCAGTGTGGACTCGTACCCATAATACACCGGGCCCAACACATGTCCGACCAGGCACAGGTCGTGATAGTGAGGTGCCCAGACCATCGCTGGTTTCGTCGACCCAAGGCGCAGCATCTGACCCATCACACGGAGGTTCGACACTGCGTTGGCGTGGCTGACAGCAACTCCTTTGGGGTGACCGGTGGAGCCTGACGTGAACTGCAAGTAGGCAACCTGGTTCATCTCAGCCCGAGGACCGGCCCAGTCGGTCGTAACTCGGTCGGTCACCGCCCTCAAGCAAACAGGCAGCTCGGACCCCATCGTCGCGGCAATTGCTGCCAACTCCTGATTGGTCAAGACAGTCGAAGCACCGCAAGCCTCGGCGGTTCTTAGGATCCTACCGAGAGGGTTCTTGCTATTGGGATTGGGTAGCGGGACAGGAACCGCCCTCGCTCCCGCGAGGAGGCAGCCGAAAAACGCCTTCACGAAGTCGAGTCCCGGCGGAAAGACGAGCAGGACGCTCGAACCCGCGAGACCTTGTTCAACCAAGTCTTCAGCGACTCCGGCACTCTGGTGATAGAGTTCAGAGAAAGTCCACTCTGTGATCGGCCCGTCCAATTC
>CAZLUL010000492.1:0-1705 GCA_964562635.1 uncultured Fibrobacteraceae bacterium | reverse complement strand
TTCCAGGAAAATGCTCAGCAATTTACTTTCTGTAGGCGTCAACTGAGCGCGTTCACTTCCGCGCCACATTTCACGCCGCTCAAGATCCACCGTGATCCCCATGGGCAGGTTCACCACCCTCCTGGCCGGTAGTTCCTCGGTGCGGATACCTTCTACATCCTTAAGCTGATCCAGGGAAGACTCCAACTGCTCAATCAGGATTTCTTTCCTGGTCCGGGTTTCTTTTTCAGATAGAGCCTTGCTGATACTGAGCAGTATTTCGTCCGCAGTATAGGGTTTCAGCATATAGTCTTGCGCGCCACTTCGGATGGCTTCAATGGCTGATTCCAGCGACCCATATCCGGTGATAATAATAATCCGGGTATCAGGATGATATTTCCTGATCTCATGCATCACTTCAACTCCATCTATGCCGGGCATCTTGATATCTAACAGCACCAGGTCATATTTCTCTCCCGACAGGGCTTCCAGGGCAACATCGCCTGCGCCGGCTGAGTCTGCCTGGTATTCTTCCGTCCGCAATAACTCTTCCAGGGATTCGCGAACCCCTTTATCATCATCAACTATCAGAATTTTCGCAGTCATAATCTTCCTCCACCACAAGAGCCGCCCGATAGATTTGGCTGATTTCTCCTGGTTTTTTTTATTCAACCCTTTTCTTGATTATTTACTTGTATCATATCATATCTGGTTTAGACCTATCTAGACCTCCGAGTTCTACTAAAAGGCCTATTTATCCCTGGCAGTCGGCGATTAAAATCGCTCCTAAGGGCTGGTCCTTCTACAAGTTGATCCTGAGCGAAACGAAGTGGAGTCGCAGGGCTCAGGACAGGCGCCAAACGTCAACCTGCGTTGACGTTTAAGTTTTGGCTAAACCATAAACAAAGAGTAATCCTTTAGCGTCCCTAAAGAGGGATGCCCAGCGAAGCTCCTTCTACGACTTTCGCGAAGCATCTACCCTTTGGGTAAAGGGCAGTCGGAACTTAGAGGATGTAACCTCTTTATTGTTTAGACCTCGGAGGTCTCTTTATACTCCACTTTTATCTTACATAATTTTCCCCCAGATTGCAATTTACAGATTTTTTAATTTCCTTAAACGGTTGAAAAATCACACTCATGTTATACTTCATTAAAAGTGGACAAAAATCGACAGGAGCGGATAAATGAAAGATTATTTGGCGGTAGCAGACTTTCCAGCGGAGGAACTGCAGTCCATCCTCGATACCGCAATTGAGTTAAAAACTGAATGGAAAAAGAATGGAAATCCGCCCATCTTAAAAGATAAAGTGCTGGCGATGATTTTCCAAAAACCCAGTTTACGAACCCGGGTTTCCTTTGATATGGCAATGCGCCACCTGGGTGGAGATGCGTTGTATCTCTCTCCAGCGGAGACCGGGCTCGGCAAACGGGAGTCTATCGCGGATATCGCCCGGGTGCTTTCAGGATATGTAGATGTCCTTATGGCTCGAGTATTTGATCACCAACACATCCTGGAATTGGGCAAATGGTCAGAAATCCCAGTCATCAACGGATTAAGCGACTACAACCATCCCTGCCAGGCAGCTGCAGACGCCCTCACTATCCAGGAGAATTTTGGATCCCTGAAAGGCATTAAAGTTACCTATATCGGGGACGGCAATAACGTAGCTGTCTCGCTGATGCATTTTTGCGCCAAACTCGGCGCTGATTTTACTATCGGACATCC
>CAZLUL010000491.1:0-1712 GCA_964562635.1 uncultured Fibrobacteraceae bacterium | reverse complement strand
TTCTTGTTGACGTTGGCGGCCAAATGCTCGTGGAAGAAGAAACCAATCAGCAGGTAACTGCTGAGGCCCACCAACTCCCAGAACACGTACAGGAAGAACAGGTTGTTCGCCAACACGATGCCCATCATCGAGAAGGTGAAAAAGCCGAGGAACGCGAAGAAGCGTTCGTAGCGGCGATCGCCCTTCATGTAGCCGGTCGAATACAGATGCACCACGAAGCTCACCGTGGTGACGACCATGAGCATGACCGAGGTCATGCCGTCGACCAGGATACCCGCATCCAGGCTGAAGCCGCCGAGGTCGAGCCAGGTGAACGCCCTCTCCAGCCGGTAGCTCGGATCGCCGATCTTCCAGAAGGTGATGAAGATGCGGATGGCCAGGTACCAGGCCACGCCCATGAAGGTCACGCCAACGAAGTCGCCTTTGCGCGGCAGCATTTTTCCGAAGAAAAACGTGATCACATAGGACGCCAGCGGCAGGACCAAAATGGCCAGGGCCGAATACAGGATGCCGGTTTCACTCAACACCGGTGATCTCCCTTATCGCTTCAGGCTTTGCACGGTGTCCGCGTGGACTGTGCCAAAATTACGATACATCGCCAGGACAATCGCCAGGGCGACAGCCGCTTCGGCAGCGGCGAGCACGATCACAAAAGCGGCCATCATCTGGCCGTTGATGCCGTGCTCGACGTAGCGCGAAAAGGCCACGAAGTTGATATTGGCGGCGTTGAGCATGAGCTCGACACCCATCAGGATCCCGACGGCGTTGCGGCGCGACATCACGGCGAACAAGCCGAGAGAAAACAGGATCGCGCTGACGGTCAGGAAATGGGGCAGTCCGACGTTCATGACTGCACCTCCGTCTCTGCGACCGGGGTTTCGGCAACCGGGGTTTCGGCAACCTCATCCGGATGCTCGTCGCGGGTCTTGCTTTCGCGAATCAGGATCGCAGCGCCCATCATGGCCGCCAGCAGAACCAGGGACACATACTCGAAGGGGAAGATGTAGTTGGTCATCAGGTTGGTGCCGATCTCGGCCACGGTGGCCTCGGGCGCCTGGTAGGAGCCGTTCCAACTGACGGCCGTGATGACTTTGTACAGCACCGCAAAAACCAGGGCCGCAAAGACGCCGGCCGGCACGAAGCGATCCAGCCCACGCCGGCGCTTCTCACCATGGGGCACCCGCGTCATCATCACCGTAAACAGAACCAGTACCAGCACACCGCCCACATAGACCATCAACTGGGTGATGGCAATGAAGTCGGCGCCCAGATAGGCATACAACCCGGCGGCACCCAGCAGCGTGAACAGCAGGGCAAAACCCGCGTGCACGATGTTGGGGCTGAATACGACCCAGATCGCCGGAACGATCGTCAACAGGGCCAGCAGGATGAAAATCAGGTCACCGGTCACTATTCCGCTCCCTTGTCATCGGAGGGCTTGTCATCGGAAGGCTTGTCAGTCTCGGGCGCTGCTTCAGGCGCTTGCTCAGCCGCGGGCACTTGCTCGGCGGCAGGCGCAGCTTCAGCAGCAGGCTTGTCTTCAACTGGCGGCTTCGGTTTCGGCTTGGGCTTCTCGGCCTTCTCCTCCACCCACCAACCCTGATCGATACGGGTCGCGCGGTGGCAGGGGATCAGGCCATCGGCCGGATCCATGAACTCGTAGACCAGCGTTTTGCGGTCGTAGACCGAATGGTCGTAGTCGTGGCTCATGG
>CAZLUL010000490.1:0-1720 GCA_964562635.1 uncultured Fibrobacteraceae bacterium | reverse complement strand
CGCCGAGGCCGTGCTGGTCTACAGCGAGATCGACCCGGCGCTCCACGCCGCGGTCGCCGACTTGAGCTACGGCACGCCGGCCTATCCGAGTACCTTCGATTACAAACCCCGCTATTTCCTGATCAATGGCGCGGCCTACCCGGACGGCACGGACATCGCTGTGACGACCGGTGACGTGCTGCTGCGCTTCGTCAACGCCGGCTTGAGGACTCATGTTCCGACCCTCGAGGGCGGCCTCTATATGAGGCTGATCGCCGAGGACGGCAACCTCTACCCCTTCCCGGTCGAACAGTACGGGATCGAGCTGCCGGCGGCCAAGACGATCGACGCGGTCGTCAGCGTGGAGGCGGCCGGACAGTACGCCCTCTACGACCGTGCCCTGGGTCTCACCAACTGGTTTGACGCAGGTGGCGGCATGCTGACCTATCTTGACGTGAGCGCGGGAGCCGGGCTGTTTGAGCTCAGCCTCGCCGGCTATGACGTGGCAGAGAACGGCACGAGCCTCATGGTGACCGTCAACCGGGTCGGCGGCAGCGCCGGCGCGGCCTCGGTGGACTACGCCACGGCCGACGGCACCGCCACGGCCGGCGTCGACTACACGGCCGCCTCCGGCCCTCTCGCATTCGCCGACGGCGCGATCACTGCAACCTTCAACGTTCTCGTCGCCGACAACACCCTCTACGAAGGTGACAAGACCTTCAGCGTTGCGCTGAGCAACGCCACCGGTGCCGCCCTCGGCGCGCAAGCGAGTGCGGTGGTCACCATCACTGAGGACGACCAACAGCCCGCAACCTTCCAGCTCAGCGCCGCCACCTACAGCATGGCTGAGGCCGGTGGGATGCTCACGGTGACGGTCGACCGGGTCGGCGATAGCGCCGGCGAGGTCACCGTGGACTACGCCACGGCTGACGGAACCGCCACGACGGCTGACCTCGACTACGCGGCCGCCAACGGCACTCTCACCTTCGCAGACACCGTGATCACTGCGGTCTTCGACGTCTCCATCCTGGACGACGCGACGAACGAAGGCGACGAGGCCTTCAGCGTGGAGCTGAGCAACCCCGTCGCGGTGAGCAACCCCTTAGCCGGCGCCCTCCTCGGCACACCGAACAGCGCGGAGGTCACCATCAATGATGACGACGAGCCGAACATCGCGCCGATTGCCAACACGGACACGTTCTCGACGCTCAGGGGAAGAGATCCCAGGGACTTCGACATCGTCGATATCGTCGCGAACGATGAAGATCCGGACTGCGGCTTCGGGTCGCCCTGTATCGATATGGCATCCTTCGTGATCACCTCCGGAATCCAGACCTCAGGCGGCGGTACCGTTACTGCCGACACCACTCTCGGCACAGTGACCTACACGCCGAAGAACAGCGGTTTCCGGGGAACGGACACGTTCCAGTACGAGGTGAACGACAGCGACGGAGCTACCTCAAACGTGGCCACAGTAAACATCAACGTGGTCAGAGCGAAATCGACGGCGTCCTCCAAGGCCGCCCCACAATAACGAGTACATCCTCCGGCCGGGCGTCCACTGGGCGCCCGGCCGGCCTTTATCAACGTTCCGAATACCGCTACGGCATAAGGTGCGAGAAATGGCGTTCATGAATTCAGAGAAGAAAATACGGAATCGGACCGCAACGTTGGCGGTCCTGCCCCTGCTTCTGGCCTCGGTGCTCGTGGGACCGTCCTGCGCCACCGCGGCGCCCGCCGA
>CAZLUL010000489.1:0-1725 GCA_964562635.1 uncultured Fibrobacteraceae bacterium | reverse complement strand
ATGAACCTGGTGATCCACTCCAGGTTGATGCTCACCGATTCGGGCGGTCTGCAGGAAGAAACCACCTACCTGGACATCCCCTGCCTGACCCTGCGGCCCAATACCGAACGACCCATCACCATCACCCAGGGCACCAACGAACTCGCCACCATTGATTCGCTGCCCGGACAAATTTCCAGGATTCTCGAGGGGAATTGGAAAAAGGGAGTGGTTCCCGACCTCTGGGATGGAATCACGGCGCCCCGAATCGTCGATGTGGTCGAGGAGTTTCTGGTGGGAAGATGACCGCCAACCACGTTCAGTGCTCCCGGTCGCGCAAACTTGATTCCGGAGCGGTTCAAGAAAGCTATCAAGGCAAGCTCCAGTTCGTCAAACTCCCCGGTGCAGTCATGGTCCGACCAGGAGAACCATGGATTGCTCGCCGTTTTGAGCTCGCTTCGCGCGCTCGCCCCTCGTCATCCAGTTCCACGCCGGACATGATTAAAGACCCTACATGGCAACCAGACCTACTTGCCCAAGGTTATTTCACCAGGGGCCACGGGTTAGCCCGCCAATTTGTCCTTGTTGGCTTTGTGGGTGAAAAGGTACGTACCGAATCCCACCGCCGTTTCCGCACCTGCACTCGTTAACCAAAAGTCGCCGTATCGCCCACCCCCACCGAGCCGGTACTGAAGCGGGCGTAGTCGTTGATCTGGCAGGTTCAAGAGATTGCAACCACGCTGCCAGGTCCGAACGAAACGCTTTTGCCGATCCGGTTGCCTTTCAATCGACACCAAAGTTTTTTCAGGGTGAAGGCAATATACGAATGGTCAAGACCTGCTCAGGGGCAGGCGTCCATCGTTGAACCTCACGCGTCGTCCTTTGGCGAGGCCAGACCGGCCCGAGCAAGTATCTGGGCCAGCAGGCAGTCCATAGTATCGGTGGTCCCTGTGGTTGGCTCGGCCGCCGTCTTCTTCTCGAAGCGGAACTGGTCGAAATCTTCCGGTCCCGAGATAAGCACAAGTTGTCCCCGAGCTTCCAGGTCCCTGTCCACCTCACCGATGGCGCTCTGGAAGATACTGTAGGACGGCACGCCGAGGAAGGCGGCCTCCCGCAGCATTGTCCCTCCCGACGAGATCACCAGGTCCGATCCTTTTAGAAGCGGCACAGGCGAAATCGGTTTATCGGGTACGAGTACTGGGCACTTCCAATCCCATCGGCCCAATTCCTCTGCCTGCCAAGGGTACCGCGGTAGGAAAATCAGGTGAATATCATCGCGGGCGGCCAAGTGATCCACCAGTGCCTCGTAAACCGCTTTGGACTTCGGGGAATAATAGTGGGTTTCGGCTGCCGGAGGGCGGAACGTTACCACGACGTGGGTAGATTCCAGGCCTGGCGGACGAAACGTCCCGTCCTGGGAAACATCCCGTCCATGGAAGGTCAAGTGTTCCTTCAGTCCGGGAAAAGGCAGTAATCTATCGGCAGCAAATCCTCGGGACTGGAAATTTTCCTGGGTGATGGCGTCGGGGAAGGCGACATACGTGCCAAGCTTGGCATAGGAGTTCAGTTCGGCATGTTCGTAGTCACAGATGATGAAGCCCGGAATACGCAGCAGTCGCGCAGCTAGCGCGCCGGAGCGGCTGGCACAAAGGAGCATTTGCGGCGAATCTCCGCGAACTGCTTTCACCAGGCAAAGCGCCCGACCGATCACGCCACGGATCTTCCGCCATTTCTGCTTGCCGAAAA
>CAZLUL010000488.1:0-1726 GCA_964562635.1 uncultured Fibrobacteraceae bacterium | reverse complement strand
GGATGTCGACATTGTTGTCGGCGTGGGAGCCACCGTTGAGCACGTTCATCATCGGCACCGGCAGGGTGCGCGCCTGCACGCCACCGATGTACTGGTACAAGGGCAGGCCCACCGAGGCTGCGGCAGCCTTGGCGACGGCCAGCGAAACGCCGAGGATGGCGTTGGCGCCCAGCTTTGATTTGTTCTCCGTGCCATCCAGCTCGATCATGATGCGGTCCACCAACAACTGGTCGGTGGCGTCGATGCCCGTCAATTCTTCTTCCAGGTCGTTGATGTTGGCCACGGCGTCCTGCACGCCCTTGCCGCCGTATCGCTTGCTATCGCCGTCCCGCAATTCGATGGCTTCGTGCTCACCGGTCGAGGCGCCACTGGGCACGCCGGCGCGGCCCACGCTGCCGTCTTCCAGAAAAACATCGACTTCGACGGTGGGGTTGCCCCGGGAGTCGAGAATTTCGCGAGCCTGGATCATCTGAATGAAGCTCATGTCATTTCTCCATAAATAAGGTTGGAAGGCGTTGATTTCGGTTGAATTCTAGGTGCGAGTCTGCCGCCTGTCAACTGGACGTGTCATCCAATTGGGCTTTGGCGGCCTGCCAACTGGCCTCGAGCTCGTCAATGTCCGCTTCTTTCATATCAGCGCCCCGGTCGCGAAAATCTTCTTCCACCAGATGAAACCGGCTGCGGAAGCGGGTATTGCCCCGGCGCAGGGCCATGTCGGGCTGGACCTTGAGCCAACGCGAAATATTCACCATGGAAAACAGCAGATCGCCCAGTTCGTGTTGAATGTGGTGGGCATCGCCCGAGGCGGCCGCCTCTTTGAGCTCGTCCAATTCCTCATGCAACTTGTCCCAGACCCCATCGATATCGGGCCAGTCGAAGCCCACGGCCGCCGCGTCTTTTTGGTAGTTCATCGCCTGGTGCAGGGGCGAAGTGGCCGCCGGCATGTCCTTCAGGGCCGAATCGTGGTCCGGATTGAGGCCTTTGGCCCGTTTTTCCTCGACCTTGATGGCGTTCCAGAGTTCCTGGCTCTGGCCGGTGTCCCGCGCCTCCTTGTCCCCAAAGACATGGGGGTGCCGCCGGATGAGCTTCTCGTTCCCCAGCCGCGCGATGTCGTGCATGGTCACCGCTTCGGTCTCATTCATGATTTCGGTGCAAAAGGCCGTCATGAACAGCAAATCGCCCAATTCGTCCCGGGCTCCGGGTATGTCTTCGGCCAGCGTTGCCTCGACCAGTTCGGCCGCCTCGTCCATCAGGTAACGGGCCGCATTGTGCAGGGTTTGCTTTTGGTCCCAGGGGCAACCGCCGGGCGAACGCAGGGTGTGGATGGTTTTGAGCAGGGCTTCGAACTCGGCGGACATGGACGACCTCACAGCTGGAGATTGAGGAAATGGGCTCGGCAGACCCCAACCTATACCAAGCGGCAGATTTTTCAACACTGGCGCTCTGCGGCAGACCTGCTATCATGCCGGATTGGCTTGCAATCGCTACCGAAGAGCCCGCAAACGGAAGACGCAGCTGCACGTGACCGAATGGATCCGGATCAAAGGCGCCCGCCAGCACAATTTGCAAAACGTTGACGTCGATTTTCCTAGGGGCGTGCTGACCTCGGTTTCGGGCCTCTCGGGCTCGGGCAAGTCTTCCCTGGTCTTCGACACCCTGTACGCCGAGGGGCAGCGCTGTTACGTGGAATCCCTGTCCACCTACGCCCGCCAGTTCCTGGCCCGCC
>CAZLUL010000487.1:0-1730 GCA_964562635.1 uncultured Fibrobacteraceae bacterium | reverse complement strand
AGTTGCCGATCTACAACGAGAAAAATGTGGTCGCGCGCCTCTTGCAGAGCGTATGCGCATTTGACTACCCGGCCGATCGCCACGAAATCCAGGTCCTGGACGATTCCACCGATGAGACTTCGCTGGTGGTGGCCGAGCTGGTGGCCGAACTGCGGACCGCCGGACACGACATCCACCACATCCGGCGCCAACACCGGCAGGGCTTCAAGGCCGGCGCCCTGGCCGAAGGGCTGCTCATTGCCAAGGGCGAATTTGTGGCCATTTTTGACGCCGACTTCGTACCGCCGGCGGATTTCCTGCGCAGCACCGTGCCATTCCTGCTGGCCGACCCGCGCTGTTGTTTTGTGCAGACCCGCTGGGGTCATCGCAACCGGAACTTCTCGCTGCTTACCGAATTGCAGAGCATCGGCATCGATGGCCACTTTGTCGTTGAACAGGCCGCCCGCGCCTGGCATGGCCTGTTTTTCAATTTCAACGGCACCGCGGGCATCTGGCGCACCGAGGCCATCAGCGACGCCGGTGGCTGGAAAGCCGACACTCTGACCGAAGACCTCGACCTCAGCTACCGCGCGTTGCTGCGGGGTTGGCGTCCGCGCTACCTGCTGGACTATGTCACGCCGGCCGAGGTGCCCACGGACATCAACGCCCTCAAGGCGCAGCAGCGGCGCTGGGCCACCGGTTCAATCCAATGCGCGCTCAAGATGTTGCCCACGGTGTTGAAACGCTCGGACCTGAGCCTGTTCAAAAAAATCCAGGGCGCCTTGCACCTGACCCACTACCTGATTCATCCCCTGATTCTGACCCTGACGATATTGGTGCTGCCGCTGGTCCTATTGCGCGGCGTGGCCTTTGCCAACGCCATGACCCTGCCCCTGGTGGGCGTGATGTTGATCGCGATGTTTGGCCCGAGCACCCTGTACGTGATTTCCCAGGCGGTGACCGGCGGGCGTTGGTTACGCTCGATTTTTTTGATGCCGCTGCTGATCGGCATCGGCATTGGTCTGGCGGCCAATAACAGCCTCGCGGTGGCCCGCGCCCTGTTGGGTCTCAAGGGTGGCGAATTTGTCCGCACGCCGAAGCTGGGCGAGCAGGCCGAAACCCATTCGGGTGAGCGCCGAATCACGGCGACCGGCTACCGGCCGCCACCCAGCCGACTTTTTGTTTTTGAGATTTTCCTCGGCCTTTGGGCCCTGGGCGCCTGCGCCTCCTTTGTCATCGCGATTGGCCCCGGCGGTGGCATTCTGCTGCTGATCCAAGCCCTGGGCTTCACGGCTGTCGGCGTGCTTTCGGTGCTGCACAATCGGCGACAGGGTCTGGGACAGCCCGCGCAAAAAACTTCATGATTCGGCGGTGGGGACTGCTGGTTCTCACAGCAGTGGTCCTGCTGGCAGGCGCGGTGCTCATCGGACAGGAAACCGGCCCCTATGGCAATTGGATCTGGCAGACCATCGCACTCTCAGTGGTCGGCGGGGCCCTGGTTCTGGCCTCGACCTGGCAATGGCGCCACGAAGACGTCAGTCGCCGTTGGCTGCTGGTCGTCGTTCTGTTCGGAGTCGTGCTGCGCCTGGCGATCATCCCATCGACCCGCGAACTGAGTGACGATGCGGCCCGCTACCACTGGGATGGCAAGGCCATCGCCCACGGCGTCAATCCCTTCCTCCACTCCCCCGATGAACCCGCCGTCGCCCACCTGTGGACCGACGCCATCGACGAACGCATCAATCACCCCT
>CAZLUL010000486.1:0-1730 GCA_964562635.1 uncultured Fibrobacteraceae bacterium | reverse complement strand
TCGATGCGATCGAGGAGCCGTTCTTCCTCTACGCCCATTACATGGATCCGCACGGGCCCTACCAGCCGCCGGAGAGGTACACGAAGCGGTTTGCGGGAGATTACGACGGCCACGACTTCATTCGCCACGGAAACCCCGTCCCGATCGCGAAGATGCTGTATCGGAACGGACCACACCACGACCTCACCGATCGAGACATCGATTACCTGGTGGACCTCTACGACGATGAAATTAGATATTTCGACGAGGTTTTCCGGCGTCTCATCAAGAACATGGAGGACCGTGGTCTGCTCGATCGAACGCTCATCATCATCTCCTCAGACCACGGAGAGGAGTTTCTGGAGCACGGCCACATCAGACACTGCCGGGGGGTCTGGGACACGGTAACCCGCGTTCCATTGATTTTCCGTTTTCCCGGTGTCGAAGGCGGGCAGCGATTCGACGGTGCCGTTCAAAATCTCGATATCGTGCCGACGATTCTCGACTATCTCGAGATTGAGGCCAAGGGCCTCGATTTCGAAGGCACGAGCCTCCTCCCCGTCCTTGAAGGCAGGGAGCCGGAAGTGGTTTTCGCCTTTGCTGATCAACTCGAATATCGGTCTGCCGACAATGGGCGCTTCCACCTGATCCTGAACGGCGACGATGGCACGGCGAACCTCTACGACCTCCGGTCGGATCCCGGCGAGCAGCTCGACCTTTTCAGATCCGACCATCCTGAGGCCATACGGCTGAGCGATGCCCTCGATGGGTGGCTCACCGACACAGGTCAGTTGATGCGCTTCGACGAGGAGCTGGCGGCCGCCAGAGCCAAAGAAGAAGAGTTGCGGGCCCTCGGCTACTTGGAGTGAACTCGGAAGTCGGAATTTCCACCCCTCCTCCCTGAATTTCGGATTTAGATTTCGGATTTCGAATTTTCCACCCGCACCCCCAGAGAACAGGGAGGGTGGGTGGTAACTCAAAACTCAAAACTAAGAACTCAAAACTCCCCGGATAGGTTGGGCGGCATTCCTCATTCGTGATTGATGTACCCGAACGCCTCGAGCCTCTCGCGCTCGGCTGGGCTCAAGACCACCTCTCCCCCTTCGGCCCCGGAACCGATCTTCCGGTAGAGTGCCAGGGCCTCCTCCTTCCGGGCGCGCACGAGCTCTTCGAGCGCGCGAAGCCGGCCCGGATCCGACGCAGCGAGATTGATGATCTCACCCGAATCGTCCGCAAGGTGAAAGAGGCGCGCGGAACCTGCCGCAAAATTGAATATCGCCTTGTAGCCATCCACCACCACGGCCTGATCCAATGTGCCGACAAAGACCGGAGCGTTTTGGTCGCGCTGATCAAGGGGTATGCCCGGCAAATCCACTCTTGGGAGTCCGGCAAACTCGAGTAGAGTCGGGGCCAGATCCACCGCCGAGCATGGCTCCCGGTTCACAACACCACCACGATCGCTCCCCGGCCATTTGATCAAGAGCGGCACTCGAACGACCTCGTCGTAAAGAGTGGTATGGCTCAGGCTTCCGTGTTCCAAAAACTCCTCGCCGTGGTCACTGGTCACCACAACCAGCATCCGGTCCCACACCCCGCTCCTTCTCAACGCGTTGAAGAGAGAGCCCAGCGATGCATCGAGGTACCCCACTCCGGCACCGTAGGTGTCGCGGAGGATCTCGACATCCTCTGGCTCCAAGGGCACCTCTCCACCAACCAGCCCCTGAAGGAACTCTGAAGAACACAGGCCCCGA
>CAZLUL010000485.1:0-1732 GCA_964562635.1 uncultured Fibrobacteraceae bacterium | reverse complement strand
CGGAGCGGGCGTGGGGTCGGTGTGTGTGTCGGCGGCGGGATTCAGGCAATAACCGGGCTTTCGCAGCCGTATCGTCGGGATTGGGCCAGCGGTCGGGTTGGAATCCGTCGCCGAATCATGGTAGAATCAATGCTGGGCAGCGGGAGTGGGGCGAATGGGCGGTTGTTTTTCCTATCCTCTCAATGCGGATCTGACGCGGCGGGTGACGGTTGTGCTTACCAGTAATATCGTACGTATTGTCAGGCAAGCAGTTGGCACAGCGAGGCAGATCAGACACTGGTTATCAAATCTGGCTTCTCTACGGATTTTGAGATCCATTCTCGCGGGAAATTGACTGAGGACCGCTATAGGCCAGGAGTTTGATTCGAACCCATGACTCGATGGCTGCCAGGGCGGACGGAATATTTGGCAGGGGCAGGTTGTGATTGGAAAAAAGGGCTCTAAATTGGGAGCTAACAAAACTGAACGACAAAACAGCTGGAAAGGATGCCGTTATGAACCGGAGCTATTCGAGCGGTGAGATGAGATCAGATACCTTTGCGCCCGAACAGGCCGCCACCGAGCGCGGCGTCTTCATCATGCGGGTATATGGGCACCTCCTGGGCGCCATTGCGCTCTTCACTCTGATTGAGGTTTACCTTTTCCGGACCGGAATGGCCGAGTCCATTACCCGCGCCCTGCTGGGTGTGAACTGGTTGCTGGTGCTGGGTGGTTTCATGCTGGCCGGTTGGCTGGCGCGAGGGATGGCTTCCCGGGCCGGTGGACTGGGGAGCCAGTATGCCGGGTTGCTGCTGTACGTGGTGGCTCAAGCCGTCATCTTCACGCCCATGCTCTTCATCGCCGATTCCTACGCGGGAGGCGGCGTGATCCGGAGTGCCGCGGTGGTGACCCTCGCGGGTTTCGTGGGTTTGACCGCGGTTGTCTTTTACACCCGGAAGGATTTCAGTTTCCTGGGCGCCCTGCTGCGTTGGGCTGGTATTCTGGCATTGGTGGCCATTGCTGCGGCAGTGCTTTTTGGACTCGAACTGGGTACCTGGTTCTCCGTGGCCATGGTGGGGCTGGCAGGTGCCGCCATACTTTACGACACCAGCAAAATCTTGCGCCACTGGCCCAATGATCGGTACGTGGGCGCGGCGCTCGAACTCTTTTCCTCGGTCGCCCTGATGTTCTGGTACGTGTTGCGGCTGTTCATGGGACGGCGGTAGGAATCCGGAAAAACCCGGTTGGGGTTGATTCCGGTCTGGCCTGACGATCGGCCATCAACCCCAAAAAGGATGGGATTCAGCATGTCGCCCACGGATGTCGCCAGTCGCTATTTTCGGCTTTCCAACGCCAGCGACATGGCCGGAATCGGCGAGCTTCTCGACGAGACCACGACATACCGATCCGGCAATGGAGACTTCTTTCTCGGCAGCCGGGATATTTTGGTCATGCAACGGGCTTATCACGGCTCCTTCAAGCGGCTGGCTTGGACTGTCACCGACCTGGTGGAAATCCGGCCTGGCATTGTGCGCCTGGAGTTCGACTTCGCCGGCGAGAATCATGCAGACGAGCCGGTCGCGTATTCCGGGGTGGAGCACGTCATCGTCCGGGACGGTATCATTGTGCATATCGATGTCGTGCGCAAAAGCGGTGGTTAGCGTCTGCCTTCGGCGATGATTGCAGCATGTTGGCGAGCCAACGGTGCCGCCCGCCTGCTAGCCCTCCGTACCCTTGGCCGCCCAGTTGAACG
>CAZLUL010000484.1:0-1735 GCA_964562635.1 uncultured Fibrobacteraceae bacterium | reverse complement strand
ACCTCGAACAACACCATCCAGGGAAACTACATCGGCACGGACGTCACCGGGGCTCTTGACCGTGGAAACCACAGCGACGATGGCATTGAAATCAAAGCCGGCTCCGGGAACCTGATAGGCGGAACGGCCATCGGTGCGGAAAACATCCTCGCCTTCAACGCGGGCAACGGGGTGAATCTTGTTGCCGGGTCAGGGAATACTGTTTTAAGCAATAACCTACATTCCAACGACCTGTTGGGCATTGACCTGGGAGACAACGGAGTCAGCGAAAACGATGCTGACGACGAAGATCCCGGCCCCAACGGGTACCTCAACTTCCCGGTGGTCACCTCGGCCACGGAGTCTGGCGGGGTAGTGACACTCGGCGGATACTTCGACGTGCCGGCCGGCACGTACCGCTTCGAATTCTTCCTGAATCCTTCAGGGGCCGACCCTTCCGGAAACGGGGAGGGTGAAATTTTGGTTGGGTCCGCAGTCCTGGCCCACGCTGGCGGGGGCGCCGAATCATTTGGGGCAGCGTTCCCGGGCAATCTCGGTGACGTGGTCACCGCGACTTTGACGGAGGATTTTTCGGGGACCTACGGCTCCACTTCAGAATTCAGCGATGCCCGCACGGTGGTCGAGTCCAGGATGATATCCGGGCTCGTTTTTGAAGACGCGAATTTTTCCGGCGCGGCCGCAGACTGGGACGGTGGCACCGGTGACCTGGCCCTGGCCAATGTTGACGTGGAGCTTTACGACGTCACCGATAGCTACCTCGGATCGACCACTACCGCCTTCGACGGAAGCTTCAGCTTCCTCGGCGTGGGTGAGGGCGACTACAAGTTGCGCGTGCGCAGCGCCACCATCGGCGATGCGGACACGCCGCCAGCCGGTGGCCTAAATGCCACCGTGCCCGGCACTTGGGCCTATCCCATTGCGGAGATGACCTGGGGTGCAGGCCCGCTCATCGGTGGCCAGGACGGTTCGCTTGACGATGACGGCACGCCGGACAACGGCGGCCCCGGGGATAATTACATTCCCGTCACCGTGGTGGGGGGCGACCTAACGGGGCTCAATTTGGGCTTCGCCTACAACCTGATCACAAATGTCGGGGATGACGGTTCCGCCGACAACGTCCGCAGCCGTCAGGGAACCCTGCGGCAGTTCCTCAAGAACGCCAACGCCATCGGTGCCGCCGGTGGAACGACCGCCAATACGAGCCAGTTCAGCATGCAGATTCCGGCGGACATGTCCGACGGTCTGGATACCTGGTGGCGCATCGCTCCGATTGCCAGCCTGCCGACGATCACTGACGGGGGCACAGAGGTCGATGCTTCCACGCAACGAATCAACAGCGGTGCCGACAGCAATACACGCGGGCCCGAAATCGAAATTAATGGGGCGGCAGTAACCGGAAGCGGACTGACCATCACTGGCGCAGCCGGAAACACCGTGCGCGAACTGGTAATCAACGGCTTCAGCGACCACGGTATTTATATCTCGGGGGCCGCGTCTTCCAACAACTCTGTCTACGGTTGCTATATAGGTACCGACGCAATTGGCGAAGCAGGCATCGCCAACTTGGATATCGGTATCTGGGTAAACAGCGGTGCCAACGGCACCACCATCGGGGGCTCGGGGCCCCGCGAGGGCAATCTTATCTCCGGCAACGGAGACCTGAATACCGAAGCGGGCATCTCCGTGGGCACCAGTTCCACGACCGTGGACATTGTCGGCAACCGGATCGGCGTGG
>CAZLUL010000483.1:0-1737 GCA_964562635.1 uncultured Fibrobacteraceae bacterium | reverse complement strand
ATCCAACCCTGCTCAACACCGACCTCCGCCAACCATGGTCCAGTTTCGTCCTCTGAACCATCATCCACGACAATGACTTCAAGTTCGATATCCGGGCTTCTGGCCTGGCCCGCCAGCCCACCCAGGACCCGTCGCAGCTCCCCCACCCTGTTGTACGTGGGGATGACAACACTGGCCCGCATCACACCACGACCCGTGGGATTTCCGGTGACAGACGAGCCAGGAACTCGTAATTGATGGTTTCGCTGAGCATCGCGAGTTCTTCAACTTCGATCCGGTCGTCTCCCCGACCCCCAATCAGAACAGCCTCATCACCGATCTCCACATCGGGTATGTCAGTCACATCGGCCATCATGATGTTCATACATACCCGCCCCACAACCGGTGCGGAGCGCCCATGAATGAGGACCCGGGACCTGTTTCCAAGACACCGCGAATATCCATCTGCGTATCCCACCGGTATCACTGCTAATTGACTCGGCCTTCGAGCGGTCCAAGTGCGGCCATAACCTACGGATTCGTCGACGGCCACATCCTGAATTTGCCCCACCGTTGCCCGCCAACTCAGCGCCGGGCGAAGCTCGTGCCCGGTGTCCTTATTGTCGATCATCCACGACAGTCGGGTTTCACGCGACGGCCAGTGGCCATACATGGAAATGCCAACACGGACGAGGCTGAAATCGGTCTCTCGAAAAAGCAGCGCCGCAGCCGAACACGACGCGTGAATAAACGGCGGCAGACCGCCGCATTGCCCCTTGAAGACGTCAAGGGCTTCGTGAAAACGAGAGAGCTGCCGACGGGCAAATTGGTGCTCGATGGTGTCTTCAATGTTTGCAAAATGCCCAGCGACGCCGACCACTTCGACACCGGAACGGCCTGCCTGCAAACACAGATCGGGGATTGCAGCGAGAGCCACTCCCTGACGTTTTGTGCCAATATCAACTTTGAGATGAACTGGCAACGAGATGCCAGTCTTCTGCCGATACGCCGCCACCCATTCCATCGCCAGACCGGACGAAATCATGAGATGTGTGTCGGCGTCGAGACCGTCGAGATCCACCTCCGGCACGAACCCCATGATCAGGATCGGGCATTTCATCCCGAGATCACGCAGGCGACGGGCCTCGGCAACACTGTGCACTCCCAGCCACTGTGCACTGCGAACCGCGATAGGGGCCACCTGGTCCAACCCATGGCCATACGCATTGGCTTTTACGACCCCCAGGAGGTCCGTACCGACCGACAAATTCTCCCTGAAAAAACGCAGATTGTGCTCTAAGGCCGCCGCGTCAACCTCTATTCTCTGCACGGTATTTCCACCAAATTCATCCACGACCGAAGTCTATCGCGAATCCCCGGGCACCGCTACGACCATCCATCAACGCCCGGCTGGATAAGCAAATCCTTCGTATCATCTGACTCGTTGGGCCCTGTTTTTCGTATCCAGGGGTGAAAATCCTGACGGGTTTTCATAGCGATGGCGAATGCTATTCCACTGAAATTGAGCGATTTGTTCCCGATATCTTGGAAACAAAACGCATCACCCTAATAGAAAATATGCACTAATAGTCAAATCCCTTTAGTCAAATCTTCGTACAAAAAATGATCAAAAATGTTGAAAATTCCTTGACTCTCGAGTTTCCTTTCCGTATTCTGGCGTCAGTCTCTTTGGGAGGTAACCGATGGCGTTCGAAAAATTCATCCCTCCACAATCTTCGGGCGTAAGGCCCAGGGCTA
>CAZLUL010000482.1:0-1744 GCA_964562635.1 uncultured Fibrobacteraceae bacterium | reverse complement strand
TGGTTCCCATGGCAGCCATCGGGCTGTTCCTGGCCTTGCGCCTGTGGAACGCCAAACCCAAACCCAAAACCAAGACTGCGTAAAGGGCTCGCCCATGTCCCACCCAAATTTTCTCGGTAAGGGGGCGGCCGTACTGGCCGCCCTGCTCTTTTTTGCCCCCATGGCTGCGGCCGAGGATCACCTGGCGTCCTTTATCATCGTCAAAGGCGATACCTTGTGGCTGACCGAAACCCTAGAGGTCCTGGGCTCACGAGTGCCGGTGGCGTTGCCCGGTGTGGTGCGCACCATGAATGTGGTCATGGAGGGTGAGGCCGAGATGGCAGCGGCGCGTTCGGTCGGCGAATTGCTCCAGTTCGTACCGGGCGTGGTCGTCAGCCAACGCCAGCAATACGGTGTGCAGTCGGACCTGACCCTGCGGGGGTCGACTTTCGACCAGGTGCAGGTGCTGCTCAATGGCTTTGAAGCGGGGGACCCCCAGACGGGCCATCACGCCCTGGATCTGCCGATTGGCAAGCGCGACATCTCGCGAATCGAAGTGTTGCCGGGCCACGGATCATCATTGTATGGCGCGGGGGCTTTCGGCGGCACGGTCAATGTCGTGACCCGACGTCCGGCCGAAACTTCAGGTGGCCGGGTGGAAATGACCGGTGGCGACAACGGCATCTGGGGCGCTCAGGCCGAGGCTGATCTGCGGCTCGGTGCCAACACCGGTAGCCGGCTCTCTTTCGAAAAATTCCGCACTGATGGCTACGATGTCGACCAGCCCGATGGCTCGGTAGCCTGGGGCGGCAATGACGCCGACACCTGGTCGGGCACTGGGCGCGTGGTGCACGAGGGTGCCGGCGGCGAGTGGGACGTGTTCGGAGCCTACAGTGATCGCGAGTATGGCGCGCTCGATTTCTACGCCCCTTTTCGGTCTTACGAAAAAACCCAATCCACCTTTGCCTCGGCTTTGTACCGGACCGACGTTTCGGATCGCATCACCCTGGAACCGCGGGCCTTTTACCGGCGGCACCGCGACGAATTCATTCTCTTTCGCGACAATCCCGATGCCTACACCAACGATCATGTCACCCAGAAAACCGGTGGCGAGTTGAAGGGGGTTGTCCGGCTGAATGGCGCCCACGCCCTGGCCGTGAGCCTCGAAGCGGTGTACGAAGATATCGACAGCCGCGGTTTGCGCGGGGGCACCTGGGGCGAGGCTCTGGGCTTCCACATCCGCCGCCGGGCCTCGGTTGCCGCAGAGCTCAACCGCAACCAAGGACCCTTGCGTTGGCAGGCCGGCGGCCGCGTCGATCGGCAGACCAACTACGACGCCCGTTTTTCGGGTTCGGGCGCGGTTTCCTATGAACTGGATCCGCATTTCACGTTGCGCGCCAGCGCCGGCAGCGTGTATCGCCTGCCCACCTTCACGGACCTGTACTACCGCGATCCGGCCAACGTGGGCAACCCCGCCGCCGTGCCCGAAACCGGCTGGACGTGGGACACCGGTCTCGAATTCAACGAAGGGCCCTGGAGCGGCCAGGTGACCTACTACGAACGTTATGAAGAGGATCTGATCGAGTGGGCCCGCCCCCTTGGTGACCCTCTTTGGCACGTGATGAACATCGCCGAGGGCACCACCCGTGGTGGCGAAGTCTACGGCTCTTGGCGCCATGGCGCCGGCCACCGTTTGGGCCTGGGCTGGTCGAAGATCGACAAGGACACCGCGTTGCCCGACGGCTTCGAAGGCAAGTACACCCTG
>CAZLUL010000481.1:0-1756 GCA_964562635.1 uncultured Fibrobacteraceae bacterium | reverse complement strand
ACCAGATGCCGGCGATGCCCAAGCGCGCCGGCGTGCGTGAGGGCATCCTCAAGGGCATGTACAAGTTCCAGCCGAGCGGCTTCAAGGGCGCCAAGGCCAAGGGCAAGCCCAAGGCTCACCTGCTGGGTTCGGGCGCGATCCTGAACGAGGCCCGGAAGGCCCAGGCGATCCTGGAAAAGGACTACGGGGTGGCGGCCGACGTGTGGAGCGTGACGAGTTACAAGGAGCTTTACCGCGATGCGGTCGATTGTGAGCGTCACAATTTGCTGAACCCGACCGGCAAGGCCCAGGTGCCCTATGTGGAGAGCCTGTTGGCCAAGGAGGACGGCGTCTTTGTGGCGGCTTCGGATTATATGAAGGTCATGCCCGCCACGGTGGCCCAGTGGTTCCCCAAGAAGCTGCACTGCCTGGGCACCGACGGCTATGGTCGCAGTGATGGCCGGGACCAGTTGCGCGACTTCTTCGAAGTCGATGCCCGCTACATCGTGATCGCGGCGCTGCACCAGTTGGCCAAGGAAGGCACGGTGCCGACCAAACTGGTGGCCCACGCGATCAAGGACCTGGGCATTGATGCGAAAAAACCGAATCCGCACGTTGATTGATTTTAGCCTGCGCGACTTTTGTCTGACGAGCCCCCGGCATCACGGGGGACGGAAGGAATAACATGGCAACGGAAATTCTCGTGCCCGAAGTCTCCGATGGGGTGACCGAAGGAACGGTCATTTCGATCAATGTGGCGGTGGGCGACAAGGTCGAAGCGGACCAGACCCTGCTGGAATTGGAAACCGACAAGGCCGTCGTGGCGATCCCTGCGCCCTTTGCCGGCCGGATCACTGAGATCAAGGTGGCCGATGGTGATACCGTGGCCATTGGCGCGGTGATCATGCTGGGAGAATCGGGCGCGGCGGCTGCCGCGGCACCGGCGCCGGCCAAGGAGCCGGAAGCGGCCCCCGAAGCGGCCCCTGAAGCGGCACCGCCACCGGCTCCGGCAGCCCAATCGGCACCTGAGCCTGCGGCTCCGGCCGCGACACCGGTCATGATGCCGACCACGACCCACCCGGCCACCCAGATTGACCTGACGGCCGTGCGCTCGGGTGACGTGGTGGCCCCGGCGGCGCCTTCGGTGCGCCGCTTGGCTCGTAACCTCGGAGCCGACATCTATCAGATCCAGGGCTCTGGCCCTGCGGGACGCATCAGCGCGGACGATGTGCGCGGCTTTGTGCGCACAGCGATGCAGAACATCACCGGCGGCGGCACCACACCTGCGGTGACGGGCGAATTTCCTGGCTTGCACGTCCAGCGTCCTCTGCCCGATTTTACCAAGTGGGGGCCCGTGACCCACGAGCCAATGTCCAAGGTCCGGCGCATCACCGCCGACGCCATGGGCTACGCCTGGTCGACCATTCCCATGGTCACGCAATACGACAAGGCCGACGTCACCGAGCTGGAGGCCTTCCGCAAGGAATTCAACCGCAAGGTTGATCCGGCGGGCAAGCTGACCATGACCGCGATCCTGATCAAGGTGTGCGCGGCGGCGTTGCAAGCGTTTCCCCACGTGAACAGTAGCCTGGACTTGATTCGGGGCGAATTGGTGATCAAGAACCACTTCCACATCGGCGTGGCGGTCGACACACCTGGTGGCCTGTTGGTGCCCGTGTTGCGCGATGCCGACAAGAAGGGCATCGAAAGCCTGGCGACCGAGCTGAACGAAGTGGCGGCCAAAACCCGCGAGCGGCGCATCAGCCCCGCCGACATG
>CAZLUL010000480.1:0-1763 GCA_964562635.1 uncultured Fibrobacteraceae bacterium | reverse complement strand
TCCTCATCCTCGACAATTCTCAGGCCGTCAGCATCATACCCTTCGGGCATGGTCTCGACCACGTTGCCAAATTCGTCGATGGAGATGACGGGCTCGGCGACCTCCAGCTCCCCCGCCTCGATAGCTGCCTTGCGATCAGCTTTCGCCTGACGCTTGGCTTCTTTTTTCTTTTTCTTTTCCAGTTCCTTGCGGCGCTTCTCGAATGAGAATTGCGATCGTGCCATGAGATTCGTCTTTCGTCGGGCAAACAGGTAGATTGAACCCCGGGAATGTAGGCCAGAGAGCCGCCGCCGTCAATTGCCCATTGTTTGAGCCGGCCGATACCCCGTGAAACAGGAATTCCCTTGGCGCGTGTGCCAAGGGGCACACCGGTGTCTGAAAATGGGAACGCCGAAGCTGCTGTTGCAGCGGTGCTGTTTGTAAGTTGCATTGTCGCAGTTGCTTAAAGATGCCCTACTGGAGGCGCTTTTCGGTATGAAGGTTGCAGTCCCCTGCGTGACCGATCAGTAGGCAGGCATCTTCTAGAAGCGGGGCCACAGAGACGTGACCACATATGGGCGCATTTCGAAGATGATTCTGCTGGCGGGCCTCTGTCTGCTGGCCGTGGCGCTGAACGGTTGTGCGACCTGTGGCGGCGGTACCGCGGATGACTACGACCACCGCGATGACGGTGGCCGCGGCAGCCTTTCCAGTGCGGTTGACCAGGCCGCCGATGAATCGCCGCCCGGACGCGGCTCCGGCGCGACCCGCACCAAGAACGATCACCGCGACCAGCCCTCCGATTCGAACCATGACAGCGATGATGGCGGTGGGTCCTTCCTGGCGGATTTTCTGGTTGGCCTGTTCTTCTGTAACGATGACGAAGGGGACAGCTATGTCGCCATCGAAACCGTTGCGCCTGAACCCCGGCCTGCTCCAAAGCCGGCCAAAGACACCACCGCAGGCCCACCGTCCACCTACCGAAAAAGGTTTTTTTCTGGTGGTCCCAGTCCCAGCTCGCGGGTGATACGATTGAGAGCATGTCGACAGTCTCGGTGATGTATTCCCGCTATTCCGGCGAACGATTTCGCGGACACCTGGGCCTCTACTACGGTGAGGGGCGTCTCGGATCACAGCCAAGGATTCAGGACGGTCTCAGCGGGATTCTGGAATACGGAATCGATATTGGTGGTCGGGAATACCTGACTCCGAATCACACCTTCATGGGGTTCTACCTTCTGGCGGGTGTTCGGGCCGGCGGATTGGATTGGACTTACCGGAATGCCATTGAAGTGCCGACCAGCGATGGCACCGAACTGATCGCCACTGATGCTGTGTTTTTGCTGACGCCCTACATCGGCCTTGGTGGCTCCATTGTGCAACTGAAACCGGTGCACCTCGGGGCGAGTGTCACCTGGGGTGGCCGGTTCGCACTCTTCAAGACCCTTGAGGGCTTCGACAACGACCTGTTTCGTGACGTGGGTGAGCTGCGGTTGAATTTTGAGGCGAGTATCTACTTCTAGATTCCGAATTTTTGATCGACCACCACCGGGGGCGAAACGGCACCGAACAAAAGGTCGGCGCAACCGTATGAGGTTCAACGCCAGGATCGAATATTCCCGGCTGGTGCGGGTAATTCCTGTCCTGACCGCCCCTCATTCGCAGGAGAGTTCGTGATGATCAAGTTTCTATTGTGGCTGATTCTTTTTGTGCTCTGCTGGCCGCTGGCGATCCTGGGCCTGGTGCTCTATCCCGTGGCCTGGCTGCTGATGTTGCCCTTCCGG
>CAZLUL010000479.1:0-1773 GCA_964562635.1 uncultured Fibrobacteraceae bacterium | reverse complement strand
TGGCCCATCTGGATTTGCCCAAGAGCATCGAGGCCTACTACCAGGAAACCGGACGTGCCGGACGCGATGGCCTGCCCGCCAGTGCCTGGATGGTGTACGGCCTGCAGGATGTGATCATGCTGCGCAAACTGGCCGAGTCATCCGACGCCGACGAGATGCACCGGCGGCTGGAAAGCCAGAAGCTGGACGCCATGCTTGGGTACTGCGAAGTCACCAACTGCCGGCGGCAGGTTCTTTTAGACTACTTCAATGAGAATCTGCCCGAACCCTGTGGCAATTGCGACACCTGCCTCAAACCGGTCGAAACCTTCGACGCCACGGTCGCCGCCCAGAAGGCGTTGTCCTGCGTGGTGCGCACCGGCCAGCGTTTTGGCGCGGCCTACATCATCGAGGTGCTGCGCGGTTCGGAGAACGAGCGCATCCTGAGGTTCGGGCACAACCAATTGTCGACCTGGGGTGTGGGCGGGGAATACGACGCCTGGCAGTGGCGGTCCATCCTGCGGCAGATGACGGCCCGCGGCCTGCTGACAGTTGACCCGGAGGGCTACGGCGGACTGGTGCTCACCGAACGGGCGCGGCCCGTGCTCAAAGGCCAAGAGGAACTGCACCTGCGCAAGGAGACCCTGACCAAGCCGGCCAGTCGCAAGAAGGCCAAAAAGAAGGCCACCGTGGCCGCCCTCATCAGCGACGACAGCCTCAACACCGCAGTCAATCAGGCCCTGTTCGAAAGCCTGCGCGATTTGCGGCGTCGCCTGGCCGAAGAACAGGAACTGCCCCCCTACGTCATCTTCCACGACAAGACCCTCGCGGCCATGGTGGTGCACCGACCCGTCAGCGACGAACAGTTCCTATCGCTCAGCGGTGTGGGCGCTGCCAAGCTCGAGCGCTACGGTGAAGCATTCATGAAACTGATCCGGCAGGATGAAACCGGATCAGTGGAAGCGGATCTGCAGGAATAACAACGACGCCAACAGCAGCGCGCCCATGATCGAGACCGGGGCGCCATCCGAATACCAGATTTCTTTGACTTGTACACCACGGCGGGTGCGCCACAGCGCCTCGACAGCCACCACGGCCAGGCCCGTCAGGATGGTCAGGGACGTGATGTTGAAATAGGCCACGTCCGGCAGCAGATACTCCAGCAACAGTTTGATGCCAATGGTAACGAACATCATGGCCAGCACCAGATTGGGCCGGGCGCGGTACAGAAAAACCGCCGAGGTGATCAGGATCACGAAGCCCACCTTGATGTAGTAACTCATGTCGTTGAACCAGTGGGTGAGCGCAAATTCCGGGTTCGAAAATTTGATGTACACCTGGACAAAACCGAAGCTCAGGCCGGCCACCAGGGTGACCATGATGGCCTTCTTGCCCATGGCGACCACCTGCTGGTCGGTGGCATCGGGACGCAGGCGGCGGCGGTAGATGTCGATGGACCACAGGGTCGAGACCGAGTTGAAGATGGAATCGACCGAGCTCATCAACGAGGCGAACAATCCACACAGAACAATGCCTCGCAGCCCCGCCGGCAGCAGCATGTTGACCAGCGTCGGGTAAGCCTGGTCGGGATCAGACAGCGGGTTGTCCTTGAGCAATCCGGCCAGGGCGATGGCCGGCACCACGATCACCAGGGCAATGACATATTTCAGCACGCCACTGGCCAGCAAGCCGATCTGGGCGTCGCGCACCGAGCGGGCTGCCAGTGCCCGTTGCAGGATGATCTGATTGCTGCCCCAGTAGTTCAGGTTCAGCAGCAGCATGGCCCCGATGGCG
>CAZLUL010000478.1:0-1782 GCA_964562635.1 uncultured Fibrobacteraceae bacterium | reverse complement strand
GGGAGGGTCTGGTGCGTATGTTTAAGGATCCAGATCTTGAGGCCAGGCTGGCGGGAGAAGCTCGTTACCGAGCCGAGAGGGATTTCAGCATTAAAGCGGTGGCCCGGCGTATCGAGGATATTTACCGGGAGGGATTGCAGGCGACCCATTCTCTTCCCTGATCTATCCGGCCCAATTCCCCTGGGTGTTCTGCATGAAGCCGCGGAAGATCTCATTTTCCCCTGATCGCTGTGATCAACTTGCGCCAGCGAAGGAGCCATTTTTTCCAGGTCCGTCCCCGAGCGATTTCACAGGCCAACAGCAGGAAGGTCGGATCCCCGGTGGGGTATCTCTGGCCCAGAAAGGTGATCGCATCGAAGCATCCCATGCGTCGCACCAGCCGCGGATCGTCACTGGACCAACGGGCTCGGTCCTTCCTGGTGATACAGATGGTGGAAAATCCCGCCTCTTCGGCAATGGCCCAGCTGTTCTCACAATAGGCTCCGCCAGGCCAGCAGAAATGATTGACCGGAGCGCCGATGATCTCCTTGAGGATTTTCCTGCTGTCGAAGATTTCCTTGCGGAATCGGTCCGCCATTTCCTGATCGGTTTCATACCGGCCCTCGGGATCCCCGGGGAAATAACGCCTGATTCCCAGGGAACGACCGTGGGCGTGGATCGGGGTACCAAAGGGTACGAAGCCCGATTGGTCCTCCGTCAAATAGGCAAATTTCCTATCGGGTCGGGCGTTCCACGCAAGCCAGGGGGTGCTCAAGTCAGGACGGTGGTTGTCCACGATTTCAGGTCCGATGGGGTACCAGGTGTGGGTCAGGGAGTGGCAGGCGATGACCATGACGCCAGATTCCTGAAGTAGCCTGAGTTCCGCCCGGTTGAGAAATCCGTGAAACTGCAGATCTTCCCAGGCGCACTTTCCTGACCAGATATCTTCCAGGTTTGGCCGGGGTTCAGTGCCCGGGTCGATGAAGTCGGGATTGACGTAAATCGTGCCCTGCCAACCCTCACGTTTGAGTATGGGATAGGCGAAAACCCAATTGTCCAGGTAACCGTCGTCGAATGTCAGGACGACCTCGCGTTGTGGGACCGCTGTCCCACCTTCCTGGCGGAGGCGAAAATCGTCCAGAGAGATGGACTGGAACCCGTTCTTCTTCAGGAGTCTCACCTGCTTTTCAAAAAACTCCATTTTCGTGGTCAGGTCCGACCAGATCCACCCGGGCAAAGTCCTGCCGACCGAGTGATACATGATGACCGGAACACGGGGAGGTTGTTTCACGGGATTCCCTCTCATTGGAACGGCGAAACCTTGGAAATGGAAAAGGGGTACTTGCCCGACGGGGAGGGCGAAATATCGTCCAATAGATTGACGACAACCTCAATGTTACCTAGCAGGTTCCGCATGCGGGCCACCAGCTTCTCCAGTTCGTCCTCGTTCCATTTTTCATCCGGAACGATGTTTACGATCAGTTCGTCAATACAATCCTGCACCAGCTGCATCTTGTAGATCCCCTTAATACCCGTCCCGAAGAACCGGGGACCCGGACAGGAATAGATCATTCCGTTTTTCCCCACAATGATGTCGGATGTACGGCCTTCCACCGTTTGGAGGAGAGGGAATCCCCTGCCGCAGCTGCAATTCCCGGCCTGGATCTTGGCGACATCCCCCGAGCGGTAGCGGATAAAGGGCATGACCCGGTTGCTCAAATCGGTGATGACAATTTCGCCAATCTCCCCGGGGCTACACGTACGGCCCTTGGTGTTCAGGATTTCCACGTGGACCTGGTCGGT
>CAZLUL010000477.1:0-1782 GCA_964562635.1 uncultured Fibrobacteraceae bacterium | reverse complement strand
CTGGCGTCCTGCAGGTGGGCACGGCCACCAAGGTTTTTGAGCTGGACCCGTCCTCGCTCGGCACCATGCCCCTCGCCCCCGATGGCGAACATTTCATCATCATCGATGGCGACCCGCAGTTGCGGAAGCATTTTGGTATTCGGGTGGTGTTTGATTGGGCGGAGAAGTTGGGCAGTGTTCGTCCCTAGATTCGATTCTGCCTGATCAATAAGCCAAACAATGGTACGTTCACGGGCAGCATTGCTGCCCAGGGCGAAGTAGAAGGCATCGTCTATCCCGAACCCATCGTCACGAACCTCTGCACGGCCTTGCGCCGGTACTTCTCGAACTCGGGCTCACTGCGATGACTGAAGCGCCACAACACATCGTACGAAATAAACGCGCCCACTTTTTCGCCAAATCCGACGTGGAACTTGCCCTTCATCCAGCGGCGCTCCTTGATCACGTCGTCGACGCGGATATTTTCGATCAGGCACTGGGCCCACAATTCGTCCAGCACGGCCTGCGGCGGCTTTGAAGCCAGCCCGTGAATCATGATGATGCGTTTTTTGGCGATATCGATGGTCATGGCAACTCCCTTGTTTGATCCCTCTCTGCATTGAGCCCGCTATTGCCTCCAAAATCGATCTCGATTATCATATTCGCACAATTCAGGCTCCAGATCCCGTCCAAACCAGGCAGGAACTCCATGATCGGCAAAACCTTAGGCCGTTACGAAATCACCGGTCTGCTCGGCAAGGGCGGCATGGGCGAGGTCTACCGCGCCACCGATTCTTCATTGAACCGCGAAGTCGCCGTCAAGGTCATGCCGTCGCACTTCAGCCACGACGCCGAACGCGTGGCCCGCTTCGAACGCGAAGCCACCACCCTGGCCAAGCTGCAACACACCAACATCGCCACCATCTACGGATTCGAGCAGCACGAAGACACCCGCTACCTGGTCATGGAACTGGTCGAGGGCGAAGACCTCGCCGAACGCCTCAAGCGCGGCCCCATCCCGCCTGAGGAGGCCATACTTCTGGCCATCCAGATTGCCGAAGGTCTCAAAGTCGCCCACAACATGGGCATCGTGCACCGCGATCTAAAACCGGCCAACCTGAAGCTGACGCCCACCGGCGATGTCAAAATTCTCGACTTCGGGCTCGCCCGCGCCTTCGCCGAAGAAGCCGACAGCACCACCGCCACCATCGAAATCAGCCACTCGCCCACCATGACGGCGGGTATGACCGAGGCCGGAGTCATCCTTGGCACAGCGGCCTACATGAGCCCTGAGCAGGCCTGCGGCAAACCCATCGACAAACAGGCCGACCTTTGGTCATTCGGAGTCGTCTTTTACGAGATGCTCACCACCGACCGGTTGTTCGATGGCGAGACTGTTTCCGATTCCATCGGCGCCATCCTGCACCGCGATCCCGACTTCAGCGAACTGCCCAACGTGCCGCCGCAGGTCCACGTCCTGCTGCGGCGCTGCCTGGCTCGCGACAAGCGCCAGCGCCTGTGCGACATCGGCGACGCCCGCCTCGAACTCGAAGACGCCATCGCTGCCCGCGGCCGTGCCAAAAAAGAGAGCGGCGGCAACAAGCTGCGCCACGCGCCCTGGTTAGTGGCCGCCGTGCTCGCCGTCGCCGTGGGTATTACCGGATGGATGGCGTTGACCGCCAGCCCCGAAACCGTGCACCACCTGGCCACTCTCGGTTTGCCCCGCGAGGAAGCCATCGACCTGGGCCTCCACAACGCCTGGCCTCGGGTGCATTTTTCACCCGACGGCAAGCAGGTGGTTTA
>CAZLUL010000476.1:0-1786 GCA_964562635.1 uncultured Fibrobacteraceae bacterium | reverse complement strand
CGTTCCTCCCAGGTCATCATCAGACTCGTCACTCAGACTCATCATCGTTGTCGTCGTCTTCAGCGAGGCTGCGGGTGGCCAGTCGGCGGAGGTCCCACCACTGATCCAAAACACCCAGCGCCACCGCTATGTAGATGCCCGGCTTCATCAAAACCGTGCCCAATATCACCCAGTAAAGCACCTGCCGTACGGTGGACATCATGCGCCTGGTCACGTAGACCTGAATCGCGAGCCCCTGCACGCTCAATACAAATGCCGCCAGCAGGGCCAGATTCAGGCCGGCCTTGCTGATCTCCGGTTGGCGGACAAAGGAAAGCCCCAGTCCCGCCACCAGCACCCACACCAGGTAGAACGGCAACCGCCATTCGGTAAACGGCGGGAACGCCCAACGGTAGGGTTTCGTTCCTCCTGCTCTGCACAACAGCCAGATCAGGGTCAGGATAATCGCCGCTTGGCCAAGAACCCCAACGGCCACGATGAACGGATAAATCCGGACAAGGTCTGCCGTCATCGTCTCGACATTGCGCTTGGCTTCAGCCAGAAGGCGGGCATTTTCAGCCTCGTCTGCACCCTGGGGAAGTCCGTCTTCCAATGCTTCGATCACCGCGTCGTTGGCGACCTGCAGCTGCTCCTGAATCGGCACCTCCAGCGAGGCATAGATCATGAGCGGCACCATAGCCAACGCCAGCACCAACAAGGTCACGTCCAGGCGCCAGTGCATTCCCAACGCCAGACCGCCCAGCAAACCCGCCACCACGTTGCCGAGATATTGCCACATGAATTCATGAGGCAAGAGAAACCAGCAGATGACAAGCCAGGCGCTGGCTGCCAAAAATGACAACCGGTACGGACGCCCAATCAGAATGGCCCCACCCCACAGCACCGACACCACGATGGGTGAAGGCAGGAGGATAATGAGACCCAGACTGGCGACCGCCTCGGACGTTGCCGCAATGCCCACCACCGCGGACATCAGCCAGGAAGATGACAAGGTCACCAACAAGGCTACCAAGGGAACTGCAAATCCCGGCCAACGGCCGGCTATGCTCAGGCGCGGCATCAAAGCGCCGTACTACCAGCAGCCCAGGGCTACCGGTAGTATTCCTTCACAAATGGCAACAGAGCCAAGTGACGAGCGCGCTTGATGGCCACGGCCAACGGACGCTGAAACTTGGGAATCGTGCCGGTGTTGCGCCGGGGAGCAATCTTGCCCCGCTCGGTCACAAAACGCCGCAAGAACTCGTCGTCCTTGTAGTCGATGGCAATCATGCCGGTCTTGCTGAAGAAGCAGACCTTCTGTTTGCCGTGCCGTCTTTTCTTTTTCTTTTTCTTGATCCGAAGATTTTTACGCGCCATCGGATTCTCCTTTATTCATAAGTCCAAAATCACAATACCCTGCGGTTGGCATCAAGCCACTATTCCGCAGCGCCGGCGTTCTCTTCGGGACGGTTCTGACGGCGCTTGGCCATCGCAACGCGGTTCCGCTCTTCCCATTCCTCGTCAACGACAACCAGGTGACGCAACACCTGATCATCCAAACGCAGGAACCTGTCGAGCTCGGCCACGACCGTGCCTTCACTCTTGAACTTGAGGAACATGTAGTTCCCCCGGCTCTCGTACTGGATCTCGTAGGCCATACGGCGCACGCCCCAGTGGTTCACTTGGGTGATTTCCCCATTGTGATCCGCCAGGATCTCCTTGACGCGGTTAACGCGTACTTCCATCTCGGTCTCAGGCTGGTCAGCCTTCAGGATGAAAATCAATTCGTACTTTTTCACTGGTAACA
>CAZLUL010000475.1:0-1787 GCA_964562635.1 uncultured Fibrobacteraceae bacterium | reverse complement strand
AGCTCGGCGATGGCCAGATCGTCAAAGACCGTATTGCCCGCCCAGTGGATATCACCGATGAAGTACTGCTCGCCTTCGGAGACCGTGATGACGATGTCCAGCTTTTCGGGCTCTTCTTCCCGGAAATTCAAATCCACATTGGTCACTGCGGCATCCAGAAAACCTTCGTTGCGGGCCCGGCTGACAATCAGTTCCTGGTCTTCTTCGAACTGGCCCTTCTTGAACGTGCCGCTCTTCAGGAAGCCCTTGGTCCCCTGCTTCATGGCCGAGCGCAGGTCCCCATCATCCAGCCGCTCGTTGCCTTCGAAGCTGATGGTCTGGACCTTGACCTTCTGCCCCTCGATGACCGTGATCACCAGGTCTTCCATATTGTTGGCGTCGACCCGGGAGCTGTCCCGGTGGATGGCGACGTTGTAATAGCCTTTTTCGTAGTAGAGCTCGCGCAGCGGCTGCAACTCGCGCCGGACCACGGCCGGGTTGGCAAACTGGCCCACATGAACGGTGAACTCCGATCGCAGATCACCCTCCTTGACCTTACGATTGCCGGCAAAATTCACGCTGCGGATGCGGGGAAATTCCTGCAGGTTGATGATCAACCGCACGCCTTCAGGCACGTCCTGACGATAGATGAAGACATCGGAGAATTTCTGGGTGGCAAACAGGTTGCGGATACCCGAGGCCACCAGATCGGAGGTCAGCGGTTTGCCGGTTTCCAGCCCGGACCAGGCCAGCACCTGCCGCGAGCCCACTGTCAGCGCTCCGACCACTTCGATTTCCGTGATATTGACGGGCGCACCGGTCTGACCGGCGGCCTGTACCGCGTTCATCAGAAGGAAAATAAGGATGCTGATTCGCACAAGGCGCTTCATAGGCAGAAACAGGCTCCCGGTCATCGTTTCCCGGTTCGCACCGGACGGATCCTTGAGTTGCTGGCCGTCGCAAACAGCGACGACTCATATTGCTCCATCAATGTTCTACTCAGCCTGCGAGGCGGAGGACCGACTCGGAAATCCAACCCTCTGGTCTGAAGGAAGTTCCCGGTCGTTTGGGATCGCCTGCGGTGGAGAAAGAATAGGCAACAGAACGGGCAAAGGCTAGAGCTAATCCCTGATTCAAGCAGATCGCAGACCGGGCACTCGGGCACCCCTAAAAAAAGCCAGCCACTGCCGGAGCAGCGACTGGCTTAAGAGACAACCTGACTTAACGTCATATTACTTCAGGCTTTTGACCTCTTCGTTCGGAGTGCTCTTGAAGCTCAGGACTCCGCCCTTGACTCCAATGAGGAGCTTGCTCTTGCTGGTGACCTCACCGCGCAGCAACTTCTCGCTCAGCGGGTCCTCCACATGCTTCTGAATGGCACGGCGCAAGGGACGGGCTCCCATCAGCGGATCGAACCCCACGTCGCAGAGCAAATCCTTGCACTCGCGGGTGAATTCAAACTCGATCTCGAGGTTGATCAGGCGGTCGCTGACGTCCTTGAGCAGGATGTCCACGATCTTCCTGATGTCATCGCGAGTCAAGCTGTTGAACGTGATGATCTCATCAATCCGGTTGAGGAACTCGGGACTGAAGGTCTTGCGCAGATCCTGGTCGATGTTGGCCGCCACCCGCTGGTCGTTGTGGTCCTGCTCGTCGCTGCCGAAGCCGACGCCGTGCACCTGGTGAGTCTTGCGGCTACCGACGTTGCTGGTCATGATCAGCACGGCATTGCGGAAGTCCACCGTGCGGCCGAAGCTGTCGGTGAGAATGCCGTCGTCCAGGACCTGCAGGAGGATGTTGTAAACATC
>CAZLUL010000474.1:0-1791 GCA_964562635.1 uncultured Fibrobacteraceae bacterium | reverse complement strand
CACCAATTGGAAAAGGACTGGAAGCGCTCAAACCCTGAAATCCCGGAAGACCTGGTTTGTTATAACTTTGCCAGTGCTTTGCTTGAGGACCTTGAAGCCACGCTCGAAAAACAACAGCAGAAATTCGAAAACGAACTCGCCCAGGCGAATGAATTGCTGGTACAACTCGAAACCGAATTGGAACAGGGCGAGTTGCACAAGGCACTCGAATCCCGGGCCAGGCTGCAGCAATCCGCAAAGGGACACGGTAAAAACAGGGAATGGCAAAAACTGAACAACAGTCTGAACTCTATGCAGCCACGTCTGCGCGAACTGCGTGACTGGCAACACTGGTCAAATAATAAAGTCCGTAAACGCCTGATCGCTGAAATGGAGGTTTTGCCAGCAGCTGACCTGCATCCGGATGCCCTGCTCGACCGGATCAAGAGCCTGCAACTGGAATGGAAAAGCCTGGAACAAAGTGAGCAGATTCCAGGTGACAAGAAATTTTCTGCAGCACCTTGGATGTGGCGAAAATTCAGCGCTGCCGGACATGCAGCATTTGACACGGCCAAACCATTTCTCGACAAACGCAGTGAAATCCAATCCCGTCATGCGCAATCACTCACCACTTTTTGTGCTGAACTGCAGCAATTGGCGCAAGCTGAACCGGTCGACTGGGTCGCCCTGGGCAAAGGCCTGACCAGCGGCCGCAAGAAACTACAAGACCTGAACGAGGTTCCAGCCAACCAGCGCCAGAAACTCGCCAGGAAACTGAAGGCCACGCTGGATAAGTCGAATGCCGCCATGCAGGCACATTACCAGGACGTGGAACTTGAAAAAATGAAACTCATCCGCTCCGCCAGCCAGTTGATTCACATGCCAGAGCGAAGCGAGGCGATCACCCAGGCGAAGTCACTGCAATCCAACTGGAAAGCAGCGGGTAGCCTGTGGAGAAGCAAGGAGCAGGAGCTCTGGAATCAGTTCCGCGCGCATCTCGACCCCTTGTTTGCTGAACTCAAGAACGCGCAGGCGAGTATCAGGGCAGCAGATGATGACCGGCTTGCGGCACAAAAAGCACTGTGTTCCGAACTCAAGGACATTTTGAAGAGCCAGGATGATTTATCCAATCTGCATGGCAAGATCCAGGGCTTGCAGGATAGCTGGAAAGACATCGAACATCCCGACCGCAGGCTTCAGCTTTCATTCCAGGAGATGATCGCGAAATACGAGAAACGGATCAAACAATCCGAGCAACAGCAGGTTAAATCAAATCGTGAACGCTGGTGGTTAAAATCAGCACTACTGCACGAATTGGCAGTCAGCGGCAGAACCGCCAAAGGCTCGCTTAGCAAGAAGACCGAAACCAGGGTCACCAAAGTATGGCCCGGGGACAGTTCCGACGACATACTCGAGAGTCGTATGGATGAAATCTGCAAGGATATCCTGGCTGGTAACGAGTCCGGTTTGACGGATGAAGAGATAGCGAACAAACGCACACAGGCCCACGCACTGTGTATCTCGCTTGAGTTTCTTGCCGGTCTGCCATCACCTGATGAAGACCGTGACCAGCGTATGAAATACCAGGTTGACCGCCTGGCGCAGTCGATGTCCGGCGAAAGTGCCCGGCGGCCTGCCTCTGAGGAAGCACTTGACGCTGAAAAGACATGGCTTGGTTTGTATGCATTACCCAAGGAGGACTTCGCTGCCTTTGGCAAACGTATCAAACAAGCATTATCTGCTATTCTGGAGACTGTTTAATGCTATATAACAATAAGATAAATAATATAGTTTATGTAATTTCTCTTTTAT
>CAZLUL010000473.1:0-1797 GCA_964562635.1 uncultured Fibrobacteraceae bacterium | reverse complement strand
AGGCCGGTGGTGCTCGTCGTCGATGACAATGCCGACATGTGTGATCACATCCAGCGTGAGCTGTCAGCGACTTGCGAAGTGATAGAAGCGCGGCGCGGGGACACGGGCCTGCAGTCCTGTTTCGACCATGCCCCGGATCTGGTGATCAGCGATGTGATGATGCCGGGCCTTGATGGTTTCGAGTTGTGTCGCGCCGTCAAAGCCGATCCGCGCACCAGTCACATCCCGGTGATACTTCTGACCGCCCTCGCGGGGGAAGAGGAGCGAGCAACGGGCATTGAACTCGGCGCAGACGACTACCTGACCAAACCATTCAGCTCCCGCGAGCTCCGCGCCCGCACCAGCAATCTTATCGAGACCCGCCGGGACCTGCGTAAAAAGTTTCAGACCACATCAACGCCGCTCGTCGAACTGGCAATGAACCGCACGGATAAGGCGTTCCTTGAGCATCTCCTGCAGGTAGTCGAGGCGAACGTCGATGATCCGGACTTCAACGTTGAGGCCTTCGCCGGCGAGGTTGGGATGAGTCGGATGCACCTGCACCGCAAGGTGAAGGGCCTCACTGGCCAGACTTGTGGAGAATTCCTGCGCACGATCCGTCTTCGTGCGGCGGCCGAGCAACTCAAGACGGGCCACTACACTGTGGCGGAAGTCTCCTATGCCGTCGGGTTTCGGGCGCCGACGCACTTCGCAACGGCATTTCGGGGTCGGTTCGGGATGACGCCGACGGAGTATATGAAACAGGCGGAGTGATTCCGGCAGAGGGACAACACCGCAGGCACAACAACTCAATTTGCTGTGCCCACCTTCCATCCTAGCGGTAAAGCGCCTTGAGCGAACCCCAACCGCGCGATTCGGTGTCTACCGGATGATCGCAGCAAGTCGCATCCGCCCACATGATGATCTTTCCGAGTGCGTAGATCTCGTCATACCACATGTGTCCCGTGTCGGGATGCACCGCATAGTCGGGGCAGAGGCCGGATTCGTCGGAGGCCACCAGGAACAGTCGCGAGCCCCAGCTTTCACCCATAGAGAAGGTTCCGACATGCAAAGCCTGGGTGTATTCCGTATAGATGCAACCGCAATCGGCAGGCCCGGTCAGCGTGACCTTGTAGAACCCCGGGGTGGTCACCGTGATCGACTCCTCGATCTGACAGAAGAAGGGGTACTGATAGCGAGGCCCACCGTATCCTCCCGGCGGATCATAGCAAACCGTGTCGGGAGGATACTGCTCCGTCAGATAGGCATGCCCGAGCGACATGGAAACCGGCGTGACCAATGTTTCCCAGCCCAACTTGGCGAAGACAAAACTGAAGCTGTTGATCGTGTAACCGGAGACACAGTTGCACCCGCTGGCGCGCGGCTCGAAAATCGCACACCGGGAATATTCGCTGTAGGCAATCGGATCGGTGACCAGGTGAACGGGGTCGCCGAAAGACCCCATGATGAAATCGCCTTGCGGCACCACGGTCAAGGATGGAGAAGGATCCAGCGGCCCGAGGTACTCTGTGGTGACGCCGCCCGGAGCGGCAGCGGGCAGGATAACGGCCAGAACCAGGACCGCAACGATATTTGGAACATGGGACCGCATGGTCGACTCCTTTTGAGGGGCGTGAAAGAGGGCCGATTGGGTGCCGCGGACTTGGAGGATCCCACAAAAGATAACGCTTTGTCAATACCGGCCTTGCTCTAACCTGCCCATATCCGAGCCATACGTTTGGTTTCAAGCAGTTATAGACGGACCAAATGGTCCACAACAGTGGATATTTTCTAGCCGCTCATGGTTGTTTTCCGGTC
>CAZLUL010000472.1:0-1797 GCA_964562635.1 uncultured Fibrobacteraceae bacterium | reverse complement strand
TTGGCCACCTTTTTCACCTCAGCAATAACCAACGCCACATCATCATCCGTCAAATCCCCATGCATCGGCAAACTGACAATCTTATCGGCAATCCCACAAGCCACCGGAAACTCCTCCGCCTTGTACCCCAACCCCTCATAAGCCGTCGTCACCGGCAGCGGCACCGGATAGTGAATCCCACTGGCAATATCCTCAGCCTGCAGGTGATTCATCAGCTCTTCACGGTTGTTCACCTGGATCACGTACAGGTGAAACACGCTGTGTTTGCCTTCACCGACAACAGGGGTCACGCACACGTCCTTCAGCCCCTCGGAGTACATCCGGGCCACTTCATTGCGCCGGGCCGACCACTTGTCCAGGTGCTTCAGTTTCACAGACAAGACCGCGCCCTGAATACCATCAAGACGGCTATTCAAACCCTCGTAGTCGTGCTGGTACTTCACCTTGGAGCCATGATCACCCAACTGCCGGATCTTGATGGCCAACTCTTCATTGTTGGTCGTCACCGCACCACCGTCGCCATAGGCGCCGAGGTTTTTGCCGGGATAGAAACTGTAGCAGGCCGCGTCACCGAAAGTGCCGGCCTTGCGGCCATTGATCGTCGCGCCGTGGGACTGGGCGCAATCCTCGACCACCAGCAGGTTGTGCTTCTTGGCGATCTCCATGATGGCATCCATGTCGGCGGGCTGGCCATACAGGTGCACCGGCACGATGGCCTTGGTCTTGTCGGTGATCGCAGCTTCGATCTTGGTCACGTCGATGTTGTAGGAAACCGGGTCACAATCCACGAAAACGGGGGTTGCGCCGGTCCAGCCAATGCCTTCAGCGGTGGCAATGAACGTATTGGCCGCCGTGATGACCTCGTCGCCGGGCCCAAAACCCAGGCTCTTCATGGCCATGAACAGCGCATCGGTGCCGTTGCCCACCCCCACACAGTGCTTCATGTCGCAATAGGCGGCAAAGTCCGCTTCGAAGGGGCGCGCGTTGACAAAGGCGCAACTCTCCAAGACACCGTGGATCGCAGCGTCCACTTCGGGCTTGATCGACTGGTACTGGGCTTTCAGATCGACAAAATTGACTTTCATGATCGAGCTCCTTGGTCCACGCTGATGCTTCTGGGTGAGAATGTCCGCCGGGATCGCAGCACTGAGGCCGCAAATCGCCAGTGGGAACCATCCTGCAAAAATATGTTCCCGCTCATCATCGTCAATGTTTGAAAAGGGTTAACCATTTATTGGCCCCCTGGGCAAGGAAGTTTGGTGTCTGCCGAACAATGTGCTAGAATACCTCCATCAGCGCCCCGCTGGCGGCGCAATATCCAGGACCCCCCTGAAGTACCGAATGGACGACCTCCATCATGCGCTTTTCCATGCCCATGCCCCGCAATCTCTTGCTTTGCGCCCTGATTCTGGCCCTGACCGCCTGGGCTGCAGCCGCCATTGCTGCCGTCCGCATCTACCCAGGCGCCACCGACAAGCCCGCCGACCCCGGTTTCATCTACAATCGCACCATATTTGACTGCCAGCCGGCAGACTCGCTGACCATCACTGTCACCACCGCAGTCACCCTCTCGGACAGCACAATCGGTCGCGAGAGCCTGATCGGCAGCTACCCCTGTGCGCCCTGGCTCGAAGCGGGCCCCGAGTTGATCTACAAACTCAACGTCGCCGCTCCCCTGAATCTGACTGGCATCCTGAGGGACAACGTCTTTGATCTGGACCTGTTTTTGCTGAACGATTGCGACAGCGACAGCTGCCTCGTGGGCGAATCGGTCAATTTTTCGGCCGACCTGGACCC
>CAZLUL010000471.1:0-1829 GCA_964562635.1 uncultured Fibrobacteraceae bacterium | reverse complement strand
AGAGACCGAGCTCCTGGCCAAGTGGCACGGGCAGTCGAAGGGATAGGGTTTTCTTCGGGTTTCGGTTACCTAGTTCCCATCCGGAAACACCTGTTTTCGGAGCCGTCGCATCTTGACAACGGCGCCGGTTTCTATGCGGCAACCATACCACGCTGCGGGTGCGCCGTAAATATGCCGCCGGCCACCGTGATTCCTACTTTTCACGTGCGATCAAACGCACCGATCCACCGCGTTGTCCGATCAGCGCTGCCCAACTGATGTCCTTCCTCGATCCTACTCCATCGTGCGCCGCGCCAAGACCAGCAAGTTTGCCGAGACCACCGAGCCCCAGACATAGGATTTGAACGATTCCAAGCCGCGCCACGTACAGCGACCGACACCGAAGCACCGTTTCAGGAACGAGATCATTCCCTCGACACCAGCCCGGAAGTCACGCAGCTTCTTGTACACGTAGCTGCTCTTGGCCATGTCCTCGACCTTCAACCCTCGCTTTTTGCTGAACATCACATCCTGAACGCCGGCGGCCTTCAGGTCGCTCAGGTTGGCCTTGGATGCGAAGGCACCGTCATAGGCTGCCTGCCGTGGCGGTCGCCCGTAGATCGTCTGTTGGCGGTCGACCATTTCTACTGCCAACGTGCTGTCCGCAGGGTTGCCATCTTCGATGACGCAATCAAGGAACAGACCGGACTTGCCCGATGTCAGGCAGATCTTGTGGCCGTAGTAGGTGTCGCGGCGGTCTTTGATGATGATGTCCGTGTGCTCCTCAAAGATGGAAACGACTTTTTCGTCGGCTCGAACCGATTCTTCCTGCAGGACTCTGCGCTCGGTCTGGTCGATGACCATTGCAGCCAAGCGGGTGTAATGGCGCAACTGAACCGCGATGTCACACCCGGCGCCTGCCATGTTCTCGGCCATCTCGACCGTGTTGCGAGTGACTTTCAGCAGTTTGCGGTAAAGCTGTTTGCGCTTCTTCTTTGTCTTCGCGTTCAGGACGCCAAGGGATCTTCTCTTGGCCTGTCTGGTGTGATTGACGAACACGGTGTCGGCTTGATCTCGACCACGTTCCATCAGGCGAGCGAGCACACGAACACAGTCAAACAGCAAGGCGCTGTCGCTGGGCTCGTGGATGTCCGATTCAACCACGGTGCAGTCGACCCGCACGACGCGGCCTTTTTCAATATCCTGCACCCGGGCTTCCTCCAGAACGAGCCGATTGATCAGCTCCAGGGTCTCGGGTTGGATTCTTTTGATGTTGTTTTGCAGGGCAGATTTCCGGGGCGACTTCTCGTCGATGCCAAAGCCACAGAAAGCGCGCAGGCTGCGCGAGTCGGCCATATGAAAAGCCAGCCTCTCGTAGCTGAAGCCGTTCATCTGTTTGATGATCAGAAGGCGCAGGGCCTGGTCTCCGGTCAGCCCGGGGCGACCCGTCAAAGTGTCCGGGCCGTGAGCAACCAGATCGTCGTAAACCAGCGCCGCAGCCTCCGGCATCTGGTCCAAAAGGCCACTGATTCTGCGGAGTTCTCGCCCGTGTTCGTGAGTGACAAATGGATAGACAATCAGCAGTTGGTCCTGTATCTTGTTTCTCAACGGGATGTTACCTCCATGTGCACGATGTTTCCGTAGTAAGAACATCCTATCACATGGCTGGGTTATCATCCCGTTATTTCTTTATAACTTGCTTGTTTTCAGGTGGTAAACGGTTTCCGGATGGGAACTAGTAAACAATTTTGGGAAAAACGGCAAAACAAGTGCCAAAAGGTAGATCATAAAATATAAAATTACAGCGAAGGCCATTATTTTGATTAGATAGTCATACAAATAGGTTCCAC
>CAZLUL010000470.1:0-1833 GCA_964562635.1 uncultured Fibrobacteraceae bacterium | reverse complement strand
ATTTGTGGTCTTGATGGACTATTTGTTGTCCACTCCATCGAGAGGATGGACGGTATTTTCCCCCATGGAAAGGATTTACTGTTCCACCGTCCAATTCGAAGTCAGACGCTCTATCCATTGAGCTACGGGTGCGGAATAATAATACTATAACGCAGAGGCATTTTTAGTCAATTTCAGGCACAATTCTTTCAGTTTTCTTAGAAGGGAATGAATTTATTTGGACAGAATTTTTCCGGCGTCTGATTTGCGGTGCAATTTGGGTGCAATTGATTTGAGATGGATGATATCCAGGTCAAAAATACCTGGGTTTTTTGTTTTAAGATCAAATTTCGTTCTCAGTGGGTGAGAAAAATCTCAAATAAACAAGTCGACGTCTGATTAAAGATCAGATGTCTATATTGGGTGTCTTATACCAAGTCAACTGATATTGAGAGTCCGTCTCCCCCATTTGTAGTCATAATGTATCTGCATAGGGTGTTAAAGATTTGGTGTATGGAATAATGGCTGCGCTCGGGAGTTAAATGACCTGAAGATAATCCGCTGCCCAATCCAATCCCAATTCAGATAATTTGGCTGAAGTCGGATGGGTAGTTTTAATATCCCATCCGACTTTTTCATAATAAGCGGATTTTGCGGCTTCTATGTTTTCTTCCTTTAGCAATAAACCGTCTGACGCACCGCCTTTTAAGGCCCGGAAGAATTTTTTTGGCAGTTTATCATCTTCCCTCGAGAAGCCTTCCCTGGCATTAAACACCTGCAGCAAGTTCAGCCGCCTTTCTCCGACTTGCAGCAGTTCCTCTACATCCAGATCCCAGCCAGTAACAGCCTGAATGGCTTCAGTCAGCTGAATAGTGTCATACAGCTGCCAGGCTGGCCCGTATACAAACTGGCAGACACAGACGGAATCCATGGCAGAGTATAAATGCTGGGTTCTGAGTGCAAATTCAACTGTCTTATCATCTAGCCCTGCTATCTGGTCGCCGGCCAGCAGACCGATTTGGGCCATTCTCTCCGGGTATCCGGCAAAAGAAGGGTCATGTTCGCTGGACTGGTGGTCAGCCCCGAAAGGGTTAACTGCGTAAATTAATCCCAGGGAGGGTTTCACCTGGGGCATGTGGGCAGGCACTTCCAGTTTTTTAACAGCCACGGTGAGATCCTGGCTGCCTTTTCCAATTTTCTCCGCAGCCCGAACAGAACCTTCGGCCAGTAAATTACCAATGCTTTCTCTGCGGGCGATCAATTCAACGGCCTTCACCATGGCTTCTGCGTTTCCGAAGCGGAGATCAACCCCCCCGGTATCTTCTCGGGAAAGCAAGCCTTTTTCGAAAGCATCCATGGCCCAGGCGATGGTGGCGCCGCAGGAGATGGTGTCCAGGCCGTAGCTGTTGCAGAGCTGATTGGCGTGGGCCACGGCTTCCAGGTCATCCACGTCGCAGTAAGTGCCCAGTGTGCAGAGGGTTTCATATTCAGGACCACCGTAAGCGGGATTAGTCGGATATTCTCCGCCCTCGATTTCTACCACCCTTTTGCAGCGGATCGGGCAGGCGTAACAAGTATCTCTTCTTTTAAGAATGCTTTCCGACATCGTTCTGCCGTCCAGAGCTTGCCAGCCTGAAAAAGCGCCGCTGTCCCAGTTGTGGGCAGGCAACCCGCCCTGGTGGTTCTGGTAGGCGATAACCTCTGCTGTGCCGTAGACACCCATGGCGTACACATCTGATTCAGGATAATTTTTTGACCCCCAGTGGGCAAGCTCTTTCAGCTGTTTGCTGTCATAGATTTCAGGCTTGATTTTTCCTCGCACCACAACTGCCTTGAGGTTCTTGGAGCCCATCA
>CAZLUL010000469.1:0-1847 GCA_964562635.1 uncultured Fibrobacteraceae bacterium | reverse complement strand
ACAGGAATCTCCGGAGTTCAGGGAAGCGTATGAGAAGCTCGATGAGACCCTTGCGGGCTACGACAGGGGGGAAAAGGTCATCAAAACAGAAATCGTTAAAATCGTTGGCCCTGGCACCTATTCCTGTGGCGGGGCATGCACCGGATCCGGACGACTTATGAGACATCGATGCCGATCCGGGCGCCTCGGCTCGGCGCTCGTACTCGCAGGCTTCGCTCTTCTCAGTTTCGGCTGCGACGAGACCCCGGATCAGCACAAACCTGTCAATGTCGTGCTCATCGTCATCGACACCCTGCGCGTGGACCATGTGGGCTGTTACGGATACCGGCGGCCTCTTTCGCCCAACATCGATCGTTTGGCCACCGACGGTGTACGCTTCAACAATGCCTACAGCCAGGCGCCCTGGACCACTCCATCGGTGGGATCCTTGCTCTCGTCCAACTATCCAACCGCGATCGGCATCACCGAAGCTCCGAATCGATTGCCCGACCGGTATCAAGTGTTGCCCGAGGTGTTGGGTGACCACGGCTACTCGACCGGCGCAGTGGTGAGCCACTATTTCCTGGGTTCCAAATGGAACTTCCAACAGGGTTTCGACATCTTTGATGAGAGCAACATCATGGGACACGCGGGTATTTGCTCTCCAGGCGTAACCGACACGGCGGTAGCCCTTTTGGACGCCCACCGCGAAGAGCTCTTTTTTTTGTTGACCCACTATTTTGACCCGCACTACGCCTATATCGAACATCAGGAGTTTCGTTTCAGTGACCCAGCCTATGACGGCCCGATCAGTTCCGGCATGGAATATAAGGAACTTCGAGACATGGCGTCGTCTTTGAACGAGGCCGACTTAGAACACGTGCAGGCCCTCTACGACTCGGAGATCGCCTTCACCGACTTCCACGTAGGGCGCCTCCTCGACAAACTGAAGGATCTCGGCCTGTATGACGACACGCTGATCATTCTCACATCAGACCACGGTGAGGAGTTCATGGAGCGTCGGACCATCGGTCACGGCGGGTCTCTTTTCAACGAACTGATCCACGTGCCCCTGATCGTCAAGTTTCCAAAAAACGAAGGCGCCGGAGCCGTGGTAGAAGGCGCCGTTGGTCTCATCGATCTCTATCCGACAATTCTCGATTTCCTCGGCATACCATTGCAACAGCCAGTTTCCGGCCGCAGCTTCTTGGGCGCCAGATCCGCCGACGGGCACGAAGCCCGACTAGTTTTCAGCGAAACCGACTGGATTCCCTCTCGAACGGTGATCGACGGCCACATGAAACTCATCCATTACCTTCCGACCGGCCGCCGGCTGCTTTTTGACCTCGCGACCGATCCGGAGGAGCACCACAACCTGACCCCACGATACGAACAGCAAGGTATGCCTCCCGACCTTCGCTACCTCGACCAATGCCTCGAACTGTGGCTGGCTCATTTGGAGCAGAGTGCTGGTGGAATAGAAGAGGTGGATATCGATGAAGAATTGCGCCGTCAGCTGAATGCTCTGGGCTACCTCGACTGAAGCCAGGATGGCGGAGAAGGACAGTGCGCGTCCCTTGAGAACCGTGAAACTTACTCCTTCTGTAGTGCCCCAAAGGGAATTGCGACAGTGGATTTGAGGCGAAATCCCGTGGATCATGCGCCCGTTTTCGTGTTTCAAATGGTTTGTCGATTCGATTCCTTCGGAGGATAGGTGCCAGCGCCAACGATCTTAACGATTTGAAAGGATGGCCGTGGAGGTTTGATGCCGAGACGGCCGCGGGTCTTTGTCGAGGGTGGGATCTACCATGTATACAACCGGTTTGCTCGTGGAGCGGACCTCTTCGCAGATCCCGAAGAGGCGATCG
>CAZLUL010000468.1:0-1859 GCA_964562635.1 uncultured Fibrobacteraceae bacterium | reverse complement strand
TGAAGACGCGCCTACCTTCAGAACCAGCCCCAGTTGCAGTCCAAACCCGATCAGGACAACGGCAGCCTGCAGCAGATATTTGGCCAGCTTGCCCGTCAAAGCCACCCGCGGGTTGCCCCAGATCAAGGCCAGCAACGCCCCCAATACGAGGGCGACGGCCGGTGAGCTGGAGACCAGGGCCACAGCCACAGCGGCCAGTGGCCAAAAATATCGGGAGGCGAGTATCGCAGGCACGTTCAGACCAGAACCCCACGTTTTTGCATCGCCTGGGCATAGAGCACCAAGCCCACCGAAACCAGGAAAATCACGCCGGTAAAGACCAAAGAGCCCGTATCGCCGACGACTTCCATGCCATCGGAAAATCCGTAATTGTGAATCGTCGTGACCACCATCGCCACCAACGAAGCGACAAAAACGGGGATCGCCAGGCATTTCCTCAGCAGCAACAATATGGAGCCCACCAGTCCGCCCCAGACCGCAATGGCCCAGGTGGCTTCCACCCACATCGGGAAACCGTAGAAATATTCCAGTTGCTCCGGTGTGAACTGGCCCATGTAGCCTTCATTCCGCATCTGGGTCATGAGATAGTCAAAGGCACCGATGGCATTCCACAGCACGGCCAATCCGCCCACAATCCACAGGTGAAGCGGTGTCTTGCCGGTCGAAGTTTTGTCGGACATGGGTTGCTCCATTTCTTCTATTGGATCATGCCGCTAGCGGGCATTCCTCATCATCGTGAGATACAATTTCTCCACCTTGGTCCGGGCCCAGGGTGTTTTGCGCAGGAACTTCAGGCTGCTCTTGATCGACGGATCACTGTTGAAGCACCGGATGTCAATCCGCATCCCCAACTCGCGCCAGCCGTAAAAATCGACCAGCGCGGTGACGATCTGCTCGAGCGTCAGCCCATGCAGGGGATTGTTGACCTGTTCGTCGCTCATGTCCGCGACAGCTCCCATTCTTCATTTTCCTGGGCCTGCAATTCGCCGCACGCCCGCAGGCCGCCGAAGAGTCCGAACAGCACCCAGATGTGGAAGGCGAAGCCCAGATAGTCCGCCACCGGCAGCAGGATCAGCGAATCCAGGCCATAGAGTACCATACCGACGATAAACGCCCAACGTTTGCGCTTGTTGGCAAACCAACCAAATGTGACGTACAGGCCCGAGATCAACAAAATCAGGCCAAAACCGAAGAATCGGGCGACATTCGCCATATTCGGGGCTTCGGCCACAACCCCCACCACCAGGCCATCGACAATCTGGGTGGCACCGAGGCCAAACAAAAACGACCAGTTGCCATTGGCCAGCACGATGACCGAATTGATGATCGAAAGAGCGGCCACCCAGTAGAACCAACTGGCGCCCCCTTTCAGCTTGCCGGCCAACTTCATCTGGGCCTCGATCTTCTCCCGCATCTTGTTTTCCTGGTCCATGCCGGTGGTATCGGTGTTCAGCATACCCGGTTCTTCGTCGCCATTCCGATCTTCAATCGTCATCATCCCACGCCCCTTTTATCGTTTCCGGGATTGTCACCGGACCAGCTTGACGGTCCTGGTATTGAGAGGCAGCGAGCAGCTGTCATCATATTCCGCCGCTGCCCTGACGCCCGCCTCCACGATCCTCTTTGCACTGACATTGGTATTGTACAGGGCATGCATCGCCCCGAGGCCAAGCCGTTTGCCCGAGCCAATAGCCCAGCAAGTGTTGTATTGGTTCACTTCCCGATAACTGCCGATCTGGAAAATGCCGTGCTTGTTGACAATCATGGCCGTCAACTGATTGGACTCCACGGGCTGATCGCTGTCTTCGGTCGTATCGATGAAATATTCATCCTTCATTTTCTGCTGCAATTTCAACAAC
>CAZLUL010000467.1:0-1860 GCA_964562635.1 uncultured Fibrobacteraceae bacterium | reverse complement strand
TGCCGGGCAGGAACGTGTCCACACCCCACAGCTTGACCACCAATCCACCCTTGATGCGACGGTCGACAGCACCGGTGACGACATCGCCGGCTTCGTGAGCCAGCTTGATGCGGTCCCAGACCTTCAGGAAGTCGGCACGCTCTTTGGAGAGCACCACGAGTCCATCAAGGTTTTCCAGTTTCTCCAGGAAAACGTCGAATACGTCGCCGACAGCGACTTCGGTCGAACCGAATTCGTCGCGGTTGATGACACCTTCACTCTTGAATCCGATGTTCAACAGCACTTCGTTCTCGCGCACCTCGATGACGGTGCCTTCGAGAATCTGACCTTCCTGAATATCAGTCAGGGTCTCTTCGTACTGGTTGATCAGCGCGAGCATCTCATCGTAGGAGAGGTCGTCGGCTTTGCCCTCTTCTTCGAGATAGTCGTAGTTGACGATGCTTTCTTCGTCGTACGCTGTGCTGAGCTTGGGAGCTGCTGGTGTCGGCAGGACCTCGGCCGCGGCATGGCGGCTTTCTTCGGCCTCGTCGTCATCAAAGCGGCGAGCGTCCGCGGGCTTCGCCGTTACTGGCGCCGCTTCCGGCTGGACGTTCTCGTCCTTTGCCTCTTCAGGCGCGGGATTGGGGTTGGTCATGAAAGATTGCCTCCTAGTGACATATGAATTCACCGGACCACATGGACCGGCAAGCAGCACAATATATACCTTGGCGGGGTTTTAGGCAAGGAAGCAAGGCGACAGAAAAAGGCTGATTTTCGTAAAAAATGCGCCACTTATGAGCCAAATACCTGGCGTTGGCGGGCGGCGAATTTTTCGAGTTGGATGGGCCCCAGTTCCCGCTCGAAATCCGTCTGGGCGTGGCGTTCGAAAGAGCGGGCCTGCAATTCCCAGAAAGCGCCTTCACAGAGCTGCCCGATGACCGCACTGACGTCCTTGGGTCCCATATTTTCCAACAGGGCATCCAGGCCGTGCCAGCGCATGACCGGACCAAAAGTGACCTCCAAAGGCGACAATTGACTGCCTCCGGGGCGTTTGCCATAGCTGCCGCGGATGAAAACCGGCACCACAGGCGCCCGGGTGGCCTGCACGACAATGCCCAGTCCGTTGCGCACCGGGCCCGGATGGCCAATGGCGCGGCGCGTGCCTTCAGGAAAAATCAGCAGGTTGGAACCCTTCTCCAGGGCCACTTTGGCTTCCGCGAACGCATTGGCATCATAGCCTTTACGGTTGATGGCAATGCTGTCGATTTTGCGAAAAATCGGACCCACCGGCCAGATTTTGAACAGCTCGGCCTTGGCCAGGGTGTGCACCGGGAAACGGTGAAAAGTCGAGCCCACGAACGGCGGATCCCACATGCTGATGTGATTGACCGCGATGATGCAGCCACGGGGCAGGGCGCCCCCTTCGTTGCCGTACTGGCGCAGGCCAAAGAACCGCGCCAAACCCTGGAAAACGCAGAAGGCCAGCCGGTAATGCATGGGGATTTCCAGGCGGGCGACTTCCAGATCCGTATCCAGGGTCTGGTCCAGGGCCGGATTCACCAGGCAGGCCCGGGCGCAGGTCTCATTCTGCTGCTCGAGGCTCAGATCGCTGCTGTCGACCACGATGGCATCGGGGCTGATGCCCAGGGGGCTGGTCTCGCGCTGGCTGTCCTGGCGGTCCCGATCAGCCAGATCGCGGGTCAGTTTTTCGCGGGACACATCCCGGCCCCGCAGCTTGTACTGGCGGAAACGCCGGTCGACCCGGGCTTCCAGTGCAGCCGAGAGGAAGATTTTAGCCGTCGCCAGCGGGAATACCACGCTGCCGATATCCCGGCCTTCCATGACCACCCCACCACGCCGTCCCATGGCCTGTTGGCGAGC
>CAZLUL010000466.1:0-1863 GCA_964562635.1 uncultured Fibrobacteraceae bacterium | reverse complement strand
AGGCTGTGTACTCGGTCAAAACCGGCGTTCTCCAGTAAATAGACCGCCTGAAGGCTGCGGTTTCCGGAACGACAGTAAACCAGGATGGTTTCGTTCTGGGGTAATTCCCCGTAGCGGGTTTCCAATTGGTCGAGGGGGATCAAGGTAGCACCCGGCAGATGGCTATCCTGATATTCCTCAGGAGTACGCACATCAAGCACAAAAACATCATCCTGATAGAGCTGGTATGCATCGGGAGCGCTTACAATCAGCTCCCCGGCAACGGGTTTGGTGGTACAGGCAGCCAGGCTGGCCCCGATCAGGATAAAAATGATCAGAATGTAAAAGGTGTTTGTTCGGAAGAATTTTTTATTTCTGGTTTGATTTGGCGTTGTTGAATGTAAATTCATAATATGTTTCCCAATGATAATTAGATGTATAGATCCCGTCTTGAATAAGCCAGGAAAGCGCCGACCATTGAAACAACGATTATACCCAGGGACAGCCAGAGGTAAACTGGTTCAATTCTGGATTCATGTAATAACATGGCTGGATCAAAATACTTAAAGGGTGTGAAGTATTTCAAATTTTCGAAATCTTCATTTAGCCCGGCAATTATCGAGATAAAATAGGTACCAAGCAAGATTGAGATCGCTATCGAACCGGATTTTTTGTGATTCTTGATTGCCGCGCCCAAGAGGATCCCCACTGCCAAGAAGATCAACTGCATGATGAAAATCGCTACCATGCCCAGAGCCACAAACTCATAAAATTCCGGTTCAGGATCATACCGGGCTGTGTTTCCCAGTGTGATACCCCAGGTGAACAAAGCCAGGATGATCGAATTAGTAACCACGACTGCTGATTTGGCAGCGATCAAAGTACTGCGCCGTACCGGCAGCGTAAGCGCAAATTCTACAGTTTTATCTCTTTCTTCCTTGGCGATGATATCGCTGCCCCACATCACTGCTGCAATGGACAGGATCAAACCAATAAAAACAAACATCACGCCAAAAAACCCTTCCACCGTGGTCAGATTAAAGGCGTTCATACTGAACGCGTCCAGCATTGCATCAGGCAAACCGTTCATAACTTCCAGGAGCTCAGGATTGTCCGCGTACCCCTGGAATTTTGCAAAACCAACTGTCAGGAAAAATAAAGTAATCCCGCAGTAAATCAATAGTGATTTGAAATTCGCCTTTAATTCTCGAAAATATATTCTCATCTTGGTTCTCCTGATAAACCCTAAACCGCCGAGTGTATGTTTCGTTTGGTATACAGCAAATAGCTAGTTGGAACAGCAATCAAGATCGCTGCTACGCTGATCATAACCATGGGATCGTAAGCAGTGTTAGTAAGAATAGCATTGGGTTCAAAATGTTTAAACGGAGATATCACATCGATCGTATCATCTCCTAACATCCCGCCAAATGCGCTGACAACATACATACCGAATGCCAGGGCCATCGACAGCGGTGTTACAGAACGAACCCTTTTCATCAACAATGAGATCAGCAGACCCACTGTCAGGAAGAATAATTGGAAGACCACAATGCTAGCCAAAAGCATCACAAGCGGTTTGTTCTCGATGGGCGGCCCATCATTCAGGAAATTGATCACAAAGAAACTGCTCGCCCATACCGAAAGGTTTGTTACAGTCAGGGCGGCCAAAGCAGCCAGCAATTTGGTGGTCATGATCTTCCCGCGTCCGACTGGTTTTGCCAGTAAAAAGTCAGCAGTGAATTCCCGCTCTTCAATAGAAACCAGGGATATCCCATAATTTGCTGCTTGAATAGCAAGGCAGATCTGGCAAAATAGGAATACCAATCCAAACATACCCAGGATCGATGTAAAGTTCAGCTCTGTCATGCCAAAGGCGATCAA
>CAZLUL010000465.1:0-1876 GCA_964562635.1 uncultured Fibrobacteraceae bacterium | reverse complement strand
CCCGGCAACCCGGTCCACTGGATCGCGCCCGCCCGGGTGGGCGTGGGCGACTTCGCCAACCTGCGTAACGACTTGGGTGAAATCGATCCCTGCACCGGCAACAACACCTGGCAGGTCAATTTCGTGGATGACGGTTTGGTGGTGCCCGGGACCGACGGCACGCCCTGCATCGAATTTTGTTATGATCCCGGCGGTTGGATCGTCAACAATGACGGCGGATTGCTGGCGGATGACGGCCAGGGTTGGTTCCTGCATAACCTGGTCCTGTCTCCGCCCATTTACTATCCGGCCGGCAAGGACGGGGCCCAACTCGATTTCGATGTCTACCGGCACCTGCGATTCCAGTTCTCTTCCGACCCCGGTATTGCCTATCTGTGGCAAATCCGTTCGACCGACAGTTCCGATCCCGTCGACCTCGAACTCGCCCCCTGGAGAGATCGGAATGTTATTTACAGTGGCGGCCCGGATTTCAAACGGCATGAAGAATCCGTGGGCGATTTGCTGGTTCCCGACCGCCGCTGGGTTCAGATCGCCCTTTCCGCCAACGAAATTGGCTGGTCCTGGGACTTCAGCGGATTCAACGGAACACCGGCCCCCTATTTCGACAACGTGGCGCTGAAGGTCTGGGACCCCGTGGGACCCGAGATATCGGCCTATGGCAAACTCCTGTTCGGAGACGCCTTTCCCGAGGCGGGAATCCTGGACCCGAACAATCTGGGTGCCAATTCGTGTCGAGTGGACATGAACGGCCCGACCTTCCGTGAGGTTCGTGGCGACTCCATGGTGGCTCAGGTTTTGCCCATGCGTCATGGTGCGGTCGTGGTCGCGGATCCCGTCCTGCACTGGGTCATGCAGTGCAATCCCGTCTTCGATTCGGTCCGTCTCGACGAGCCCGACGGTCAGGGCCTTTTGCGCGGCATGACCATCGGAACCCAGACAGTAAACTCCTATGGAATACCCTTGCCGGACTTATGGACCTTCGACCTGCCGGACAACGGCTTTTTCTTCCCCGGCGACCGTATGCGCTATTACATCATCGGCGAGGACGAACTGGGCGGCGATTTTCGTGCCTCGGTCTGGCCTCCGGATACCACCGGCGTGGCCGACTTCTCGGCCGACTCCCCTTTCACCCGCATCACGGAAATCCGTGGCTTGCCCTCGATCACTCAGCCGGAAGTCGGGCAGTTCGACCAGCCCCCTTTCCTGTTTTGTGACGACACCGACGACCCCGAAATGGCCGAGGTCTGGTTCGACGCCCTGGCAGAACTGGGCCTGTATCGAGGGGTCGATTTCGACATCGTGACCATCGACCGCCTGGAAAAAGAAATCCGCTTGGATATGACCATGAATCTCGATTTCTTCGCCGGGTACCAGACCATGTTCTACGCCCGGGGAAACCTTTTTTCGGGCACCTTGGCGCAGGAAGATGCCGCCCTCATCACCAGCTGGCTGAATGGGGGCAACAAGCAGGCCCTGATGGCGGGCGACAACATGGGCTATGATCTTCTCGTCTCGGGCACCGGCCCGATCCTGGCGGACCAGCTCGGTGTCCAGTTCGAAAACCAGTCAATATACGAACTCAATGGGGGTGTGCGGGAACTCCAGATTTCGCCTGGGCCAGGCAACGGCGTCCTGCCCTACGGCACTACCTGGCAGGTTTACGACGGATGTCCCGCCATCAGGGTTTCCAATGCCATTTCTTCCGTGGGGACCGGACGTTCCGGCGCCACCCTGGATCCCGAAGGTACCACCGGCGGACCCTACGCCGCCGTGGTATCGGGCGACGATTTTCCACTGGGCAACCGGTCCATTGTGATGCCCTTCGGTCTGGACCGGGTGGACGGCATGACCGTCGGGTCCGCCAAGGACAGCCGGG
>CAZLUL010000464.1:0-1887 GCA_964562635.1 uncultured Fibrobacteraceae bacterium | reverse complement strand
ATCCCTTCTCATTCATGTGCAGGTCGTCGGCCAGAAACAGTTCCGGCCGCGGCCGCCCATCGTCGCCCAGCATGGGCGTGGCGATGTCGATGAACGTCAGCCGCGGGTCGCCCGTGCACAGCTGTTGCAGCAGGACGTTGGCCTCCTGCATCTGCGGCCAGAGGTCCCAGCGCGAAGGGCTGGGCTTGACCGCCAGGAAGTAGATCCGCGTTTCAGGCTTCGTGGCGTGGATGAGTTCGAGAAACTGCTGGACCGTTGCCAGGAACCGCGCCGGCGAAACGCCGAAGTGGATGTCGTTGTCTCCCTCGTACAGCAGGATGGCCCTCGGTTGATACGGCACCACGATTTGCGCGCTGTAGTGCAGCACGTCGAGCATGGTGCTGCCGCCAAATCCACGCGGGATCAGGGTCAGGGGCTGCAGGTCGTCGCTGATGGTGCCGTGCCAGAAGCGCAGGCTGGAACTGCCGATGCAGAGGACCGCGTCCTGCGGTGGCGCGGCGATCTGGTCTTGGGCCACGAAGGCTTCGACATCGACGGCAAAGCGCCTGGGATCCGGATAGTACGCTTCCCGTTCAGCGGCCAGGGCGGCGGCCGAGAGGATCAAAATGCTCAGTAGGATGGCGCTCGCCAGTCGCTTTCTCATCATGATTACCCTTCGTTTTCGTCGAGGATCCGGCCGTTGCCGGCTCCGAGCGTGAGCTCCACCTGATGGGCCTGGCCGTCTTTGTTCAGAGGAATGCGCAGTGTCTTGCCGGATGTCGCCAAGGCTTGTCCGTCGGCCGTCGCCGCCACGATGTTGGCGCTGCAACCGTCGGGATTGGTGACCTTGATGTGGTACGTGGTTTGGGTGCCCGGCACTTTCCAGGTCATCGTATAGCCCGGCCACTGGTCGGGGATGCAGGGCTCGAGCACCAGGGTGTCGCCGCCTTCGCAGCACAGCCCGAGCACCGACTCGACAGCGGCGCGGTGCATCCAGCCCGAGGAGCCGGTGTACCAGGTCCAACCGCCGCGGCCGACATGGGGCGCGGCGCCGTAGACATCGGCGGCCACCACGTAGGGCTCGACCTGATAGACGCCCACCTGTTCGGGCGTTGTCGCGTGCAGAATCGGATTCAGCAGATCGAGGAACCAGGCGGCCTTGTCGCGCCGGCCGGCCTTGGCCATGGCCCGCACCACCCACAGCGCGGCGTGGGTGTACTGGCCGCCGTTTTCGCGCACGCCTGCCACGTACCCTTTGATGTAGCCGGGGTCGTTGGGCGTATCGACAAAGGGTGGCGTGAGCAGTTTGATCAGCCCGGGATCCGGCACGACGAGGTGTTTTTCCAGGGCGGCCAGAGCTTGGCTAACACGTTCTGGCGGAGCCACTTCTGACAAAACAGCCCAGGCCTGGGCCAGCGCGTCGATTTGGCACTCGTCGCTGGTGTGCGAGCCCAGGGGCGCGCCGTTGTCGTAGTACCCGCGGCGGTACCAGTCGCCGTCCCAGCCGGTATCGTTCAGGGTGAGCTTCAGTTGGCGGGCGTGTGCGGCGTAGCGGTCGGCCCGTTCGTTGTCGCCGCGGCTGCGGCAGTGGGGTTCGAATCCGGCCAGCACCATGATCAGGAAAAATCCCATCCACACACTTTCGCCGCGGCCTTCGCGTCCAACCCGGTTCATGCCGTCGTTCCAATCGCCGGTGCCGAACAGCGGCAGGCCGTGCTCGCCCACCTTCAGCGAGCGGTCGATCGCCCGGCAGCAGTGTTCATACACGTCGGAAAATTCACCGGACTGCGTGGGGCGCAGAAAGACTTCGTCCTCGCCCGGTTTCAGTTGGCGGGCGGTCAGGTACGGCGTTTTTTCGGCCAGGATTTCCTGGTCGCCGGTGGTGGTGATGTACTCGGCGGTCAGCAG
>CAZLUL010000463.1:0-1901 GCA_964562635.1 uncultured Fibrobacteraceae bacterium | reverse complement strand
TTCACCCTGCAGGATCAGGCCAACCACTTCGGTTCGATCACGGTTTCGTTTCGCCTGTGAAGGGGTTATGATTGCCCGGATGTGATCACGGCCCGCAGACCCGCTTTTCCGGAGCAGACCATGGAAGCCAATGTCCAACATCTGATCGAGAACATCCGCGACGGGATCATCGGGGATGACCGGGCGCTCAACGGGCCCTACGGTTTCCGCCGGATGACCTACGCCGACTACACTGCCAGCGGACGCTCCCTGGATTTTATCGAAAATTTCATCGTCGAAGAAGTCTTGCCCCTCTACGCCAATACCCACACTGAGACTTCGCGCACCGGTCTGCAGACCACGCGGTTTCGGGAAGACGCCCGCCAGATCATTCTGGATTCCGTCGGTGGCAATGAAGACGATGTGGTCATTTTCTGTGGCTCGGGCGCAACCGGGGCGATCAACAAGCTGATTGATATTTTGAACCTGAGTCTGCCGCGGGATCTGGAAATGAAGTACGGGTTGTCGGATCACATTCCGGCCGACGAGCGTCCGGTGGTTTTTATCGGGCCCTACGAACACCATTCCAACGAACTGCCCTGGCGCGAATCCATTGCCGATGTGGTGACGATCCCCGAAGATTCCGACGGACGCATTGACCTGGACCACCTTGAGCGCGAGTTGATCAATTATGCCACGCGGCCCCTGAAAATCGGCAGCTTTTCGGCGGCCAGCAACGTGACGGGCATTGTCTCGGATACGGCGGGTCTTTCGCGCTTGCTGCACAGCCATGATGCCCTGGCGTTCTGGGATTTTGCGGCTGCCGCGCCCTATGTGAAGATGGACATGAACCTGCCTGATGGCGATGGTCCGCATCTGGGCCTGACGTACAAGGATGCGATATTCATTTCGCCCCACAAATTCATCGGGGGGCCGGGCACGCCGGGCGTGCTGGTGGTCAAACGCAAGCTGATCACCAATACGGTGCCCACGGTACCGGGTGGGGGCACGGTTTCGTACGTGAGCCCCGATAAACACTCCTATCTCGAAGACATTGCCCACCGCGAAGAGGGCGGCACACCGGCCATTATCGAAGCCATCCGGGCCGGCCTGGTTTTTCACCTGAAAAAGGCCGTGGGTGAAAAAAACATCGAAACCCTGGAACAGGGATTTGTGGACCGGGCCATCCGGACCTGGTCGGAAAATCCCAATATTCAGGTGTTGGGCAACCTGAAGGCCCAGCGGTTGTCGATCGTTTCGTTCGTCATCCGCAGTGGTGAGCGCATCCTGCATCACAACTTTGTCGTGGCGTTGTTGAACGATCTGTTTGGTATCCAGGCCCGTGGCGGGTGTTCGTGCGCCGGGCCCTATGGCCACCGCCTGCTGGGCATCGATCTGGCGCGCAGCATGAAATACCATGTGGCCATCGATGCGGGCAGCGAAGGCATCAAGCCGGGCTGGGTCCGGCTGAACTTCAACTATTTCATTTCCGATGAGGTGTTCGAGTTCATCATCAAGGCGGTCGATTTTGTCGCGCGCGAGGGGTGGCGCTTATTGCCCCACTACGATTTTGCCGCCGAGACAGGAATTTGGCGGCACCGCAACGCCGAACACGGCACCAGCCTGCGCCTGGACGACATTGCCTACTGTTCGGGCCGCATGCAATACCGGTCGCAGCATTTGACCGAGCCCGAGACGGCGTTTGATGAATATCTGGCCCAGGCCGAGGAGTTGGCGGCCGAGTTGAAAACACTGCAGGACAGTTCGGGTGGCGCGGTGAGCACCGGCGCGCCGGTAGCGGTGCTATCTGCGGAGCTTGAGCCTTTGCGATGGTTTCCCTTGCCGGGTGAAGGACGGTAGTTGCTCAGAGCAACTGGCCGTCATTGATCAGCGCGACAATCTTTTCCAGGCCGATGCGGTCT
>CAZLUL010000462.1:0-1904 GCA_964562635.1 uncultured Fibrobacteraceae bacterium | reverse complement strand
CCGGTCAGATCAAGACCGGTTCGTTGTGCCGCAGTGATCGCATCGCCAAGTACAACCAACTGCTGCGCATCGAGGAAGAGTTGGATGACCTGGCGGTCTATCCTGGCCGCAGTTGTTTCTACAACCTGAGCTAGGACGATTTTTCGGTTTGAAGCAAGGAAGGAACCGGCTTCAGATGAATAATAACCGACCGGCAGCCAAAGACGGCTTTGTCCGCGGCAATCAGCAACAGGGCAATGCCCTGGCCCGACGTTCCCTGTTTGTGGTGCTGGGCCTGGGCCTGGTGGCCCTCGTGGCTCTGGTGCAGTTTGGCGAGAATGGCATTTTTGCCTTTTTCAACCTGCGGGGATACGAGGCGCAGTTGCAGCAGGAAGTGGTGCAACTGGAGACAGACAACCAGCAGATGGACCGGCAGCTTGAGGCTCTGGCAACAGACCCCGAAGCCCTGGAGAAGCTGGCCCGCGAGCGGCACAACATGCGGCGCGAAGATGAAGAAGTATTGCTGGTTTTGCCGCCGACAAAAAACCACTAGAACTGTTTGCAGAACGATTTGCAGAACGATTTGCATCAGACCTGACAAACGAAGGGCCGCCCGGATATCCGAGCGGCCCTTCGTGTTTTCTGGTCCAGCGCGGAGCTAGTCGATGTACTTCACTGTTGTGGCAAAGAACGTCATTTCTTCCAACTCGCCCTTGGTTGCGGTCTCGACCTTGACCGGAGCGACGCAGCTGCCGGCCACTTCCTTGGTCTCGGTTTTTTCAGCCGCCGGATGTTCGGCTGCGGGATGCTCAGCTGAGGCGTGCTCGCCCTCTTTGGCTGCCGCCTTGTCGCCACAGTAGTCCTTGTACTTGGCCACGACAAAGCCCGTCATCAGCACTTTCTTGCCGTTCTTCTTGGTATCGAACGTGAAGGCGTCATCCTTGGCGCGCACCAGGGTGAACAGATTGCCTTCTTCATAGTTGCCGTCGGCGATCCACATCTTGCAGCCACTCTTGCAAGCGCCCACGATGGTGCCCTCGACGGTGATCTCTTCACCCTGGATGGCGCCGATTTCACTGGCCATGGTCTCGACGGTGTAGATGGTGGTCTGGGTGTCGCCGGCAAAGCCGACAGTCGCCAGCAGGCCCACCAGCAGGGTCACCGTGGCGATGGTCTTCAAGTTGATTTTCAGCATGCAGTCTCTCCCCTTTTGACTTGCGATCAGAAGCGCGCGCGGCGCCTGACCTTGAAGTACATGACAATGCCGGTCACCGATAGAATCGTGAAACTGGCGGCGATCAGATCGTAAAACCAGGGCCCCCATTTGCCCAGGATCTCACCGGTATGGAAATCGGTGACCAACCAGTTCAAAGGCACGCTGTGCGCCTCGTTGGGAAACAGGTCAGCCAACCCCTGGGCTTCGCGAACATCATCGAGGCGTTGCTGATAGGCCGGCGGCAGGATTTTCGTGGTGACACGGGTGGTGTCCAGCCAGCGGAAATCATGGCGATGGTTCAACAAGAACCCGGTGATCGAGATGAAAAACATGCACACACCCACAAATAGCCCCACGGCCTTGAAATAGCCGAAACTGAACATGTGGATTTTGCGCCAGATCTTCACCGTGTGAGCTTCCCCGAATCAGGGTTTCATGGTCATGACGGACCAATGATCCGCCCACGCGATTCCAATATAGCGCATCAATGGGCATTGGTGAAATTCTCAAATCAAAATTATTTGCTTCCGGACCAGCCGCCATAAGGACCGCCGGTAAAGCCGCTTGGATATTCTTTTTCCGGCTTTCTTGACAGTCCCCATGGCGCTATCTATATTCCCCGTCCTGCCGCGGGGCGGGTCACGAAAATCGAAATGGATGCGGGGTGGAGCAGTCTGGTAGCTCGTTGGGCTCATAACCCAAAGGTCAC
>CAZLUL010000461.1:0-1923 GCA_964562635.1 uncultured Fibrobacteraceae bacterium | reverse complement strand
GATGAGGCGCCTTTTTGGTGCGGGAAACACCCTGGCTTTGGCTGGGGTGTTTTTTTGGGTGGATGTGTGTTGGGGCAGTTGGACCGAAAGCTGCATGGATTTGTCCGAACCAGCCTAAGTTGCTGGTTATCCCCTTTGATGTCGCCGCTGCCGGACATTCTTGTGGGCGTCTGACGCCAGGCGGTTACCCTTAGAGTCCCGATTCCACCGCCTCCTACAGCCTACGGGCATTGGGGAGGCGTTTTGTCATCTGCGGCCGTCAGTGTATCGGTGCCTGCGCCAAATAGCGGCATCTACCGGCCTCGGCGCGTAGCGTCCACCTTGTTGCACCGGGTCATGCGGGAAAATCTGGAAACGTATCTGGCTGGTAGCGATCAGGCGTGTGAGTTTGGGCCGAATGTTCCGTTTCACATCGAGGCCACTTATCGCCAGTATTTGAAGTGCGGCATCCTGGCACACGGGTTCGCCCGGGTCTATTGCGCCAACTGCGGCCATGATTTTTTGGTCGGTGGAATCGCTGCGCGATCCCGCCTTCGGCGATGACAGCTGCAAGGGCCGCGATATCTGTCCTTCCTGCGCAACCCGCAGAATGGTCGAGACGGCCGCCCACATGGTCGACAACGTGCTGCCACGGGTGCCGTATCGTCAGTGGGTGCTGTCGATGCCGAAGCGGGTCAGGTGGCACTTACGTGAAAAGCCCGAGGTGATCAGCGGTCTGCTTGGCGTGTTTCTCAGGGCGGTGGAGACAACCATCCGGCAGAACAGTCCAGACGCCCCACCGGGCGCAAGATTTGGCGCTGTGGCCTTCGTGCACCGGTTTGGTAGCTACCTCAACAGCCATGTCCACTTTCACGTGATTTTGACGGATGGCGTTTTCAGCGCCGATGATGAGGGTTTGGCCGTCTTTTATCCTGCCCTGGACCTTGATCAGGACGATCAACTGGCGGTGCAAACAAAGATGCGCCACCGCGGCCTGCGCTGGTTGCACCGGCATGGCCACCTGGACGATCTGGCGGTCCATACCCTGGACGCGCCTGATCATGCCGGTGGCTGGTCCGTCGATGCGTCGGTGACGATTCCGGCCTGGGACCGACACGGGTTGGAGCGGTTGGTGCGCTATTGTGCACGGCCGGCGTTGAGCCAGGAGCGACTGGGTCGGGTCAATGACGAGATGCTGGTTTACAGCCTCAAAAAGCCGACCATCGACGGGCGGACCGAACTATATCTGACCCCGCTGGAACTTCTGGACCGACTGGCCAAGTTGATCACCCCGCCCCGCATTCATAAGCACCGGTATTGCGGCGTTCTGGCGCCGAACGCAAAATTGCGGCGGGCGGTGATCGAAACCGCGGGGCCGTCCGGCGCCATGCTGCAGCTGTTGCAGGAAGCGCAGCAGAAAATGGGGTTGGAGGAGGGGGTGGCCGAGCCCGCAAGTGGAGACCGATTCCGCAAGAATGCCGCCCGTTGCTGGGCGATGCTGTTGGCGAGGATCTATGAATGCCTGCCATTGCAATGTCCGAGGTGCGGTCAGCCGATGCGCGTCATCGCGTTCGTGCTGGATCCGCCGGTGATCGAGCGCATCTTGCGGCATGTCGGTGAGCCGCCGGAGTCGCCCGCGATCCTGCCGGCGAGATCTCCGCCCCAGGGCGAACTCGCGTTCGACCAGGAGGGCGGCCGCGACGACTGGCCGGAGATGGACCAGTCGGTGGGCACGACGGGTGATCCCTGGGATTGAACTCCGAAGTGAGACGAATAAGCGATGGCGGACCGCGCACAGTGGTCGCTGGATCGGTCCGTTTCAGAACGGTGGGATTTGCGGTTGGGAGGGCTGTTTTGGCGGTTTCGGGGGAGGGGCGCGGACCGGGAACTTGAACGGGGCAGGCAGATGAAGTACAATCTGACTGTCACACGGACTTGGGAGGG
>CAZLUL010000460.1:0-1924 GCA_964562635.1 uncultured Fibrobacteraceae bacterium | reverse complement strand
GAGGCCACAGCGTGCTGGAATCTGCTGACGCGGGGCCAGAGAACAAGTTGCTTAACGGCGATAAAAATGATACAATGTATGTATTATTGCAAAAAAGCAATGAAGATGCACATCGTAGCCCTTCCAAGCGAGTAGGATTCATGGCGTTTATTCCCCATAGGGCTCTGGCCGTAGTCTTGATTGTGAGTGCGCTTCTGGCGGCCAATGTCGCCGGCGCGACAACCTGGCTGGTGCCCAGTGAACGTCCCACTATCAAAACAGGGATCCAGGCCGCCGCCTTTGGCGACACAGTGCTGATCGCTTGTGGAACCTACTTGGAACACGAGATCAACCTGAAAGCCGGCATCACATTGCTGGGCGCTGGGGTGGATTCTTCCTGCGTCGTGATCGACGCCCGGAATCAGGGGCGGGTTCTCAACTGCGAAGGCCTGACCGAGCTAACCCGGGTTCAAAATCTCACCTTCACCGGTGGCTACACGACCGAGGGTTGGTTTGAGGCTCTTGGTGGCGGCGTGCGCTGCCTGGAGTCGGTCGTTTCTTTTACCAATTGTGTCTTCGAACGCAATACTGCCCGCATCGGGGCAGGACTTGGCGCGTCGGCCAGCACCATCACTCTGCAGGATTGCACTTTCGTTGGCAACCGAGCGACGCACTTCGACTGGGCCGCTGGGGGCGGCTTCTGGGCCCGGGATTGCAACGGCACCATCGACAACTGTGAGATCACGAACAACTCCGCTTTTTCCGACAACCCCGGCAACCCGGGCGATGGCGGAGGCTTCTTTTTCAACAACAACACTTTCGCCGTTTCCAATTGCCGCTTCGAAGCCAACTCCACCGGTGCCGGTGCGGGTGGATTCTACTCGGTGACCAACGATTCTTCGGTCGTCAGCAATAGCGATTTTATTGCCAACACGGCCGCCAATGGAGGTGCGGTGTATTTCGAATTTGCCGCCGCGGCCCAGTTTGTCGATTGCAACTTCATCGAAAATACGGCCACGGCGGGAGGCGCAGTCGTGATCTTCAATGGGTCGTTTCCCAAGTTGATTGGTTGCCTTTTCGAGGGCAACACCGCCACGCTTTGGGGCGGGGGCGCCATTGACAGCTGGACCTCCGAAACCGAAGTCACCGATTGCGTGTTTCGCAACAACACTGCCCAATCCCACGGTGGTGGCGCGAACTTCGGCAGCGGCAACGCCGCCGTGACCAACTCGGTTTTCATCGGCAACACGGCGGTCGGTAATGGCGGCGGGATGCGGGCCCATATCGCGAACATCATCGCGACCGGATGCACTTTGGCCGGCAACGCGGCCACCAGCGGTGGTGGCATTTACGGCGGCGTCGGCTCAAGCGCGACGATTGAAAACTGCATCGTCGCATATGCGGTCTCCGGCGGCAGTGTGGTCGGCGCCGAGCCTGGCTTCGCCACGATCTCGTGCACTGATATCTTCGGCAACGACGGCGGAGATTGGCAAGGGGACATCGCCGACCAATTGTTGGCAGATGGCAATTTTTCGGCTGACCCACTGTTCTGTGCTCTGAGCCTCAATGACGTGTCACTGGACGGGGTTTCGCCCTGCGCTCCGGCTGGTCAAGAGATATGCGGTCTGATCGGCGCGGTGCCGGTTGGCTGCAGCGTGGCGGCCACGCCGGATCAGGCCATCCTGCCAGCCAGCATTGTCGGCGTCGGCAACTATCCGAATCCCTTCAATCCCGCCACGACCATCCGCTTCACCTTGGGCCAAGCCGGCCCGACCAGAGTCGTTGTGCTCGACCTGGCGGGGCGCCTGGTGCGCACGTTGTTGGCTGAGTCTCTAACCGCTGATACCCACGAAGTGAACTGGCGCGGCCGCAACGACGACGGCGCCGAAGTGGCGGCGGGCGTTTATTTCTATCAAATCACCAGCCGAGACCAGCAAAGCGTCGG
>CAZLUL010000459.1:0-1937 GCA_964562635.1 uncultured Fibrobacteraceae bacterium | reverse complement strand
ATGAGGCGCTATTGGCCACCGGGTTCATCTTTACGATCCACTTCTTCAACACGCATTTCCGGCCCGACCGGTTCCCCATGGACCCGGTGATCTTCACCGGCCGGATGACGTTGGAAGAGTTCAAGGAAGATCGGCCGCGCGAATACGAGCAGCTCGTGGCCGAGGGGCGCCTGGACGACTACATGGTCGACCCCCTGGAGCCCGGCTTTGTGCGGGCCCTGAAGGCCTTCGGCTTCGTGGCGCTGTTCATCGGGCTTACCCTGGTGGTCGCGATCATCTGGACCGTATTGTTCAGTTACAAGTAGCCGGAAATTGCAATGACAACCGAACCGGTGGTGGGTGAACCACCACCGGTTCATGACTTTTGAGGGCGTGGAGGATGGGCATGAGAAATCTTAAAAATACCCTGTTGGTGGGCCTGGCTGTATTTCTGGGAACCGCGGCGAACGCTGAGGCAGCCGAGACGTCGCGCCAGGGAAGTTTCTGGTACATCATCGACAACATCTCCGAAGTTGGCGAAGATGCCGAAGCCGTGATCTGGGTGACCTTGCCGCCGACGTGGCATGGCCAGGAAATCACTCTTGGCGATATCGTGCCCGAGCCGGTGGCCATTCTGGACGACCCCGCGTCGGGCAACCGGATCATCGAGTGGCGGGTGCAACCCGAAGCCCTCGCGAGCGATCCTCTCCGCGAAGTGTCCCAGCTGTTTTTCCACTACGATTTTGAAGTGCGGGAGTTGGCGGTGCGCAAGCACGGCGTCGCGGCTGTCGGAGCCTACGACCGGAACGATGCCCAGTACCTGCGCTATACGAAAGAGGAACCGGGCATCCAAACCGATGGCCGGATACGGGATCTGGCCCGGGAAATCGCCGGCTCCGAAACCGAACCATATGTCATTGGCCGCCTGCTCTACGGCTGGATCCTGGACAATCTCGAATTCAAGCCCAATGGGGTGACCGATTGGGATGCGTTGGCCATCCGGGATGGCCGCCAGGGCAACTGCGACCAGTTCAGCACCCTGTTTGTGGCGCTGTGCCGCTCGGTGGGCATTCCGGCTCGCACCGTGGCCAATACCTACAATTGGGGTGGCCGTCATGTGTTTGCCGAGATCATCGTGCCCGGTCAGGGCTGGGTCCCGGTCGATCCGACCCTGGGCCAGATGATGACCGCCGGGCGGGGAGGGCTGACCGAGTCCGAGGTCGAGGCGACCTTGAGCGAACGCCTGGTGCCGCTGGGCGATGCGGGGTGGACCTATGGCAACATGTTCGGCAATCGCACCATCATCTGCCTCGGCAAGAACATCACCTTCGAGTCGCCGACCCTGGGCCGCAGCATCACTCTGCAGCGCATGGCGCCCGGCGGCATCGAGGCTCATCCGGACGGCTTCCGCCTGACGGGATTCACGGCGGATATCGTGCACGGCGGCTTCTATGCCTTTGATCAGGAGTTGACCGAAGAGTCGGCCCACATCTTGGCGCACCAGCGTTTGGCCAAGTACTTCTTCAAGGCCGACGTCAACGATTTCGTGGAAGACATTTGCCGCCAGGCCAGCAGTCAGTATGCCAGTGGCGAACAGAACTGGGTCAATCTCGGCAAATCGTACATGCACAAGGGCGAGTACTACAAGGCCGAGGCGGCCTTCCTGCGGGCCCTGCGCCTGAACGAGGCTCACACCCGCGAAAACCAGGGCACCATCGTCTGGCTGCACAACTATCTCGGCAATTGCTACGACATGCTGAACCAGCGCGAGATGGCCATCGCCCAGTACGAAAAAGCCCTGACCTTCCAGAACGATTTCCGCGGAGCGGCAAAGTACGCAACCCGCTATCTCGAGAATCCGTTTCTAATGGAGTAGGAAGAGAGCGGCAGAGACACAGCGGGGGTTGGCGATGTCCTCGGTTCGGGCCCTTTGGGCCCTGCCTGCGGATTACGCCAAC
>CAZLUL010000458.1:0-1941 GCA_964562635.1 uncultured Fibrobacteraceae bacterium | reverse complement strand
TACAACTGGCGCCTGAGCGCAGCCCCAAACACGGCCCTGCTTGACCCCTACGGGTTTGCCATCGCCGGTACCGAAAATTACCGCCGGCAGGCCGCCCATCCGGGCCACGACAATACCGCCGAGGCATTGCGCAGCGTGGTGGTCGACCTCCAGCAATATGACTGGCAGGGCGACAAACGGCCTGGCGTCCCGGCTGGCCGGGAGTTCATCTACGAACTGCACGTCGGCGCCTTCACCGCTTCACCAACCAGTGGCGTGGCCAAAAACCTGCGCGGCACCTACGCCGGCCTCACCGCCCGGATAGATCACCTGGTCCAGCTCGGCGTCACTGCCGTCGAGCTCATGCCCGTGCACGCCTTCGATACCCAGGATGCCCCGCGGGGACGGGCCAACTATTGGGGCTACAGTTCACTCTCGTTCTTCGCCCCCCACCCGGGTTTCGCCGCCGCTAAAAATCCGACCGCCGTCGTGGACGAGTTCCGCGACATGGTCCGCGCCCTGCACGCCGCCGGTCTGCGCATCATCCTGGACGTCGTCTACAACCACACCGCCGAAGCCGGGCCCAAGGGTCCCACCGTCAGTTGGCGAGGTTTTGACGAAGCCGCTTATTACATGCAAGACAAGGACTTTTCGCTGTATCGCGATTTCACCGGCTGTGGCAACACCTTCAACGCCAACCACCCCGTGGCCTGCCGCCTGATCACCGATTCGTTGCGGCACTGGGTCGCCGACCTGCATGTGGACGGCTTCCGATTTGACCTCGCGGCGGCCATGGCCCGCGACCAAGACGGCGAACCCTTGTCGCGGCCACCGGTATTGTGGGCCATCGACTCCGATCCCGTGCTGGCCGGTACCCGCCTGGTGGCCGAGGCCTGGGACACCGGCGGGCTGCACCTGGTGGGCGACTTTCCCGGCGATCGTTTTGCCAGTTGGAACGGCCCATACCGCGACGCGGTGCGGCGTTTCCTCAAGGGCGACGCCGGCATTATCGAAGACCTCATGGCCCGCATCGTCGGCAGCCCCGATCTCTTCAACCGTCCGGGCGATCGGCCCTCGGCCAGCATCAATTTCGTGACCTGCCACGACGGTTTCACCCTGCGTGATCTGGTGACCTACGAACAGAAACGCAACGCCGAAAACGGCGAAGACAATCGGGACGGATCTGACAACAATCTCAGTTGGAACAGCGGTCACGAAGGGGTCAGCGAAGACGCCGAAGTGAACGCCCTGCGCGAGCGCCGTCTGCGCAATTTCATCACCCTGTTGTTCTTCTCCCATGGCACGCCCATGCTCCTGGCCGGGGACGAATGGGGCCAATCCCGTGGAGGCAACAACAACCCCTGGTGCCTGGACAACGAACGCAATTGGCTGGACTGGGACTTGGCCGGTGACAACGCCGACCTGTTGCGCTTCGTGCGGCTGACCGCGCAACTGGCCAACACTTTGCCGGCCCTGGCGCAGGATCGCTTCTGGCGGGCGACCAACCCGCAACAGGAAGGCGAAATCACCTGGCACGGCACACAGCCCAATCGCCCGGACTGGACTCCGACTTCCTGCCACCTCGCCTACGAATTGGCGCCACCGGCCGGATCCGAGCGGGTTCTTGTGCTTTTGAACGCCGAAACCACAACCCAAAGTTTTTCCCTGGCGCCGCCACCAGAAGCGACTCAGTGGCATGTGGTTATTGATACCGGGGCCAAGGCTCCGGATGACGTCCATCCAGAGGCATCCCTCCCGCACCCGGTTGGTGCCATCTTGAAAGTCCCATCGCACACGGTTGTGGTCCTGATGGCCCGGCCGCTAAAAGGCTGAAAACTGGGCAACATAAGGCGCCATACGGATTTCCGTAGTCAAAAAATGGGCGCAAATCTAAATTTAATCGCAATTTGTCGGGAGTTTTTGATACGGTACCGCCCGTTACAGACCCGGGAGGGCTTACCC
>CAZLUL010000457.1:0-1943 GCA_964562635.1 uncultured Fibrobacteraceae bacterium | reverse complement strand
ACCAGACCCGCAAATGGAACCCCAAGATGAAGCCGTACATCTTCATCGCCCGGGGTGGCATCTACATCATCGATCTGCAACGCACCCTGAAGGCCCTCAACGAGGCCTGCGCTTTCCTGAAGGTCATTTCGGCCAAGGGTGGCACCGTGCTCTTCGTTGGTACGAAGAAGCAGGCCAAGGTCGCGATTCGCGAAATGGCCAACCAGGTTGACATGCCCTATGTGACCGAGCGTTGGCTTGGCGGCATGCTCACCAACCACCAGACCATCTACAAGAGCGTGCAGAAGCTCGAAGAGATCGAAGCGATCATGAATGACGGTCGCATTGAGAATTTCTCGAAGAAAGAGCAGCTCGACCTGACTCGCAAATTCGAGAAGCTGAACAACAACCTCGGTGGTATCCGCAAGATGAAGGGCGTGCCTGACGCCGTGTTTGTCGTCGACACCGCCGAAGAAGAGACCGCAGTGCGCGAAGCCAGCAACCTGGGTATCCCGGTGATCGGCATTGTCGATACCAACTGTGACCCCACACTGGTGCGCTACCCGATCCCGGGCAACGATGATGCCATCCGTGCCATCACGCTGTTCACCCGCACGGTGGCCAGTGCCATCGAAGAGGGTCGCAATACGCGCAACGAGGGCAAGGACGCTGGTGTTGCCAACGAGAAGAGCGTTGCCACCGAGAAGAGCGCGGCCAAGGTCGACATGGCTGCCCCCAAGGCTGAGGCCGCCGCGGCCAGCGCCAGCCTTGATGGCGAAGACAGCAAAGTCAAACCCGAGGCTCCCAAAGCCGCCGAATAATCGTCGAGTTTCCTCATGGGCCTGTCCCCAGCCGGGATGGGCCCTGTTGATGCACCACAAGCCCCGATGAACTCGGGCAATTTTCCGACCTTGGGCAGGTGCCGAGGCGGAATCTGGAGGAATCATGGATATCACCGCAAAAATGGTCAAGGAACTGCGCGACACCAGCGGGGCCGGCATGATGGACTGCAAGAAAGCCCTCACCGAGTGTGGCGGCGACATGGACAAAGCCATGGATTACTTGCGGACCAAGGGCATCGCTTCGGCTTCCAAGAAGGAAGGCCGCGCCACGAGCGAAGGCCTGGTGAGCAGCTACATCCACGGCGGCGGCAAAGTCGGCGTGCTGATTGAAGTGGCTTGCGAAACCGACTTTGTCGCTCGCACGGACGACTTCCAGGAGTTTGTCCGCAACGTGGCGATGCACATCGCGGCGACCAGTCCCATCGCCGTGACCCGGGAAGAGGTCGACTCCACGCTCATCGAGAAGGAGAAGGAGATCTACCGCGAGCAGATGAAAGAGCAGAACAAGCCCGAGGCGATCATCAACAAGATTGTTGATGGCAAAGTGGACAAGTACTACAGTGAAATTGTCCTGCTCGAGCAGAAGTACGTGAAGGACCCGGACATGACCATCGCGGACTACGTGAACTCGGTCATCGGTTCCCTCGGCGAGAACATGGCGATCAAACGGTTCAGCCGTTTTCAGATCGGCGGTTGACGCACAGGTGCAATGCCCGGGCCTTAAAGCCCGGGCTTTTTTTTACCTTGTTGTGGGGCACGCCCGGGTGGTGTCTCCGGAATTACTCGTCTGACGAAACAGTCTCTTGGTGAAAGGCCCAACCCCGTGAAATTCACGCGGATCCTCTTGAAGCTCAGCGGCGAAGCCCTGATGTCCGATGATGAACAGTATTGCCACCGCAAACTGACCGCCCTGGCCCAAGCCATTGCCCAGGTCACCGAGATGGGTGTCCAGGTGGGCATCGTCGTGGGGGCCGGCAATATTTTTCGGGCCCGTTCGGCAAATCTGGAAATTGTCGACCGGGTGACGGCCGACAACGTGGGCATGCTGGCGACGGTCATGAACGCGGCCATCGTGCGGGACTATCTGCGTGGCGAGGGTCTGAAGTCGCGGGTGCTGAGCCC